>CAZFAL010000069.1:0-15003 GCA_964516945.1 uncultured Ignavibacteriales bacterium
GGTCGCCCACAGCTTGCTGTGGGTTCCCTTCGCCTTTATTGCATGTATTCTAATGAAATCGTAACTTACCCACCGCAAGCGGTGGGCGACCTTTCACTCTCTGCCTTCCGTAAATCCCAAGCCAGATACTTCGCTACGCTCAGCATGACAATATGGAATCGCAACTGCTCTTGCACCCAACACACGTCAAGTCCCAAAAGCGGGGAATTGACCTACGGTTCTTCGCCGATTATTCCCTAATGAAAATCCGCCGCCAGCGCTTTTTGGACGGCTGGCTCTAAGTTTTCGCCGTGGACATCTTCGCCCATTGCGACAAGGTTGCCGTCTTTGCCGACAAGGAACACTGACGGGATAGACTTGACGAGAAACTTGTCGGCCAGTGAGATATTCCAGCCCTTGCCTTCATAAATATGACGCCAGTTCATGCCCTTTTCTTTGGTCCATTTTTGCAGGGCTTCTTTGCTCATCCGCTTGTCATAATCCAGTGACACCGAGACAATTTCCAGCCCCTGCGGATGATATTTTTTGTAGACCGCTTTGACATTCGGCAGTTCGGCCATGCACGGCCCGCACCATGTCGCCCAGAAATCAATCAGCAGGACTTTGCCTTTGTAATCAGCGAGCGAGACATTCTTGCCGTCAAAATCCGGCTGGTTCAAGTCCAGCGGCCAGATTGACTTGACAGCGTCACTATGAAACCCGACCGAAATAATCCGCATCGCATTCTGGTCTTTGTCCTCGCGGCATTTCTTGATAAGCGAGCGCACATCGGCATACAGCGCCTGCACATCCTCAGGACCCTTGCCGCGCGCATCAGCGAGCTTGTATTCCATCAGCCAGGCGTCAGCCGAGCCATGAAACGGCGAGTCGTCGCTGACTTTGGCGAAATAGCTCCGCGCCTGTTTTTCTGCGGCGACCTGTTCAGCGGTTGGCTCTTCATCGCAGTATTTCTTAGCCAGCGCCAAACCGGCATAATAATTCGCCTCATCGGCTCCGGCGCCTGATTTATGGTTCGCCAAATATGACGTCGCCTCCTTGACTACACCGTCAGACAGCGCCCCCCAACAATCCCAGATTGTTTTGATACTGCCGATAGTGCGCACACGATTCAGCGCATAGTCATACGTCGGGTCATCTTTGCGCAATTCACGCTCAGCGGCGAGTCGTTTGGCATAGAAGTCCAGCGACGCCACCGCGTATTGCCAGTTCTGCCAGATATTCCTGTTGGCCTTGAGGATGTCACTCTGCTGTTGCGACCATTGGTCAAACGCTTCCTGATCTGCAAACGTCACCGGAGCTTTCTTGTACACCGGCAAACCATTAGCCAGCAATTTACTTTTTTCATCGCGTGTCGCCTGCGATTGTTTGACAAGCTTGTCAAACTCCGGACTGCTCTTGAGCGAGGCGAGGTCTGAATCGTAGAGCAAATCATCAGGACTGTCCCAGCCGTTTTTGACCGCTTCGGAGAGCCAGTGAATGCCCTTCCCGGTGTCGCCGGTGCGACCATAGGCGCAGGCCAGATTATAGGCCCCGAGTTTCCCAGTGGGAATCAGCTTCAATTGAGCGGTAAAACTCGCGACGGCCTTGTCGGTATTACCGGCGTCGAGCGCCTGATAACCGGCATTGGCCAACGATCGGTATTCATCAATGACATCGGCGCTGTACTGCTGCGGCAATTGAATGCTGTTTCCGGATTGATTCGCGGACGAGCACGCAGTCCAGAGGAGCGGCATGGCAATCAGCGCCAGCGCAAATGCCAACGGATTAGCAATGCGGGTAAAACAGGCAAAGCGCGCTGTGCGGGGATGTGTTTCAGTTTGGATCGTTCTTGTTAACACAGTTTTCAAGGTACTTCCCTCCGGGGCGCTGAAGCCGGACAGCTTCAGTCCGTTAGCTGTTGTGGCGAAGCGCCGACAAACCCCGGCGCCGCCATTTGCGCGTCAAGCATACGCTTCTATGGCATACTAACGCCCGCACGCGCCAAACTGTTTCCGGCAACGGGCGGATTTATGAATAATACAGGTTTTGTGGGAGATTGTCATCCCCGGACTTCGGACGACATATTCGCCGCCGATGGCTTTCGTAGCCAATAGCTACGCTGACTCAGAATGAGTCCACTTGCGGTCGGGTTTGATAGAGATATTCGATAGTAACAACCCGCTCTTTGCTGTCTTTCCCGGAGTCGGCAATTGCTTTCACTCTGAAACGGGCGTAATGATTGTTTTCGGTGAGCGCATCGAAGACATCGCCAACCTTGACCTTGATTTCATCGGTCTTGGCTCCGGAGCTCTTTTCTCCGGCGGCGTCGAGCAGGGATTTGAAATTCCCGACTTTTTGGAATCGTGTGGATTTGAGTCCAAAACTCAACTTTGAAGGCGAGGCGATAATTGCCCCTTTTGATGATTTAGCGAGATACAAGTCATTGCGCGCATTGTCGGCGCGCTCGGGCTGACCGGAGGCAAAATCAAAACCGTCATTTTCACCGCTATAGCGCACATGCAACGCGAACTCCCCGCCGGGCATGGGAGTGAAATGAATCACATTTGACGGTTTCGATTCGGAGCCGTCACTGAGGATGTTGCGCACAATCGCGCTGTATGGGACACCATTGAGCAGAGAGTGCAATTCGGCGGTTTCAATAGTGTTGTCAGGATTGGTGTCACCGGGATAGGCGGCGCCGGTGTGTGATTCGAAACCATTGGCTTTGGAGAATTTCTTCGGGAAGTCGCTTGTTAATTCTGAGTCAGCGACAATATAGAAATTGTACCCGCGTTGCGAACCGTTTGAGCCGCAATTCGGGCGCCACTGCAGAAACACACCATTGTCGCGCGGCAGATATTGCAACTTACCCGGGACACAGGATTTGTAGTTCCCTTCTCCGCTCTTCTTCGGAGCGCCACAACCGGTCATCAAAGCGGCAAAAATGAGCGAAACAAGCAGAAGACCGGTAAAAACGCGAGTCAGATGTAGGGTATATGCGAGATTAGAAACTTGCGATTTGGTAGTCTTTGAAGAGACGGTCACATGTGATTCTTGTGTAAGCATAGATTTCATAGTTGTAGTAAAGAGTGAATAGTTTGATGTTTCGTGTTCTTGTTAAACTGCGCAAAGAGCCGGAGAGCAAGGAGATTGCCGCGCGAACGCTCGCAACGACTGCATAAATGACTTGCTCAACAAACCCGTTACATCCCATCCGGCCGGTATTTGGAATCCGAACGCGCGATGCGCTCCAATTTTGAAATTCCGTTGGGACCGTAATAACTGTCTTTCTTGCGATATACCGGGTCTTTGATTGCCTCTTCAAAGCTGATGAACTGATAGCCCTTTGCGGCTATTGCGTCCAGCAGGTCGCCGAGGAACATAGCGTTCAGACGGTTGACATGCAAGAGCATGATATGTTTGACCGGCCGATGGACAACATAGTCGGCAAGCGCTTCGGCTTTGGAGAGCGCTTCGTCAATATGCTCAAGGTATTCTGTGCGTAACTGCGCAAAAGTTGACGAATCCGTCGAAAAGCGGATGCTCTCCATGGTCAGGTTGTAGAGATAATCTTCTGTATCAACAGAGACATCGGCGACGGTAGTATGATTGTCTTTCAACAATGCAAGAATCCGTTTGCGCACCTTCGCTGTCTCGCCATAATGGAGATACGGAAAACGGAAAAAGCGTTTTTTCTGTCCATAGCCGGATAGAAAGGATTCGATAGTTCTCGCTCCGGCTATCATGTCACTGATAAACAGTTCCGGCTCAGTCATGTGCAAATCCTGATGAGAGTTCGTAAGACTCCCCAGCACATGACCATCCTCGAGCCAGGCCGCCAGTATATCCCAGTCAGAGTCAATATTATCACCGATAACAAACCCGGCGGACTTGATATGACGCTCATGGAGCGCATCGAGAATGCGACGGGTTATCTCATGTCTCGCCTTTGAATTATAGATCCGGGTAGCCGGAAGATCATCGAACGTGACAGAAATCCGTTTGAGATTTTTTGCAACCTTGCTCTTGCGTTCCGGAGTCTTTTTTGCCTGGCCATCTGCAAACACCGGGCTTGCAAGAATTAATATCAGGGACGCCAGTCCGACACATACGGCGACATTGAGCCTGTGGAGAGGTATCTTCATACACACTATCTTACGCGCAACTGACATTCGACGCCAGATTAAAAGACCGATTGACAAACACGACATCAGGGTGTAATCTCGCACAGGATTTGTGAATGAAACAGGATTTGAGCATGGAACAGGGTTTGTGAATGAAAAGACTTTGAGAATGAAGAAGGCGCTACTATCCACAGGAAACCTGCTCATCAAGAGCAAGGTCTCGGCAATGTTGAATGGGCTCGGCCTGGAGTTGGTCACGATGCGGGCCAATGACGATTTGTCGACGGTCCTGCAGGAATGTCAGCCGGGTATCATCATATTTGACCTTGGTCGCAACGGCGAGAGCTCAGTGAAACAGATTCAGGAGTTGCGAAGCGATACGGTCGGATTTGACGGAGTCATTCTTTGTTTCGGGCCGCATGTTCAAACCGAACTCCTGCAATCTGCAGAAAACGCCGGAGCCGACATCGTTATACCCAATTCGGTGTTCTCTGCGCGTGGCGGCAGAATCATTGAGGAAGTATTGAAGAATCATTGAAGAAGCGCTGAACAAACCCTGAGGGCGGTTGAACAGTCCCCCTGTCGACTACTCTGTTTTGGTCTGCGAGTGCGACAATCGCGCCAGACTAAGCGCCCTGCGAATGGAGAGGATGATTTCTGTGTTTTTGAAGGGTTTGATAATCAAGTCGGCGACACCCATATCACGCGCCTCGCGTCGTGTCATCGTATCGGCATGGCCGGTGATAAACAGCGCGGCCAGTCCCGGTTGACGCTCCAGCGCCGTCTGCATAAAGCTCACACCGTCCATTCGTGGCATTTTGATATCACTAATCAAGACGTCTATTTTTTCTCTCTGAAGCGTCTCAAGCCCTTCAATACCATCAGATGCAAGAAAAATCCGACACCCAAGAGGGTTCAGTGACCTGCTAATCAAATCACGCATGATTTTCTCGTCATCGACAATGAGAATGTGTTTGCTCTTCATTTCGTTCCTACTCATCTCGCATTGATTCAGAAGTAGCCGGACGTTACAAAAAGAATGATTAGAATCAGACAATGATTCAAACTGAATCAATGTTCCATTTCAAGTAATCGGCGCGTAGAGAAAAAACTTTATAGCATAGAATTGGAAAGAAGTGGATTAGATAAACAGACCGGATAGAAAGATTTGATAGACAGATTTGAAAGATGGATTTGATAGACAGAGCGAAGAAAAAGTAGCTTTACGGCCCACAGACAGGACTTGCGCTTGATGTGAATATCCACGAAATCAAAAATGTTACATCGGCGATATTGACCGTGCCATCGGCATTCGCATCCGCAGACTGAGAACAGACAGGGGCCGGCCCGGAATTAAAAATTCGGGCGATGAGGAATGTCACATCGCCGATATTGGCGCTAAAGTCAAAGTTGGCGTCCCCGGCGACTGTACAACAAGTGGTCTCAACCGTAACCGCTCCGGAGAGTGTATCGGGAATGAAGTTGACGATGTCAGTTGCAAACAACGGTGTGATACCATTGTAGGAAGGCATGGTGATGGGATGCGGTGTCGCCCCTGCGCCACCGGTTATTGTAAAATAGACACGCAAGACCACTCCGACTCCGGCGGCCAGCGCCGCGCCCGGGGCGGTTTCGGTAAGAGAGTATGCCGCTCGCTTGTTGAAAGGATCAATGCTAATCTGGCTTGGCGCTGCGAATGTTTCTGTCCGCAGACCGACGGTCGAGACACTGTCAAAGTTCAATGACGCCGGGCCTGACCAACTGAAAGGAATCACCAATTGCGTAAGCGGGCGGGTATTGCGCGCGTAGATGTCGACTGCAACTTGCGAACCGACTGCGCCACTGGCGTCCTCGGAGATAAGAGTGTCTGCGACAATCAGCAGGCGATTCGGTTTTCTGACAGTCAGTGTGTCAGCGCCTTTTTCAATTCTGAGATTGAGGTCATAGAGTCCTGCGGATGTGTAGATGTGATTTGGATCTTCCACTGTAGCAGTGTCTCCGTCCCCAAAGTCCCAACGATAGGCGCTGATAGGCGCCAGCGGGGTCGCACTGAAACTCACTGCGACCGGTGCGCGGGCAAATTGTGGAACTGCGCCAAGGTCGGCGTCGATGATGACCCCAAAAAGTGTATCCAGCCCGGCGCGCAGATTCGGCAACGGGCCGATGTGCTCCAGGGTGTCCGCCTGTTGCTGTGTCCCGGTGGCGTTGAGGATTGTGCGCACTTCGTCAGCGTCAAGAGGGACTCCGCCGCTGGCGGCTTTATAAGCGGCCTGCAACGCCATCACCGAGCCGGTGACAATTGGCGAGGCGGACGATGTGCCGGAGAAACTGTTCGTGAACCATGAATTCTGTGAACCGCCGCTATAGAGATTGCCATAGCCGGTTGTTGTCACACCGTTGCCGTATCCCTGCAAGTTGACTCGCTCACCATAATTGGAAAACCCAAGTCGATGCCGGGCTATCCCATACGTCATAAACTGATTCGGCGGCGCTCCGGCTCCGCACATGATTGCATGAGAGTTACGGAAGGTTGTATCAAATTTTTGCTGGTAAATGGATGTATCATCATAGTTTTCCGAACCGTTCCCCGCCGCCTCACAGACAATCATCCCCATTGCCCAGACCTGCACAAATTCATCGAAGTTGGCCTGAAAATATTCCATCGCCACAAATCCTTCCTGACCGCTGACGACCTGGAAATTGAAGTGCGGACCGGGAGTGTGCAGTTCGATTAGGAAGACATCACCGGGATTCATACTTTGCGCGGCCGTTATCATTGAGCCGAGAGCTGTATAACCCCACTGGGCGCCGGGGACAATTCCTCTTGTGCCGGTACCGTTGTCGGCAGCAAGGATCTCTCCCATAACTGCTGTGCCATGGTCATTGTCTGACCCGTTACCACCAATCGTCACTGTCGGTGGATTGCCCACCAATTCCTCATGTGACACATTCCACGCGCCCTCAATGTCAACAATCTTGACACCCGTTCCGTCACCATCGGCAAACTCATTGGCATAATAGGCGTCGACACCGTCAGGGCCGACCTCAAGATAGTCCTGATCACCCTGAAAACTCGGCGTACCGGACGCCGATGCCGCCAGCGACGCTGACTGATTGGCGCCGGGGAGCTCGCCACGTTCCGGCGAGTTTAGTATAGCCGGATAGGCGCGTGGCTCCGGATAGGCGATTTCAACATAGTCGAGCGCATTGAGTTCGTTGCAGAGTCGCGCACATTCAGCCGGATCGGTCACTTCAATCTGATAGTAATTCGCCAAATCCGCCAATTGCTGATTGGTCCTTTTTTGGAGCGTCTCTCTCTGCCTGTCCAGTTCACCGGCTGGGATTGCAAACAACGGTTTGACCGTCGCAATGTTTTCGCGTTTATGTAAAACTGACACTGCTTTTGAAATATCAACACCGGCAAACGAGCGCAAGCCGGAAGCGCCGCGACCGACGATGTTCCGTACGGCGCTACCTTCGGCGAATTTAACTACGACTCGCTGAATGTCCGCCTGAGCGCCGACTGTGGTTTCAGTCGGTTTTTGCGCCGCCTGACGCGGCTTGAGTTTGGCTGTAGCAGACACGCCGACAAGCAGGAGAAGAGTAAGAGCCAGAGTGGCAATCCTGAATAGCTCATTGAACGTTCTTTTGGCAAATACGCCGACAGAAATATGCATCGCTTGTCTTCCCAATGTGTTTGTTATGTCAGTCATCTGAATTATCTCAATTATCCATTGCTCACCGGGGCCGGTTTCTGTAAAGTTTGGCCTGAGGTGGAAATTCACTGCCGTATGTATTGAATCGACCGGTGAGGGGTCAGCTTAACAAACTGCGGTAATTGAAGGTATGCCCCCGGAGACGCGATGTACAGATGTACAATGTAAAGATGTACACCGGACATGCGTCCCTCATGCTCTGCAAGATAACAACATTCAGGCGACAGAACAAGCAAAATCCGCCGGGTCTTCCCTACTCCTGGTCGCTCAGATTCGTCGATAGACCCAGACTTCATAGGTCGGATTATGCCGTGGATTGAGCCAGTGCAGGATTTGGCCCATCAGGGACGGCGTGATATGCAACGATTGGGCGAACTGTGCGTCGGGCATCTGCAACGAATCAAGAGTCTCGCTGAGAGCATCAGGGCTTCCGGGGTAGACAAAAATGTACTCGACATCAGCAAGCCAGCTATCCGTTGCCCGACAACTCTCCAGCTCGCTCCATGAAAACACATACTGAATTGCTTTGTCGCTTGCACTCACCGTAGCGCTCTTCTGCGCGCTCCGCCCGTTATCGGCGGCGTATTGTGTGGGGAACCAGGTTCTGAAAGCCGGTGAAACAATCAGCGTCCCGGCTCGCGAGTATGCCGGGTCACTGTCGGCCAGTCGCACAAATGGCTCAACGATGCCCTTGTGTCCGTAATGGAACATGAAGACCGGCAGAAGCGCGAAATTCGCGATGACAGTTGTGGCGACTATTCCGGTAAATAGTTTACGGCTCTTGAGAATGTAGCCGTGAGATTGATAGCGATTCCAGAGCGCCAATGTGACCAGCAAAAGAAGTACAGGAATTATCGGAATCATATAACGCTCCTGACGACTTTCGGCAACCATATGCAGGATGACAAATGACAAAACGCTGACGAGCAACAACGCATGCTCACGGCAGAAATTACGGCTCAGACAGAGCCAATAAAACACAAACGCAAAAGGCGGGATGAGAAATAGCGTTATGACACTCAGATAAATGAAGAATGAAGTTTGATAGACTGCGCCTTCATGTTGCACCTGACTGAGGTGATTGACAGTCGATGCCATGAACGAACCAATCAACGCATAATCAACAACACCCGAAAGTAGTACCATGACAAGAACACCGGCCGAATACCAGAGCGCTGTTCGCAGGCGACGACTTTGATACCAGAGGACAAACGGAATCGGCGCCGCTGCCAACGCTATTTCAAAACGCACCATCCAGGCCAGCCCGGTGATGATTCCGGCGACAATCAGTAACAGATTTGTCTTTCGCTCAGAAAGGTTGCGAGCGGCGCCATCACGCCAGCGATACAAGTAATAGATGGCGACAATGAATATGTTGCCGCCAACCATCTCAATCAGATTCCGCACAGAAAGATACGGCATGAGAAAGTGGGCAGAGACAAATAGACCACCGAGAACCGCCCAGCGAGTTGACTTCGTCACCAACGCCACAGCGCGATACACAGCCCAGACTGCGAGCAACGAAATCCCGACATGCGCCAGACGCATGCCGTACATCATCTGGTCCAGTGATGTCATCCCCAGCCAGCGTTCAACAACAAAGAGAGCATAGAGTGACAGCGTATACAGCGGAAAGCGAGTGACTCCGCCTATGATAGTATTGTTCCATGTTAAGAGCCCGTCAGCATTGAACGGACTGCCATGTTGCAACCATTCAAACGCAATTTTGACAGTCTCAAAGTGGTCATCCGAGGCCATGTATCCTTTGGAGAAGAAGACTGCAACAAGGCGTAAGATGATGGCGCTCCCGAAGACAATCAAAAGCGGGTGTTTGTCCACAACCTGCAGAAATGTCGCAAACTTCCTATTCCGAACGTCCGCGCCGCTTTCAACGTTTCCATCCGGAGCGGGCGCCCCGCCGCTCGTTGTTGATGAACGCTCGTGTGGAAACTTACTCATAGCCGAAAGAATAACAAAAAACCCTGTCTGGCAAATCCAAACAGGGTTAAAGTATTCTGAAAAATATATGGCTGTTTTCTTTGCGGAAGGGGGGACTCGAACCCCCATACCTTGCGGCGCCACCCCCTCAAGATGGTGCGTCTACCAGTTCCGCCACTTCCGCGTAGATTGCGATTCCAATTCGGAATCAGCAGATTAC
Source organism: uncultured Ignavibacteriales bacterium (assembly GCA_964516945.1). Taxonomy (GTDB): domain Bacteria; phylum Zixibacteria; class MSB-5A5; order GN15; family JACZUZ01; genus JAJRPJ01. The sequence continues at coordinate 9,978 of CAZFAL010000069.1, forward strand.
TTGCCTTGTGTCGAATCAGAGGATGAGGCCGGAGTCGTTGTCGCGCCCGGTTGTTCGACCTTGATGAGACTGTCGAGATTCACACCGCCATCCTGTGTGGCAGATGTGTCAACCTGATTTCCGGCGGCGGCCTGATTGGCCTGAATTTCTTTCTGCATTTTCTCGGTCACGATTGACTTGGCGTTCGGATCCGGCTGTCCGTTGGCGCCGACCGGTTGGCTCTGAGCGCTGAGCATAGTCAGCGCCACACAGTTGAGCATGAAAACGATAGCCAGCACAGTTGTGGCCTTTGACAGGAACGGAACACGCGCCCCACCGAAAGAGCCGCCACCGCCGCCGCCGCCACCGCCGCCAAAAGCGGAACCGGCCAATGCTTCACCCTTCGAGGACTGCATCAGCACCACCAGTATGAGCGCTACGGCTATTATGACATGAAACACTACTACTGCAAAAAACACGGGGCGTCCCTCCGACTGAATAATTTCTAAACTACGCTATACGTTCTGGACATTCATTCTGAAGCTGTCTTGACACTATGTTACTGAACACTATGTAACTGAACTTTATGTTACTTGTCGCGTGTCACTTCGCACTGGATGTCTCCGGTTCTGTTTTACCTGCTTCTGACTCCGGCCCAAAACCCGGAGTCGCTTCAATAATCGCGCTAAACTCGTCCGACTTCAAACTACATCCGCCGACAAGCGCGCCGTCAATATCTTCCTGAGCCAGTAACCCTGCGGCATTGTCCGGCTTCACCGAACCGCCATAGAGTATACGTGTGGCATCGGCAATTGTGGCGCTAAACCTTTCAGCCAACCAGTTCCGAATGAACCTGTGGCTTTCCTGCGCAATCTCCGGTGTGGCCACTTTGCCTGTGCCTATCGCCCACACCGGCTCATAGGCGACGATTATCTCCTGACCCTCATCAATGACAAAGTCATTGACCGAGTCCGGAAAGGCGCCGGATAATTGCCGTTTCAGAATCTCCTCAGTCGCGCCGCTTTCTCTCTGTTCGGCGGTTTCGCCGACACAAACAATCGGCGTCAGCTTATGCGCCAACGCCAGCGTAACTTTGCGCCCGATAAGGTCTTCTGTCTCTGAGAAATACCCGCGCCTCTCAGAGTGGCCAAGTATAACGCCGCTACATCCCGAAGTCAATAACATTGACGGCGAGACATCGCCGGTATAGGCCCCGGACTCGAACTCGCTCATGTTCTGCGCAAAAACCTGTATCTTACTCCATTTCAGCAGGTTGGCGACTTCATACAAAGCGACGAATGATGGCGCCACGACCACATCAACCGAGCTCTGCCGCCCGACTTTGGCCTCCAGCCGCTCAACAAGCTTGAGCCCCTGCTCCACCGTCAGATTCATCTTCCAGTTACCGGCTATCATGTATTTCCGCGAATGTGCCATAGTAGACATATAGATACGTTTGGAGCGCCTCGTTTGCAAGCGATTCTAACGATTCAATGTCGAAAGAATTGCCGGTCACAAAAGTCACAATCATGACAGCTATAGCGCTACGCTATGAGCTTGGGCACATGGTTCTGCCAAATCATTCCTTGCCGATTTTCGAGTTCATCGTATATTGCTTGAGGAGACACTCGTACACTATATCATTCACAAACCTTAACCATAACAAAGGGCGGTTCTCATGCATAGTCCTCACAGCAATGCAAAACTAACTTTAATCATCGTTGCGGTAGTGTTCACTGTGCTCACTTGCTCAAAGCAGGACAATTCACCGGTCGAGCCGAACCCGAATCCGACAGCGCTGACCGTGAGTCCATCCTCCGGCGCGCCGGGGACATTGCTGAGTATCAGCGGCTATACAATCACTCCGGCGGACACGGCGACGGAAATCTATATTGGAGGTGAATTGTCCGTTTTCTTGCAGGACAGCTCCGGCATTCAGACAATGATTCCACTATTCCTCGATTCGGCAAGTCACTGGCCTGCTCCTCCGTCCAAAGCGCAGGATGTTGAGATTCGCAAGGACGGGAATGTAGTTGCCAGGGCATCGGCGGCTGTTAGTGTTGATTCTCTGCAACACGCCGATGGCGCCACTGAGATGTTACGGCAGGATTTCATTAAGCTGACAGGTTCATTGCGAGTGATTTATTCTTCACTGCCGACAATCCCCGGTGAGGACCCACGTCTACCCGGTTATCGCGACGCAATTTTGGCCATGCTGGATTCGCTGACTTCGGCGACTGACAGCTCTCTGGGCTCAGTAATGCAGGGCACATCGACTTGGAACATCGGCCCGGCGCCGGACATGTCCCTGATGGACGGTCTGCTGGCGTCGTCGGGGGCCTTGGATTTCTTCAACGAGGCCGCCGGTTCGCTGGGGCGGCTGACCGATTCGCTGACACTGGCGCGCCAGCAGGGAGACCTCTGCAAGGGTAGCGGCGAAGACATGGATCTGGCCTGTCAGATGCAGATTTTCGTTGTGCTTGATGATTACGCCAATTATTTCGTCAAACCCACTACAACCACCTACGCCAACACAGTTGGAATGGCCGCCGGATTGATTGCCTTAAGTGGTGTCGGTGTGCCCGCTGAAGCGATTATTGGCGCCTTGCTGACAGTGTTTGATTTTGTCTATGGCACAATCGCGCCAAGTTTGTTTCCGTCCGAGATTACTGAGTTTTCGTTGACGGTGGCTACAGACACTGTGGCGGTGGACGAATTGACCAATACCGCAGTTCTTGTTTCCGCAATCAATCACCCAGCCTCGATTCGCGCTACGCAAGTCCTCGATATGCTTCTGAAGATGCTGGGTGTTACAAAAACACGCAGCACAGACCTCATCAAAAGCGCGACGGCGTTTCTCAAGAACGCCATGAGCTGGGCGCTGGGGATGTATCGGGATGCGGTAATCCAGTCCAATACCCAGAGTGGCGGAGCTATCTTCATTGACCCGACGGCGGATATCCCACAAATGACCTGGGGGCCGGTTATGGTCACCCATTCTGACCTTGTTCAGTTGTACAGTTTCACGGAAGATTTTATTACCGCTGACACCGGTTCGTTTGAATGGAAAGGTATCAGCCGTGGCGAGGGAAGAATCCAGGCGCGGGGACGTGGCGCCGGTGAGCGCTCTCGGGTTCTCTTTGACAATGCGCTGTGTCTGGGTTGTGTCTATTCCGGCGGGGCCTTTGGTAACAACGCGCCCGGAACTGAGACAAAGACTGTCGTTGTGGGCAAACCGGCCCAGCTGGCAGTAGTCATCACGGGCCTGCCGGATGGAACCAACGCCAGTGTTGTCGTGACCGGCCCGGGAGGGTACTCATCCGGGACACTCCCCGCAACCGACACCCTGCGCGGACTTGACGCGGGGAATTATCACTTGACAGCGTTGGATGTCACTGACAATACCGGTGAACAGTATGTAGCGAAGCCAATGGATACAACAGTGACGTTGACCGGCGGCGACGATGTGAGTGTGGCGATTGCTTACAAGAAGAAGTTTGGGAATATTCTGCTGACAGTTGCAGGCCTACCAAGCGGTGTTGCTCCCGACATTTCAATTTCAGGTCCGAATGGTTTTCAAGAGCAAATATTTTCAGAAGGACTCATTGACTCACTACTGGCCGGAGATTACACAATTAAGGCGAATGACGTAGTAAACACTCGGACTGGTGATACTCTCGCCGGGAAACCTTCATCACAGATTATCACTGTAGTTGGCGGCCAAACGAGTGTGGCTACTGTTGATTACAGTAGTAGGCTCGAAGTTACGGTTTTCTACGGACCGACGGGCGTACTCGGCCGTGCCAGCGCTGAGTATACTACGCATGGCGAAGTGACGGACGGCAATGAGCAATTCGCAACAGATGGCTATGATACAACTGATTTTGAGATAGCGAATTGTCTCGTAACGGGCTACTCGTTCGGCGGTGTTTCAGGCGCCGCCAACGCCGGAAGTTCTGTGTCCTCGGCTAGCGCCTCAGGAGCGATCACTGTGTCATCCAGCGGTTTTTCAATATCATCCACCGCTTCGGCCACAGCGTCACTTCCCATGGGGTCAGTTGGCCCGGAGCACGCGGCATCAGCAAATGCCAACCTGAATTTCGGCGGGGGATCCAGCATTACCGGGCTGAACAACGGCGTCGTTGTTGACATAGTGAATCCATCACAAGACACAGTTGACATTTATATCAGTTGGACCAATTCCGCAACCAGCGCTTCTAGCGGAACAAATTTTGTCGGCGGAGTCTCTCATGTCGGTTTGGCGATGGCAATTCCTTTTGATCCGTGCGGAGGTATTTTTGCGGGTAATGATGTCATACTGTCAGGTTGTAATTCTCCGGGCATGCAGTTTCATTGCACAGGTGACACCCTTGTGACTACGACCCTTAACCACATACAGGCGGCATTTACTACTGAGGTCTCGGCTGGAGCGAACTTTCGCCAAAGCGACTTTGAGGGTCTTACTGGCAGTGGAACTGCGAACCTCAGTCTGCAAGTGTTTGTTAGAAAACGCTGACGACTGCTGATGGATTCTTTCTTTCCGAGCATTCAGCTCAAGTCAGTACTTTTCTCTTGCAACCTCCGTTTGTAGGCCATATATTGACTATGCCCTCGATAGCGCCTCCTTCTTCTCGCCTATGACGCCGACAAGGACGCTCGTAATTCCATTGAAATCCCCTCACAGCACAGGGAGGTTGTACCAATGAAAGCTTTTCGTCGCGGTTTTTCACGTCTTACACCGATGTGCTGTTTGCTCGGCGTACTAGCGCTGTCGCTTGCGCAAACCGGCTTTGCGCTGGATACAGACACAGCCAATCGGGTTCACAAGCGCGCGGCCAATGCGGTCAAATACGCCCTGCCGGTTGATGGACGGGGGCGACCTACTAACACTGCACAATCATCGAATTACAACGGACAATATCTCGGAGCTACATCATCCAGCGCGAATCCCGGTTGCACTCCGGGATTGCAGGACGCCACAAGGGGGTTGACTGTTGGCTGCACCTATTTTGACTTACAGCGCAATGGCTCAATGAACCGAATGATT
>CAZFAL010000070.1:0-10723 GCA_964516945.1 uncultured Ignavibacteriales bacterium
AGATGATCAACATTCCCGAGCGATTTCGCCAGAGTCAGGATTTTCAGATACTGCTCAACTATCTCGTGGCGGTTGAGGGCTTCTTCAAGTGTCGCGCCGATTGTCAGCAGGCCGTGGTTTTTCAGCAAGAACGCATTGCACTCATCAAGAAACGGTTCCAGCGACTCGCCAACGGCCGGAGTTCCGGGTGGAGCGTACTCTGTGAGGGCTATTCTGCCGACGAAGACTGAAACTTCCGGCAAAACATCAATTTCCGGCTCAATTCCGGCCACCGCGAAGGCTGTGGCATGTGGGGCATGTGAGTGGACACAGGCGTAGATGTCACGCCGCATGCGGTAGACTGCGAGATGCATCCCGGCTTCGGAAGAGGGGCGCACGTTTGTATCTGTCGGAATCTGCTCACCTGCGGACGACAATCTCACAATATCTGTGGCTTGCAATTCCCCTTTACGCGCCCCGGCCGGTGTAATTAGTATGAGGTCCTCAGACGTTCTGAGCGATATATTTCCTTCGGAGCCGGCGATGAAGCCATTCTGGTACAATGACTTGCCACAATTCACTATATCCAGACAGAACTGCTTGTCTGTCTCGTCGGCCCGGTCAGCCCGGTCATCCGGGTCAGCCGGATCATCGTTTTGGTTTTTGCAATCTTCCAACAGTTTCCTCTCCTCTTTTGCAAACGAAGAAAACGAAGAGCCGGGGTGGGCATAGAACAGTCGCCTGACATCGCCCCGGACGTCAAAATGAGCATACCCGCCGGATTGTCTGCCGTCAAGCGAACCTGGAAACCGCGAGTTACCGGATTGCAGGCAGACACATCTATCAAATCTATCAAAACCTATTAAACCGCCGCTACGGGAGAAACTCTGCGCCAATAGCCGGCGTATAACACCTTTGAGGAGATGTGATTGCCATGTGCGATTGGGATTGGCGCAGGCAAAAACTTTTCCATTGACAGCAGGAAACAGATGAGGTATATTTCTTGGCTCCGCGCTAAAACTGCGTGATAGTAAGTGATGTCCGATAAGGCGTGATGTGCGAGGCGATTAGCGTGTGCGAGATGAGAAGAGAGGGGTTTTATAGCTTTGGCTGATATACAGTACCCACATGACAACGACGATCGATATACAGAAAACCGACATGACAATCCGGAAGACGATCTGACAGATCGTCCTGACGGTAATAGCCGTGACGGTAGAGGGAATGACGTGACTTTCACGTCTTCTTCACCGGCTTCACCTGCTTCACCACGGGGGTCTTTTCTGAAAACAACGTTGCTGGCGGTCGGCTTTACAGCGCTTGGTGTTGTTATCGCCTCGCAAATGGACTGGACCGGCCATTCGGTGGCCGGCGATAAGAAAACATCCCACAACACTCAACTGAATGTCAGCCAGATTGATGCGACACTTACCGGCGCGCAGGTTGTCAAGGATGACGATGGTGAATACACCTCGCCATTTGTACCGGTTATCGAGCGGGTCTCTGAGGCGGTTGTTTCGGTTACCGCAAAGCGCAAGACCAAATCAAGCAGTTTTTTCCACAGAGGAAACGCTCCTGAAGCGACCAGCTCAGGTACGGCGTTCTTTTTTCGTCCGGACGGCTATTTGCTGACCAATAATCATGTTGTCGAAGGCGCTGAGACGATTGAGGTGCGCACCACCAAGGGCTTTGTCTATCAGGCGAAACTTGTGGGGCTCGACCCGGCGACAGATCTGGCGGTCTTCAAAGTGGATACTGATGATAAGCTGACATTTATCCCATTTGGCGATTCCGAGAAACTGCGTGTCGGTGACTGGGCGATTGCTATTGGCAATCCGTTTCCGCAACAGGGGCTCTCCGGCACAGTGACAGTTGGCGTGGTGTCCGCCAAAGGGCGTTCGAGTTTACGTTTCGGCGCAGAGAGTCCTGACTATCAGGATTACATCCAGGTTGATGCGGCAATCAACCCGGGGAATTCCGGCGGACCGTTGTTGAACCTCAAGGGTGAGGCAGTGGGAATCAATTCGGCTATTTCGTCTCCCACCGGCTCATCAGTTGGAATCGGGTTTTCTGTGCCGATAAATCTGGCGCGGGCGATTGTGCCGGATTTGATTGCCTATGGTGAAGTGCGTCGCGCCTGGCTCGGAGTGAGTATGGCCGATGTCACGCAGGCGGATGCGCGCCGGTTGCATCTCAACGAGGTCAGGGGAGTGGTAGTTCAGCAGGTTGTGCCGAATTCTCCGGCGGCAATTGCCGGAATTCAACCGGATGATATTATTGTCACATTCAGAGACCATGATGTAACAAACAGTTCGCAATTGTCTATTCTGGTTTCAACAGCCCATGACGGAGATAAGGCGAAGATAGGTATTATTCGCGGCGGCAACCATAAGGTTCTGACCGCACGTTTAACAGACAAACGCAAAGGCGACATTCTGGCCAGTAGTCCGGGAGCTTCAAAGCGGGATGCAGGTGAAGCTGTAAGCTGGGGTGGACTGGAACTGCGGACATTTACTCGTGAGATTGCGGCGCGCAACGGCCTTGAATTCGCAGAGGGTGTTGTCGTAATCGGTGTCAGCGGACGGAGTGAGGCAAAACGCTCGGGGTTTGCGCCGGGCGATGTAATTACCGAAGTAGGAGGAAAACCTGTCAGGAATGTGAGTGATTTCAAACGGATCACAGCAGCATTGTCTGATAGAACAAAACGGGTTCCGATGATTGTCATCGATAGGATGGGGAATACGGAGTATCGTTCAGTGCGACTGTAGAGGAGGGACTCACAAGCTTGCTTGTCAGCCAGAAAAGAAAAAATTACTCAGTCGTACATCTGAAATTGATACTGACACTGTTGAACCGGACATATCGCATCAGGAGCCATTGCAGTAGGCAGTACATATCTAAACTGTTTCTCGAGTGGGAAGTAGGAGCTTTCCACGGCGCTTCGTTAGCGGAGCAATCAAGATCACAGAAACTGTTCACGGTGAAGTTCGCAGGGGTATCCCCTGAGAAACTGAATTCGTGAGCGCGTAACATTGCACGTGTTGCATGAAGTAACGGGGTACAACACTCACACAATGGCAATGAAGTATAAGGATGAAGATCGTTCGCTCGACCTTTATCTCAAAGAAATCGGGGAAACCCCCCTTATCAACGCCGCCGAAGAGGTGCGTTTGGCCAAGAAGATTAAGCAGGGTAGTCAGAAAGCCCTGGAAGCGCTTACGAAGGCCAATTTGCGCTTTGTTGTTTCGGTAGCGAAACAGTACCAGAACCAGGGATTGTCGCTGGCGGATTTGATTAACGAAGGCAATATCGGGTTGATTAAGGCGGCCAAACGCTTTGATGAAACCCGTGGCTTTAAGTTTATCAGTTATGCCGTCTGGTGGATTCGTCAGGCGATTTTGCAGGCGCTTGCCGAGCAGAGCCGGATTGTGCGTTTGCCGCTCAACCGGGTTGGCACGCTGCACAAAATCGGTAAGATTTCGTCGCGCCTGGAGCAGACCTACTCGCGCATTCCCTCTCCTGAGGAAATTGCCAAAGAGCTGGATTTGCCGGAAGGCGAAGTCTCTGATACACTCAAAATATCGAATTCGCATTTGTCACTCGATGCGCCGTTTTCGCAGTCCGAGGACAATTCGCTGATAGATATTCTTGAGGACGAGTTCCAGCCCTCGCCGGATGAGGACCTGATGGGTCACAGCCTGCGTCTGGAAATCGAAAAGGCGCTCGATACGCTGACCGCGCGTGAGGCCGAAGTCATCAATTTGTATTTTGGTTTGAACAATGACAAGGCGCTGACGCTTGAGGAAATCGGCGCGCGTTTTTCACTGACTCGCGAGCGTGTGCGTCAGATTAAGGAAAAGGCGATTCGTCGCCTGCGTCATGCCAGTCGCAGTCGGTCATTACGGGCGTATTTGAATTAGTCTTTTTTTCAATAAGTAGATTCATCGTATAAGCCGTCCGACAGTTTTGTCGGGCGGTTTTTTTGTATGTAAGGTCGTAGCAATGCATAGAGTTTATTCTTGGCGAAGAAGTTGCAGGGACTTCTCTCCATCCGGCAAGGCGTCTCGCCTGACAAAGTTTCCTGACATAACTTTTCGTTTCAGTTGCCGTTCGGCGTACTTGTCTTCAAGTTGCTCTATATCGACGTAATCACGCGCGAATCGCTTGTCGGTGTCAAACTCTGATATGGCTGTAAAGTACCCGTGAGTATGAATGAATGTTGGCTTGATTGTGTCAAAAATATAGTTGTAGAAAGCCGGTTGCTTTCTTGGGTGCAATCTTGCGATGGTTCCATCACATAAGCCCGCCAGATCGTAGACCTTGAGCTTTGAATAAAAAAGAACCCCGCCGAGGTCAGGTGTGAGGAGGGATGCGTCTGTTAGTCCGAGTCTTTCGGCATAAGTGTTGAAAGGATATGCGTATTCCGTTGCTATGGTCCTGAGGGCTACCACCGGATTACTCCGGAATCTTGCAAATCGCGGGTATTGCTCTAAGATAGATATACTGAACATCGCAAGGAGCAATGCGCCAATCAGAAGCGCTCGTCGCGACGATGAGAGTTTGTAAGTATTTGTGAGATAATCTGATGCCGCTTTGGCTTCAACCGCGATGGCTGTTGCGAGGAGAAGAAAAAATGGAGTTGCAAAGCGGAATTCACCCATCCAGTCATTGGGCAGGAGAATATAAGTGGCGGTCGCCAGCAGGCACATATCCCAAATGATTACTCTCTGACGCCACATCCGCTTACGGCGAAGATATGCATTTGCTACCAGAGCGAGCAGAACGACGCTTATCGGAATCCACACATTTCCACCGAACAGACTGTTTAGCAGGAGCTTGAGATGCCCAATTGACGGCCGCAGACCTCCCTTGGTATAGTATGTATTGGGATAAAGCGCCCCAAAATAAACGACACGGAAGAGCAAATATGTGCCTGCAAGTAAAGTGAAGGCGCTAAGAAAGCCAAGGACACTCTTCAAAGCTTCAAATAGTCGTGACTTATGTGTTATTCTGTGTGTCGTGAGAATAATCATTGGAAAAGAGAGAACGTATATGGCCCCGTCCGGTCGTGTGAGAGCTGCAAGTCCGACGACAGCGCCTATCTTTCCTGCATTTTGAAAGACAGGTATGTCCTCTGAGGCATACTTCAGAAGGAGTAGCGCTGTCAGGGAAACCAGAGCGGCATAGAGCGCATTCTCAAGACCCGAAGTGGTCCATATTACAAATGACGCATTTGAAGCGATGAATAGCAATACGCACAGCGGAACGATGAATGAACTACCGGTGACTCTTTGAATGCACCTTTGCGTAAAAAGGAATGCCAGTCCGACGAATATGAGACTGATTATTTTTGGCATATAGTACGGATCAAATATGCCAAGCGTGAACAACGGAGAAAGCAGGAGAACCCAGAGAAAATTTGAATATCCCTCGACCGGTGGCATTCCCTGTTGAGACACAAGCCCTGCTCCTGAGCCGAGGCTTCGGGCGTATGCATAGCTGATGCCAGCGTCGTCTATTACCCAGTCAAGAAGCTGTAGGGCGAAGAGAGAATAGATGGTGAGCGGGATGAGAATTGCCAGTCCCACTTTTAGCCGCGTCGAGAATTCAATTGTTCTCAATTAGTCATCTCTGTCAATTATACGCCCGTTCTCACTTATCCTGTTCAATTCACTAAGTAGGGCAATTTTAGAGTCATGTCAACCTGGGCGGTTTCAATAGATGTTTTTCGGGAGCTAATGTTGGGGTGACCGGTTTTTCAACAGAGGTGAAGTGGAATTGTCAGATAGCGTACTAATTATGGCGCTACTTATTTAGGCGCCATTTATTTTGTCTGCATTGTGTTTATTCGGGAGCAGGATTTGCAAACGAACGCCAGATGACATACTATGACATCTGGATGCGCAGACACTACTAAAGGAATTCGAGCAAGTATTGATGATATCTCGACGCCACTGGCAAGATTTAGAGAGAGTGAGTTTCCTGCGAAGGCTGGCAGGGGACTGGCTTGTCTGGATACTCCTTGCCGTGTCACTGGCAACTCGTTTCTTGTACTGGTGGCTGATAGCCAATCACTCACCGATGGATGCGTTGCTGGCTAACCCGCCTGACACTCGCTTGTATATCGGTCTGGCAAACGACTTATATAATTTGAGAATCGTCGATGAGAACGCGCTGTACATGACGGGCTTTGGATATAGTGCGTTTATTACTGCGCTTCTGTTTGTTTCGGGGAAGTCATTCTACTTTGTATTGTCCTGTCAGATACTTCTCTCTGCGGTGTCATCAGTTCTCTTGTATGCAATCGGAACTTCCCTGACAGGCAAGCGCGCGATAGGTTTCGTAGCCGGGTTGATACACGCCATTTCCATCACAGCCATTGCGTTGAGTGTTTCCTTCTTGTCTGAGACACTGTTTTTCTTTCTGCTTTGCCTGTCTGTGTTGGTCTTTATCCGAATTGTGCGTAATCCCGACGGACTGGATTATATAGTTTTGGGTTTGTTGCTGGCCTATGCGGTATTCACCCGCTCAGTCGCACAGTTTCTCCCGCCGCTGTTTCTTTTGGTTGGTCTGCTGGCAACCGGCTCAATGCCGCAAGGAAAGAGGCTTTTAGCGCTGAAGCGAATTGCCGGAGGTGTGGCGCTGTCACTTATTCTTGTCGCCACCTGGGCGTTCAGAAATTATCTGGTTCACGAAACGTTTGTAGTCGCCGGAACCGGGCCGGGAGCGGCAGTCATGTATTTAGGGGCGCGTGTGGAAGCGGACAGGTCTGATGGTCTCAATGTCTTCGATTTTAGAAATAGATATGACAAGGAGTTGGGGGCGCTGAATAACGGGAGTGCGACCTACAAAGATAAGTATGACTGGTACCGGTCAAAGTTGGTGCAGCTGTTCAGCGATGATCCGAAGTCATTTGTTAAGACGTATCTGGGAATCGTGAAGGAGAATATTCTCGATTTTGAGCACATCACAGAGTTGCGTTTACCCGGTTATGAAGCGGATGTGCGGAAATATATGAGGATACCTCAGAAGGATGGACTTCAGTATCTCATGTTTCTTGGAGCGTTTGCAGGCCTGGTAATACTCATTGTGAGACGAAATATGCTCGCTGGCTTGCTTCTTTCCGGTATGTACTTGTATTTCGCCGGGATTTCCGGTTTTACGTTCTGGCAGGGTTCAAGAATACTGTATCCGGGACAGGTGTCATTGGCGATCTTCTTTGGTGTAGGAATCAGCGCGCCCTTCGAGTGGATGTATCGCAGGGCTCACGAACCAGATCCTCCGAAGTGGCTCAGGCGCCTGCAGGCGATTTCAGAGCGATTGACGCAGATTGTTTTCTACCCTAATAGATTCATTCGTCTTTCTGCAGAGCGATACAGGAAACTTCTTTTTGTAGCCGGATTCTCTTCGATACTGATGATATGTGTGGCGCTTGTCAGCGAATTGTCGCGGCCACCGGTTTATCGTCAGATTGACATACCGGGAAGTAATCACTTTTCGAATTCGGTTGTTCTTGCGGCTGCGAGACTGGAGGATGATGAGTGGTCAACCCGCGCAATTATTTTCCGCTTTTACCTGCAAGCGAAGTTCGAAGAAAAATACAGATTCTACTTTCACCTCTATCCCTTGCAGGCCGATAGTGTCGGGATGATAAACAGAGACTTTGCTTCCCGGACGCCAACGTTCTTGTGGCCGACAGGCCAGACAATTACTCAGCGTAGACTGCTGGAGCTACCTCCGGGGACTTATTCCGCTGAACTGGGGTTTTTCAACTCAGACGGGAGGTATGGTGAGCCGGTTACATTTCCTCTCAGCGTCAAGTAGAGAATCTGTCGGCTTTCGTGTTAATCAGGTTAATCTCGGCGCCGGTGGGCAAGTAGCGCCGTCAGCCCTCTTGCCCGTCGCCTTCGAAGCATGTATAATTGGCTGTCGCCCGCTGTGGTGTTTCCGGCGGGCGCGGCTTCTCGCCGAAGTGGTGAAACTGGTAGACGCGCTACGTTCAGGGCGTAGTATCCGCAAGGATGTGGGGGTTCGAATCCCCCCTTCGGCAGTGTTTTCCTGCTTACTCAATCCGCTGGAGCAATGCTGACTCGTTGCAGGTTGCCGGCGGTCATTTGGCGGCGTAACTCGAGGCGCTCGAGGGCCAGTGAGGCCTGTGAGCAGAGGGAGCTGAGGGTGCGGAGTTTTTGCTCATCGACATGATCGCGGTTGTTGTGCGGTGTGGCCAGCGCAATATACTTCAACTCACCGGCGACAAAGATGGGAATCGCCGCAAATTTGTCATTTCGCTCAATGTAGATTGTCGCGTCCGAATCGGTGTCTATGTCTGCGTCAAGATTTGAATTAGGGCTCACTCCCTCTACCATCGCCGGTAAAGAACTCCCCTGAAAGATATGCCCGGATTCCAGTTTGTCGAGCAACTTGGCGGAGTCCAGATTGCGCGTTATTGATAAGTTATTTCTCTCCGGATTGATTCGGCCATAGCCGATTGTTCCGCAAAAGCGTTTTTTGTCTTCAGCCCTCGCAAAAAAGACCAGCGCGCCGAGTTCCAGGCCGCGGAATGCGCCGTCGAGAATGATACCCAGCGCATCCTCATCGGACTCCGCTTTCATCAGCGATTCGGTGGCGCCCTGAATGATTGACAATTGCAATTCACGAAGCGCCAGTCGTGAGTTGAGCGCCGCGACATTCTCGAGCGGGCTGTCCTGTGCGCCTTCGCTGATTTGCATATTCAATTCTGAGGCGATTTCGACTATCAATGCGCGCCCGTCTTCAACAAGCGCGTCAATATTTTCCGGTTTCAGTCCCAGTAATTGAAACGCCTCGTTTTGTGTGGTCGCCAGTGAACCACCGTATTCGGTGTTGCGAATCATCACATGTGGGTAGAGCCGTGAAGCGATATAGACATAGTCTACCAAACGCTCGGACGCAGGCCGGCCCTCCTTGATTGTGCGACGGTCATGTTCTTCAATTGGCGCAATAAGCTTGTGTGGCAATTTCCATTTGCGCGCCAGCCAGCCGCCGGCAATGAGATGGTTGATCCCAAGCGCCTCCTCTTCGAATTCGGCCAGCATATGTTGCAACGGCTTTTTCTGCAGGATGTCGTCATAGGCGCCAGGGAAAACGGCGGCGAGCAGCGGTTGACCGATGTTATGCAGGAATCCGGAAATGAAAGCTTCTTCGGAAGAGCGAAATCCTGTGTAAACCGCCAGTTGCTTGGCGATGACGCCGACACCGATAGACCGTGTCCAGAAGGCCGGGAAATCAAAACTCGGACATTTCGACAAACGCTCGACCGCAGAATAAATCGCCAGCGCCAGCGCCGCATTGCGCACCGAGCGGAAGCCCATCAAGGCCACCGCTTGCGTCACCTGTGTCACTTTGCCGGCATATTCGCCGTAGTAGGCGGAATTGGCCATACGCAGAATGCGTGTAGTCAGTTGGTGGTCAGTCAGAATGATATTCGCCAGATCTGCGACACCTGATTTTGGATCTTCAGTAACTTCACGAATCTTGAACAGCACTTGCGGAATTGAAGGCAGAGCGCCGTTGTCGAGGAACTTCTCGAGTCGCAGACGCGACGAGGTGTGTAGTTTTGTTGTTGTCATTCCTATTTGTAACCTATCTGACTATTTCGAAAGGTCCCGGCCCTGCGCACAAGAAACGCCCGGACGATTATCTCGATAATACTTAGACAAAGAGACTCCGCTCCTGATGAAAATTCTCTATCAGTGTTTTCCGGAGCTCTGCGAGAGTTTCATCGTCGATTGACAGCGCTTGTGCGCTCCAGAGATTCTCAACGAGAAACTCTTCTGAATTCTCAAAAGGGCAGAAGCCAACTCCGATATCTCTGGCAATCGCGCTGGCAAGGTTTACCACGATAGAAATGGGTTGTGAGCCATCCTCGTTCAAGACAACTCGATGATGATGATCAGCGATGGCGGTTACGAGCGCTTTCGGGAATGTCCAGGCAGTCAGCAGAGCAGCGCCGAGTTCATCATGCCCAAAGCCGAAAGCTTCACGTTCGCGGGGCAGGACATCAGCGCCGGGTTCTTGTTCATCGCTCAGGGCTTTGTATTGTTCGGGAAATTTCTGCAACAGGATGAGCTTACCGATGTCATGCATCAGACCGGCAAGGAAACATTCTTCGACCTGTGAGTGAGTAATTCGCTGGGCGATTTGACGCGCCGCAATTGCGGTTGCCAGAGAATGCTCCCATAACATGCAAGCCGGATTCTCGTTGTCATTAGCTGTGTTGAATAATTCGTACGTCGCCGTGGCAACCACCAAAGAGCGGACAGTGAAGAAGCCGAGTACCATCACCGCCTCTTCGACAGAGCTGACATTAGCCGGCCGTCCATAGAATGACGAATTCGACAATTTGAGCGCCCTGGCGGCTATTGCCGGATCCGAACCCAGCGCTTTGGACAGTTCGCGCACGTCGGTGTTCAAATCCGCAGTCATACCCATCACCAGACTGACAACTTCCGGTGAACTTGGCAGGTTTCCCAGCGTTGCCAGAATCTGCTCAAGGTTTTGCTGTTGTTCTACTTCATTCATATGAACGCTTTTGTAGCGACTGGTTACAGTGGCGTCACCGGGAGGGCGATGGTGTTAACAACTTTTCTCCGTGGAAGCCCATATCATGGCCTTTGACTCCTGTAGCTGTTTATCGGCGCTTTTCTGAGTGGATTGAGCGCCTCCAAGATAAAGTATCGCCAATCGTCTCTCTTGTTTCTGATTT
>CAZFAL010000070.1:10823-14933 GCA_964516945.1 uncultured Ignavibacteriales bacterium
CGCAGATAAACAACGTGTTTCACAAAGGAGTGCATTTTCTTATAGCCGATAAGGCGGTCGTAAATATCTTGTATCTGCCGGGACGTGTCTATTAGTGTAATAAGGATGTCGAACGTCCATGGTTTTGGCAGGTTGCGCCGGAGGACAGTCTCTTGAATAGAGTGTGGCGCAATAGGTTATGCTGACGATGTACGAGTGGCGAGGTCGTGAAAAAAAAGTGAAGAAGTCCTCTTTTTTTGCAAATTTTATTGACAGAGTGCAGGGCTGTCCAGTATTGTCGATACAAGAGTCTGGAACTCGCAATTAGGGGGATGAATGAAACAAATGGTCACATATACAGCATCAGACGCCAAACGGAGGGTGGGCCATGTTGCCGTAATCACTCTGAGGCGCCGGATGAGGCGTTACTCCATTGTTCTTTATGCTGTTTTTCCTGCTGTTCTGTCTGCAGTAGCGTTGGCGCTCGTGTATTGGGCGCTACCGGCGCCTGTGAACGCGGGGAACGCTCCGGAGGTTGAATCCTCCGTCTGTGCCGATTGTCATGATGAGCAGGCCACGAGTCTGACGCACACTGCGCATGTGGATGCGATTGATGATGTCAACGGTTTGAGTTGTTCGTCCTGCCATGCCGGAGCGACAACACATGTCGAAGACCCGTCAACTGAGAACATAACCAATCCGGCGAATCTGGACGCTGCGGATGTGGCGAAGGTTTGTTCGGATTGTCATATGCCGCATACGAATCTCGATGGATTAGGATTCAATGCGCATGTTGACGGTGGTGTCAGTTGTCTGGACTGCCATAGTGTTCACAACTCGCCGGCCACGACACAGAGTCTGTTGGCCACGCCGGAAAAGATACTCTGCCTGAGTTGTCACACGGATATTGCCGTTGAGTTTGACCGGCGCTCAAGGCACCCTGTCACAGAAGGCGATGTGCTGTGTATCAACTGTCATGACTTCAGCGACAAAAATGTCGGAGGCGTGAGTGTCGGTTCAGCCGGGATGTGTGGAACATGTCACTCTGAACGCACCGGGCCTTTCCCGTATGAACATGAAGCGACTGTGTCATACACACCAGAAGGGAACGGTTGTCTTGAATGTCATAATCCGCACGGCAGTGAGTCCAATTATCTGCTAAAGGAGCGCTCAAACGATGTCTGCCTGCAGTGCCATGTGCAGCCGCCTCGTCATGAGACTGAGCACGGTGGCATCGCCAAAGGACGCACATGTGTGACTTGCCATGCTGATATTCATGGCTCGTTCACCGATAAGCATTTTCTCCCATCGAACCTGCAAAGTGTCGTTGGATATTTCAGAAACTGTTTTGACGCAGGATGCCATCCGTTGGATGAGGGAGGGGAATAGAGATGCAATCGAGAGTTGTATTAAAGGTTGTCGCGTACATGGCGCTGTGTATTCTCATGTCAGCTCTGACTGGCTCTGCGCTTGCGCAGTCCGGGTCCGGTGTTGTCAAACTGGGCTATGTTATCACTGATGAAGAAGGAAGCCGTGCGGTTAACCAGAAGACATTTGACCTCTATGAGGGCATGGGGTTAAGTCTCAACGATTTCTCATATTACTGGGAAAACGGGCTTGGGTTGCGGGCTGATATTACCAATGCGACGTTGAAAAACCGAAATGAGTCAGTCAGTCTGTTCAAACCCGGTTTGTTTACGTTGAATCTGCATCATGATAGAGACAGACGAATCTATGATCGCTATGCGAATGATGTTGTGCGACGCGAGAGATTTAATTCAAGCGCAACACTGCGGGCCTCGAAAAACGCGGAGTTGTTCGGCGGGTTCTCTTACAATGACAGAAGCGGAACGGTAGTTGATGTTTTTCAGTTCCGCGATGATACCTCCTCATTCGCCGTAGATTATCAGAACACGACATTCAATGTCGGAGGGCGGGCGTTCAACGATAAAGGTGAGATTCGCGCCGAGTATCGTCGCTCCAACTATGATGACAATACGCTCTCGGCCGCCAGCAGAACCGGGGACAATTTCAATGTACGCGGCGGTGTCCGAAAAGTCGGCTGGGACAGATTGTCGGCCTCTGCCGGTTATACGTATCGGCGTGACAAATTGGATATTGGTGTTCAGGAATTGGAAACAAATCTTGGCTGGGCGACAGCGCGGGTAGTTTTGCCGCACAATGTGACTGCAACGTACCGCTTTACATTCGGTCGTACAACAGACAAGAACGGACAATTCGCGGAAACGGACAATGCGCGCAATACACTGACTGTCGCTAAGAGCTGGCGTGGCAGATACGGTCTGCGACTGGGGTATGAGAATCGCATTTCTGATGATTTGAATAAACGCACTACGTCGAACGGCCTGATTGTCGGCGGCTGGGTGCGGGATGCGAAACATTTCAACGCCAGTGGTGAGTTTTTCCTGCGTGACAGAAATGTAAACAATGGTGTCACCCAGACGGGCGATTATACGGCATACCGACAGAGAGTCACGGTAAAATATCGAGACAAGAGCTGGGGTGATGTTTCGTTACACTGGAGTGGCAAGATTACTACACGGGATCCCACAGTTGCGATTCGTGACACGCTGACCAATCCGAATGTTGAAACCCGGCTGGATTACAATGTGATTTCTGCGACGACGAACCTGCGAGACAAGGAGTATGGCACACTTACAGTCACATACTCATACTACATTGGCAAATTTAACAACAACAGCGCGGAGAATACCTACGAGTTTTCTGACCATGTGGTGCGGGCGCTCATCAAGCCCACTGTGATTGACAAGCTGTACCTCAGCGCAGGCGGTTCATATCACCGGAGTCGCCGGGATCAGGATATTGAGCGCTTTGATCTTGAATTTGAGGCGGCATATCAGCTGGTCGCGGATTATAGCGCCGGAGTGAAGTATAGCGCGCAGAACTTCGATGACTTTCTTTTCACCGATCAATTCTACACCGGAAATATTGTTGAGATTTACTTGAAGAAGAACATGCAACTATAAAGGGAAACCACTTGAAGAAGTGAGAGGGTTGTTATGAAACACAAAGAAGCTCCAATTGTTGTGACACTGGCCATAGCTGTTATGGCGTTGTCTGTGGCATGCGAGCGCACAGTCACAAACGAAATTACCAAGACAGTCACGCCGCAAACCGCTGCATACATGGGAAGCGAAAGTTGCGGATCTGCCGGTTGCCATGAAGCTCTGTTTGCTGATTTCAGAAAGACGGGTCATCCGTACAAGCTTAATGAGGCCGACTCTGTTCAGATGCCGGGCTATTATCCTTTCTCGTCAATCCCGACGCCCCCTCCGGGTGTAGACTGGGCTGATGTGGACAAGGTCATCGGGGGGTTCCAGTGGAAGGCGCGCTTTATTGACAATGACGGCTTTATCATCACCGGTGACGAAGTGCAATACAACCTCGCGACCAAGGGATGGGTGGCCTATCATTCCGGTGAGACGAAACCCTATAAGTGTGGCCCGTGTCACATGACCAACTACAAACCGGTCGGCAATCAGGAAGGTAAGCCCGGTTTGGTTGGCACATGGACGTTCAACGGCATTCAGTGCGAGGAGTGTCACGGCCCGGGCGAGGCGCATGAAGCCGATCCATTAAATGTGGAGATGAGAATAGACCGTTCCAGCGAGGCCTGTGGCAAATGTCACATTCGTGGCACAGTCAACAAGATCCCGGCCAGCGGTGGTTTTATTCGTCATCATGAGCAATGGAATGAAATGGCCAGTAGCAAACACCGGGCGATTCAGTGTGTGGATTGCCATGATGTGCATAAGAGTCTGCATCCGTTGAATCCGGATAGAGATATGGCCATCAACATTGACTGTGAAAACTGTCATGTCAGCGAGACAAATGCTTTTAATAATACATCAATTACCAAGCACTTGACGAACCCGGGTGGACCGAAATGTATTGACTGTCACATGCCCAAAGCGGCCAAGTCGGCTGTTGGGAATCTGGCGGCGTTCACCGGCGATGTCCCGTCACATCTGTTTCAGATTAACACTGATTCGACAGCCGAAATGTTTACACCTGACGGCAAGTTTGCCAATGGGTATCTGACACTTGAATACACCTGTTTGAAGTGTCATTCGTCCAAGACTAAGGGTT
>CAZFAL010000071.1:0-3951 GCA_964516945.1 uncultured Ignavibacteriales bacterium
TAAAACAGGCCAGTCCGACAAGCAGGCCAAGGTAGGCCGTTACCTTCATTTTGTAAACAGAAACGCGGTCGTTGCGAGCGAAGCGCGGCAATCTCGTCGATTCATAGCTCCTTTTGTAGCCGGAGATTGCCACGTTGCTTTGTTCCTCCCAATGACGCGCAGGAACCCTGGAACAGGCCCATGCAGGAGCCGGAGAAGTCCCGGATTTCTTCTACAGGTGTCGGGGTTGACATAAACCGCTCTCTCCCGCATACTGGCGCTGACGACAAAGCGGGCAGAGTGAATACGTTTGCGGGGCACAGCATAAGGACAGAAATAGCATGACGGAGCAAGTTCAGGAAAAGTATCTCGAAGGAAAAGTGGCCCTCGTAACCGGCGGCACAAAAGGCATCGGTCTGGCGACCGCCGAACGTCTCGCCGCGCGTGGGGCGTCCGTAGTTATCAACTATTTCAAGAGCCGTGACACCGCCGCCGCAGCTGTCGAAAAACTCAAATCGCTCGGTTCAAAGGATTCGTTTGCTGTGCGTTGCAACATGGCCAAGCATGAGAAGATTCCGGCCCTGTTTGATGAAATCAATGAGCGTTTCGGTAAGCTGGACATTTTTGTATCCAACGCCGCAATGGGACTCTACAGCGATATGCTGGAAGTCACCCGCAGGAACTGGGATGTTTCACTCGACACTAATGCCTATGCATTCCTGCTCGGCGCACAATGCGCTGTGCCAATTATGCCCGAAGGTGGCCGGATTATCGGGCTGTCGTCGCTCGGTTCGTTCCGCTATATCCCCGGCTATGCCTCAATCGGTGTGGGCAAGGCCGCTATCGAGAATCTTGTCAAGTATTTCGCGATTGAACTTGCCGAAAGAAAAATCACCTCGAATGTCGTCTGTGGTGGTTTTATTGACACGGACGCCCTCAAACTGTTTCCGACCTATGAGCAAATCAAGAAAGATGTGCTCTCCCGCTCTCCATGGGGACGCCTCGGTACACCCGAAGACCTCGCCGATGTGATTGAGTTTCTCGTCTCGGAAAAGGCGCGCTGGATTACCGGGCAGTCGATAGTTGTCGACGGCGGCTATTCGTTGATGTAAGCATTGCTGTAGCTTATCTCCGGCAACCCTGCCTTATAGTTTCGCCGCTCCGGAGAACTTTCCGTTCAGGAAATTGTAAATCCAGCCGAGTAGCGCCCCGCATATCGCTCCATCGGGCAAACCCCACAGCAGACCGTAGACACTCCCGACAGGGCTGATATTGTAGCCGCGATAGATGTGCCCTATGAAAGTAGTTTCGCCGGTCGCTCCGTCGAAGAGAATAATCCACCAAGTCAGAAAAAACAGCCCGAATCCCCAAAGCAAGCCGATTGTTACAGCCATTGCGCGTACATTCAGTTTCATGATACCCTCCCTTATTCAAGGCGTTCGTTTCCTGAAACTTAGTGTGACTCCCCTTGCGAAGTCAAGTCCGGAATTACGGCGCACCCTGTGCAGCGGAATCCGGAACTGCCTCCCAGATTTGTGAGATATTGTCGTCGAAGATTCTCTGGTAGTTTCCCCGTAGCGCAGCTGCAAGCCCCGGGTCCGGGGTATTCTCAACAACAACCAGCTTCACTTTGCGCGACCTGACTGTCTCGTCAATATAGCCCGAATCCAGCAGGTTCATGTAGCGATAGCGAGCGCCGAGATTCAGTGTGGAGAATTGAAAGCCGACGAATTCCGCGCCCGGAAGTTGTCGGCGGTCGGCCAGAACGGCAAACAGCGGCATCTCAGCGAGAATCATATCTTTAGGTGTCGAATGGGTGTCAATAATAGCTGTAATTCGGGCGACTCTGTCCTGCATACTCCGCGCATCGAATGAGCGCGGTCCGGTGAAGTATATCCAGACATAGGGAATCAAACCTACAACGTAGACTATTGCCAGTATTCCGGGAAAGCGCTTGAGCATACCATGCTTCAGCTTCCCAAACGCACGTTGGAGTATCTCATAGTTCGCGGCCACAAAGACAATCAGCGCCGGAAGCCCCTGTGTGACATACTGCCGGTGAGACGGAAACGCCAGCGAATAGGCGCCAGTTAACAATCCGCCGGCAAAAAGCGGATAGAACCGCAAGCCCGGTTGCAGTAATCCTTCTTTGCGGTGACGAAACGCAAAGACGACAATGACGACTGTCAACAAGAGTATGACAGTCAATTGCGGATCAAGCGTTGTGCGCCACAGGAATGCAACCTTATCGCTGACAATCTCAGCATGACTCGGCGGCGCGGTGCGTGAGAGGTGGTAACCGAAGTTGTCAAAGAAGAATCTGGAAGTGTCTTTGATGGCTATCACAATCGCCGGTAGCGCCGCGAGATGTGAGGCGGTGAGAAACGCCAGCGTATTGAGAGATTTCTGTTTCCAGTGTGCGCCGGTCCAGACGGTCAGGGCTGTGACCAGCCAGACAACCAGCATCGGTGAACGTGTTTCTGCGGCCAGCGCCAGAGCGACCCCGGCGCCAAACATCCAGAGAGCAGAGGCGCCCGGCGAGCGTTTCTGCGCCAGCAAACGCGCGAAGATTCCGGCCACAAGTAGAAACTGCGAAAGCGCGAGCGGTTTGGCGACAGAGTTCCAGGCCAGGAACAATCCGTTGAGACTATACAATGCCAAAGCCAGAAGTATCACCGAGTAGTAGGAAGACCTTTGTGTGTCGCTGTTCGGCTGTGATTCCCGGTTCTGCAGTAGCGCCAAACGTTTCGCGGATAATCCAACAAGCGCCATTGTCAGGACGCTCAAGACTACCGAAAGAAAACGCGCCTCGAACAAGTAATCCCAGCCGGAGCCGGGAAGGAGCTTCAGGATATACGGATAAAGAGGCGCCTGCGGAAAGAAGAAGTCTGAATACACCCGCAGACCTTCGGCGACACTTCGTCCCGCCTGTAAGTAGAATCCTTCATCCCAATAACTGACGAAACGAAAGGCCGCGAACAGAGACAACGCGACAATATGTACGCCAAAGAGTAGCGACACATACTGTTTGAATTTCTTTGGGTGAACGGTGTATCTCTGTTGAGTCCGGTCGTTCATACACTCACGCCGGCTATTCGGCGGCGCTCCACCGTGGATAGTAGCGGATAGTAATTGCAATGCAGCCAGCGGCAATAGCCGCGCCGACTAATATATCACTAATGTAATGAAAACGGCCATAGACAGCGCCGAAGGCAATACCGATGACAATCGGTAGCGCGACATAGAACCAGCGGCGGTAGAAGCGGTAGAGGTACACCAAAAAGACCAGCGCTACGCCGGTATGTGTTGAGGGCATCGCGCCGCCATGCACCGCGCCGTTTTTGATGATAAACTGCACCATCGAGCGGAATACCGGACCTGTAATGTCATGTGTATACACTGAAGCAAAATGCCAGCGAGGTCCTTCGATTGGGTAGAACCAGAACAGGTTGAAACTGACGGCGAATGTAATCGAGGCGGCGGTGAGTATTTCGCCGAGTTGCTTGTAGCGTTTCAACACCAGCAGAGGGATGACCACCACCGGCATCAGCAGGTAGTAGCCAAAGTAACAGCCGCTGAGCAGTTCGGTGACGAAAGTAGTGATAACGCCGTGTCCGAGGAAGTGTGTATCCAGCCAGACAGTAACATTTGCCCCGAACACCTGCGCCTCCCAGCCGGTCAAACAACCGTCGTGAAATTCCGGGTAGAAGAGATGCATCAGTGAACCGGTTTGATTGTAGAAATAGCCGAAGAGCAATGCCGGATAGGCCGCACGCAGGATGTCAGTCAGGCGTGATCTGCCCGGCGCCGCCCAGCGCACAAGCGCCAACACGGCGAGCGCAACGAGGGCATTGCCAATGTATACTTGTGAGTAGGCCCCAAGCGGTCTTCCGAAGAATGAGACCAACAACGCAATATAGGCGAGGTTCGCCAGAACTACTTTATCAACCGGGTTGAAGCGCATCATTGTTG
>CAZFAL010000071.1:4051-14711 GCA_964516945.1 uncultured Ignavibacteriales bacterium
TAGGCGAGGTTCGCCAGAACTACTTTATCAACCGGGTTGAAGCGCATCATTGTTGTCCTGACGAGGGGGATGGAACTTGCAGCTTGTGAATGTAATACTAAACCTAATATGTAGAGCCGGCCGACAACCGGGGGCTACTTCTTTGGATATTTGTTAACTTTGACCCGTTTGCTCTTTGCTTTGCCGGCGATGACAAGAACTATCTCGCCTTTCAAAGTGCGATTCTGCAAACGCCCGGACAATTCTGCAAGAGCGCCGCGCAAAAACTCCTCATGTAACTTCGATATCTCACGCGCCATGCATGCCGGCCGCGAGCCGAGAATCTCCAGCGCATCAGACAGCGCCGACTTGATGCGTTGTGGCGACTCGTAAAACACTAACGTATGCGGCAGGTCTTTCAGTTCCGCAAAACGTTTTTTCCTGCCTGATTTCGTCCGTGGCAAAAACCCTTCGAAAAAGAATCTGTCCATTGGTAAGCCCGAGCCAATCAGCGCCGGTATCATCGCCGTCGGGCCGGGTAGCGGGACAACCGAAATATCCGCCTCAATAGCGGCGGCGACTATGCGATAGGCCGGATCGGAGATGCCCGGTGTGCCGGCGTCAGTCACCAGAGCCACATCCTTCCCGGACTTGAGCAGGGCCAGCAGGGTTGAGGATTTCTGCTCTTCGTTATAGTTGTGATAGCTGATAAGCTGTGAGTGAATTCCGAGACGGGCGAGGAGTCTGCCGGTGACTCTGCTGTCTTCACAGGCGACTACGGCAACTTGTTCGAGCGTGTTTTTCGCCCGGATAGTGATGTCCTCCATGTTGCCAATCGGGGTTGGCACAAGGAAAAGCGCGCCTGATGTCGATTCCGCTGCCATCTGAAGAATCTATGAAAAGAAGTCGGCGCCCGGAAGCGTCTGCACTGTGGGAATCTTACTTTTTGAGAACAATTTTATCCGGGAAGTCCGGTTTGTCGAGATTAGCAATCTTCGGGCATTTGCGCTTGAATGACAGACGATTTGCAAATGCAAGAGCCCGCTGAATAAGCGCCTCGTCAAAACCCGCTTTCTTGAGAGCGCTACGACTCGTCACCCCTTCGTCTACTATCTTGTTTAGCAGGAGGTCGACTTCATCATATGTGAGTCCCAGTTCATCTTCATCGACCTGTCCCGGCCAGAAATCCGCTGAGGGCTCTTTTTCCTGAATGGACTCCGGCGCCCCGAGTTCCCGGGCGATTTGTCTGACCTGTGTCTTGTACAATTGCCCGAGGATGTTTACAGAACAACCGGACTCGCCAAACCACGTGAAATAGCCCAGAGCTAATTCGGTGCGATTGGTGGTCCCGAGGACAAGCAGGCGTGATTCGAAGGCCTGGTCAAACAGAATCGACATCCGCTCTCGCGCCATTTTGTTACCGGCGCGAATCGGATTCACGGATTTGGCGTCAGCGTAATATGAATCTATCATCTTTGTGATATCCAACTCTATCACGTCAATCTTCAACCAGTTTGCAACAATGCGCGCATCCTTAACTGCGTGCAGACCTGTCTTATATGGCATCGAATAGGCGTGAACCTTCTCCGGGCCGACAGCTCCGACAGCGAGCGCTGCTGAGACCGCTGAATCAATTCCACCGGACAAACCGATGATATACCCGTCGAACCCTGTTTCTACCAGAAAATCTCTTAAGAATTGTTCAAGTCGCGCGATAGTCTTTGGTCCGTCGATAGTCAAGGCGTTGGCCTTTGCAGGCTTTGCTTTGGATGTTTTCTCTGCTGCCAGTTTGGTTGGCGCAGTCTTTTTTGTTGTCGCGCGTTTCATGATTTGTGTCGCTCGTTCTGCCATGTTACCCTTTTGAGTGGAATTCGCTTCTGAGAGCCGGTTATTCAACTCCTGATTCCCTCACCAATAATACTCCATAATTGACGACCGAGTCGTTCAGTCGCATAAGAATTCGTTTTTTTTCCTACCCCGCATCAGGCCGACATACCGGTATCACAAATTGGCCGCGGAAGACAGTGAATGGGGTTCCCATTGTTGTCTTTGAGGTCCTTTATGGTTATACTTTTTCTGTACAAAGTCAAGGGCGGCGAGATGATGAATGACCGTGTCAGCGGAATTCATGAGCCCACCTGAGATAAGACAGCCAATAATTCAGACGAGGACAGAACCATGGCATCAGTGAATAAAGTAATTCTCATCGGCAATCTCGGCAAAGACCCCGAATTGAAATACACGCCATCCGGGGCGGCTGTGACAAACTTTTCCATCGCTACCACAGAACGCTGGAAAGACAAGGAAGGCAATAGCCAGGAGCGCACCGAATGGCACAATATTGTGCTCTGGAATCGGCAGGCCGAAATTGCAAAGGAATATCTTTCAAAGGGTTCTCCTGTTTATATCGAGGGGCGCTTGCAACATCGCTCGTATGATGATAAAGAAGGGAATAAGAGATACATCACTGAGGTCGTGGGCGACAGGATGCAATTCCTCGGGCGCCGGGAATCCGGATCAGCGGCGTCCGGTCAGTCCGGTCAGTCCGGTCAGTCTGGTAGCCAGGAGTCCTACGCTCCGGCTGGTGGCAGCAGCGGGGCGCCGTCGGGGTCAAATGGAGCGCCGGATGACGATCTGCCGTTCTAAGAGGGCGTCTACCATCAATCCCGGCAGGTGTGACGCTCGTACGTCTGGTTTTTGGTTTAGTGTGACTCTTTCAGCGATACTGAAGATAAAGCTCGTTCAAGAGCTCTGACACGTTTGATGAGTTCCGGTGTTTTGGCGCAGGCCGCAGCGATTTTTTGAGCGCTTCGGACTTCACGCGCCGGGAAACCAAAGACTGTTGTTTGAGCAGGCACATCTTTTGTGATGCCGCACTTTGCGGTTCCTATCGCGCCGTCACCGATGTTCAAGTGCCCGATGGCTCCTGACTGGCCCGCCAGTGTCACCCATTTCCCAAGCTTGGTTGAACCGGATATGCCCACCTGTGAAACGAGGATACAATTGACACCTATTTCCACATTGTGGGCGATTTGAACCAGATTATCAATTTTCGTTCCGTCACCGACTATCGTCGGTCCGAGAGCGCCTCTGTCAACTGCTGAATTAACGCCAATTTCTACACGATCGCCAAGAATCACATTCCCAATCTGCCGGATGCGGGTGTAACCGTCTTTGCCGGGAGCATAGCCGAAACCGTCACCTCCGATAACCACACCGGATTGCAGGATGATTTCGTTACCGAGGACACTGCCCTCCCTGATAACTACGCGAGGGTAGAGGCGGCAGTTTTCGCCGATAACCGTGTCTTTACCGATAAAACATTGCGCGTCAATGACTGAGCCCGCGCCGATACTTGCGCCATCTTCAATGACACATAATTCACCAATGGACGCTGACCTATGGATATTGGCCGCGGGTGAAACTACTGCGCTATCGGCAATGCCCGGTTCGAGCTTGACATCCGGATGCAGGATGCTGACTATGCGCGCATAGAGCAAATAGGGGTTATTGTCCCGCAGGCTGGGGAGCCGGTCAAAGGGCTCCTGAGTGTTAAGAATCAGAGCCGAGGCGGAAGTGGTCTTAAGAAATTTGCGATAGCGATCATTGGCGACAAAACTGATTTGACCTTCGCCTGCGCTATCAATCGGCGCGACGGATTCAACGTTTGCGCTACCGTCGCCACGGACTTCACAGCCAAGCGTTTTTGCAATTTCCGCTAATGTCATCAGTCTGTCGATTCTTGATGACTAACCCTCGTTGGCCAGCGCTTCAATTATCTTATCAGTGATGTCAAATGCCGGATTGATATAGGCCAGAGCCGAAGAATTGAAAATCACATCGTAGTTACCATCAGCCGCCACTTTACGCACAGCCGCCATCATATTGTCCAATAACGGTTTAGTGAGCGCCGTGTTCTTACGGTCGGCCTGTCCGTTTTGACCGAAGACATCCTTTGTGAAGGCCTCCAGCGCGGTGCGTTTGGCGTTGATTTCAGCCAGACGGGTTTTACGACGCTCATCAGAGAGGATAAGTTTCTGCTTCTCGTATTCCAGCGAATCCTGCGTGTAATTCTGCATCATGCGATTGGCCTCATCTTCCCAGGCCTTCATCTCGGAATTGAATTGCTCCTTGGCTTTGTTCCAGGCGTCGTAGTTTTGCAAGACTTTCTGATCGTCAAGATACCCTATCTTGATAGACTGAGCGTGTGTCCTGGCGCTGAAGACAGTCAGGGCGACAATAGTCGCGAGTCCGGCCAGAATATACTGTCCGGCAGTCACCGCTCTGGCGCCGACTTTTGTGTTTGTGTTCTTGAATGTAGTCATTTGTTCTCCCGGATTAATCTTTGTTGTCTATAAAACACTCGAACCGAAGATGATATGAAATGGATTCGGAATCAAGTTGTCTTTTTTGCCAAATATATACAGCATTACCTGCAGTTTCATGTACAGTTTCATCGGAAGATTGTTCCGACCTGGAAATGGGTATGCCAGCCTTTGCCGGCCTCGAAACCGTCCGCCCGTATCTTGTTGCGCAACGGTTTACCAAAATCGAAGCCGATTGTTCCAATCCCCGGCACGGCCATCCGGAAACCGACACCGACACTTGGGTACAAGTCTCCGAAGCGCACCTGATTCCAATGTAACCAGCTATTTCCGGCGTCAAAGAAAGTCAGGAAGTAAATCGAGTTCTTCGAAAGCGGGACTGACAGCTCCAGGTTTGAGACCAACATATACTTGGCGCGCACCCGCACAAGAATATCAGCAGGCGTCCCATTGCTCGATGTATCTATCCCTGAATTGTTCGTCCCATTCAAGAATGTTGTATCCCGGACAATGGTGTTGCTGAACTGTTTGATGGTTGAGTCGGGAGTAAGTGAGCCGTCGTCGTAACCACGAACAACTCCGACAAAGGACGTTCCGCCCGGAGACAGGCGCTCGGATTCGAGAATTGTCCGGTCATTTGCGGCGTTAATGCCGGCGAATTGCATCCTTGCCGCCAACGCAATCCTCTTGTAGACGCGAAAGAATTGAGCGAATTCGAGTGAGTGTTTGGTGTAACTCCAAAAGCCGCCGAGTCCTCCGCCGGCTCTCGAGAGCGTGTATTTGAAACGACTGCCCGAAGTTGCAAATTCGGGCAGGTTGCGGCTGTCACGCGTGATTGAAAATGAGAGAATGGAGGCTGTTTGCCACTGTTCACCGAATTCCAGCAGGGAGCCGGCAATAGTGTCAGTCGGGAGGGTGTCAATCGTGCTTGCTCTGAAAACCGTATCTGTCGTAAAGCCAATCACAATCGATGTGTCGTTTGGATCACGTGTGAACGTTGTATCCACCGCCTGATTGAAATTGAATTTAAGCGTGTTGATGGTGTTACTGAAAACATAACTATCTCTAAAATCAAAGAACCTGTCGCCTTCCAGCCGATAACTGGCGGAAACCCGGAAGAAATTATCCGGCCAGCGCAGCCGTTTCCCGAGGCGAACACTGCCTCCGCGACGGCCCTCAGTGTAGATGCTGACGAATTGTCGATTCAACTGAAATATATCAGCTCCAAATAGTGTCGGTCGGCCGAACATCCAGGGTTCGGTGAAACTAATCTGTGAGCTGTTACGCCGTCCGCCGAATTCAAGATTGAAATTCAGGGCCTGTCCGTTACCACGGAAATTCGGGATGCCCATGCCGAATGTTCCGACGAGCCGGTCTCGCGCCGAGAATCCGGCGCCGGCGTTTAACTGTCCGGTTTGTTTCTCCTCAACTTTGATTTCGATATCGACATCACCATTGGGAAGGTTCTGCACATTCGGGATAACGTTGGTGAAAAAGTTCAGCGCCATCACATCACGAAGTGAGCGCATCAACAGCGAGCGATGGAACACCTGTCCGGGGCGCACCGATAGTTCACGGCGGATTACCTTGTCTTTGGTTTTGAGGTTGCCGGTGATTTTCACGAGATGGACCTTGCTGGGCAGGCCCTCTATAATCTGGTAGTTGATATTTATGATACTGTCTTCGAACTTTTTGTCGTCGATGACGCGGATGTTCAGATGCCCACGCTCCTGATAGGCGGAGTAAATCTCGAAAATTGATTCGTCATATTTTTCCTGATCGAAGATGTCAAATCTGTGGTACTTCAATACCCGGCTGAGTTGTTGGTCGGTGTAGACGTCATTGTCGGTAAATGTTGCCGTTCCGAAGTAATAGCGAGGCCCTTCATAGGTCTTCAAGAAAATGTCGACTCTGTTGGCGGCAGTATCGACATAGATTGAGTCCGAGATGAGATAGGCGTCTATGAAACCGTTGTCATGGTATTTGGCGATGACTTTGTCGAGATCTTCCTGATACTTATCACGGTTGAAGTTTGAGCTTTTCAGGAATCCCTTCTTACGATTACTCATAGCCCCGACAAGGTCCTTCTCAAGCATTTGCTTTTCGCCTTCAATATGCACCGAGCGAACTTTGACTTTCTCGTGTTCTGTTATGTTGAAGTACAGCGCGACTTCAGAGCTGTCAGCATTGTAAATCAGAGAATCTTCAACCTCGGTAAGAAAGTAGCCCTTGTCGGCATACTTGCGCAGAATAGCGTTTCTCTTGTCGAAGGCGATGAACTTCGAAATATATGCCCCGGGTCGCAACTTGACGACCTTCATCAAGTCATCATTACTGATCTTGTCATTGCCCTTGAAGGTGATGCTGGTCAGTCGGGGACGTTCTTTGACCGAGATATAGAGCTTGACGCCTCCTGAGACCTCTTCAACGAGAAACGCGATATCATCAAAGAGCGCGAGTCCGTCGAGACGCAGTATTGCGTCTCGAATCGCTCCTGTATTCAAAACCGTGCCCGGCAGGATTGACGCTACAGATTTAATGAGGTCGGTGGAAGTCACTTCGGCCCCAACAACTTCAACTGCGACAATGATTGGCGGCGCAGATTGCTGCTGGGCAGATTGTTGTCGGATAGATTGCTGCTGGGCTAAGGCCGGTGAGAATCCGAGCAGGGTAAAGATGAAGAGGGCGCAGTGCGCATACAACACTGTGCAACGCGATGCTGTGCGCCGTGAGATGGCGAGAACACTCCCTGGATTGATCATGAGCTTCCGTACACTTTTATGCGACACACTTTTGTATGACACGCTTTTGTATGACACACTTTGTATGACACTTACACGGCTGGCGGGATTTGCCCTCTTCAGCCGAATCGTCGAACATCACACAAGTAGTTTTGACAGCTGCTGCGGGGGAAACTCTCAACCAGCCCCTTATGCAACATTGTGCGCTTTTCCTTAAGCAAATCTCTTAGCAAACTTTTGAGTGTTGCAATTACATCGGCCCTCTGAGAGCCGATGCATTTGACGAGGAGAGGATACGCGTGTTCATACATACTATGCAAGCGTAGAGCGCCGCTGTCATGTTGTTCAAACCATGTCTGTGACACCTCGGAACGTGACTTGCGCGATTTGCCGTCTGTGAGGTGATGTTGTCTCTTAACCGATGTTGATCTTTTTAATCTGCACTTCAGTGAAACGCTGACGATGTCCATTGAGGCGGCGATACTTTGTCCGACGGCGTTTCTTGTAGACAATGACCTTGTCACCCAGTCCGTCAGCCATTCTCTTTGCCGTGACTGTGGCGTTCTCAACATATGGTGAGCCAACCAGAGTTTCTTCGCCTTTTCTGACCATCAGCACTTTGTCCAGCGTCAATTCCGCGCCGGCCTCTTCAGCCAGTCTTTCCACACGGATAATGTCACCTTCACTGACTCTGTGTTGCGTTCCACCGCTTTTTACGATTGCATACATTTCTAAAACCCTCGTATTGCTTGTTTTTGCCTTTGCCAGTAGTTTTCAGCCGTGGCCGAAATCTGTATGAGAACAGCCGGATTCTTGCGGTTGCGCCGGTGAATACCAGTCTTCCCCGCAGTCCGGCTGAGGAGCGTCAAAGGTACGGATTCTACGGGCTCTGTCAAGCCAAATTGCTCTTCTGAGGCGCTCATGTCCGGATATATTACCCTATCAGTTGCAACGACTTGGATGGCGCACGAAATGGCCGGCGGTTTTTGACCCGTCAACTGACGTCTGCCTGAAGTATGTCCGCAGACTGTCCGCGCTCCGCCCGGTCTATCCGCTTAAACTATTTGCGCCTGAAAGGGGTTCCATACAATCAAATTCCATATAATCAAAGACGTGGCGTGAAGAGAGAGGCGCAGAGGGGAAACAGGGCCATCCGTACCTGAACTGTAATACTTCGCCCCGGATTTGTTGTATCACAGACCATGTCTCATAAACATTGTCTTACAAACATTGTCTCATAAACATTGTCTCACAAAGCCGTCAAAATGCGATTGCCAAAACGAGTTTGCGGGGTATACTGTTGGCGGGGGAAACGCTTAGCGGACCTTTCGTGTTCGCTGTCGGCTAACACCATGAAACACAGTGGTATGTGTGCCGGTATCTATAGTTATGAATACAGTGATGAACGCAGTGATGAATTATGAA
Source organism: uncultured Ignavibacteriales bacterium (assembly GCA_964516945.1). Classification (GTDB taxonomy): domain Bacteria; phylum Zixibacteria; class MSB-5A5; order GN15; family JACZUZ01; genus JAJRPJ01. Next base: position 12,522 of record CAZFAL010000071.1, read on the forward strand.
CAACAATGAAAACCAGACATCTCCGGTGACAAATACGGAAGCTGTGGAGTTCAAGCTGGTCTCGGATTATAGTCCCAGCGGTGATCAGCCACGGGCTATCGCTGAATTGACGCAGGGTATTAAGGATGGCCGCGACTATCAGACTTTGCTTGGAGTTACCGGTTCGGGCAAGACGTTCACCATGGCCAATGTGATTCAGAATATCGGCCGCCCGACGCTCATCATTTCGCATAACAAAACCCTTGCGGCGCAACTGTATGGCGAATTCAAGGCCTTTTTCCCGCACAATGCCGTCGAGTTTTTTGTCAGCTATTACGATTACTACCAGCCCGAGGCCTATATGCCGTCGACGGATACATTCATCGAAAAAGACACCCTGATGAATGAGGACATCGACCGGCTCCGTCTGCGCGCCACTGCATCCTTGCTGGACAGGCGGGATGTGATAATCATCGCCTCGGTGTCGTGCATCTACGGTTTGGGCTCGCCTGATGATTATCGGGCGTTGTTGCAGTTTTTGGAAGTCGGGCAGGAAATTGACCGGGACGGGCTTATCCGCAACCTGATTGAAATTCACTATTCCCGCAATGATATAGATTTCAGCCGGGGCCACTTTCGCGTTCGGGGAGATACACTGGAATTGATACCGGCGTACGCAGAAACTGCGTTGCGCATTGAGTTTTTCGGCGATGAAATCGAGCGTATTCAGGAATTTGACCCGCTGACCGGTGAAGTTCTCAGCAGACGTGACAAGGTGGCGATTTATCCGGCCAAGCACTTTGTGGTGACCCGTCCGAAACTGATTCACGCCATGAAGGCCATCGAGGAAGAGCTGGGACAGCGCCTGAAATACTTCCGCGATGAGGATAAACTACTTGAAGCGCAACGTATAGAAATGCGCACAAACTATGATCTGGAAATGATTAAGGAAATCGGCTACTGCTCCGGGATTGAGAATTACTCACGGCATCTGGCGCAGAGGGCAGAGGGCGAGCGACCGTCAACCTTGCTTGATTTCTTTCCCGATGACTTTCTCCTGTTCATTGATGAGTCACACCAGACTGTCCCACAGGTGCGCGGGATGTTCGCCGGTGATCAGGCCAGAAAACGGGTCCTGGTCGAACATGGATTCCGGCTGCCGTCGGCGCTGGACAATCGCCCGCTCGTATTCGAGGAGTTCGAGCAGGTCACCGGACAAACGGTGTTCGTCTCGGCGACTCCGGCGGACTATGAGCTTGAGCAATGCGACGGTGTGGTTGTCGAACAGTTGATTCGTCCCACCGGGCTGATTGATCCGGGGATAACGGTTCTGCCGCTGGCGACACAGGTTGATGACCTGCTGGCGCGCGCCAAAGAGCGGGCGGAACGTGGCGAACGGACTCTGGTTACCACATTGACTAAACGGATGTCCGAGGATCTGACCGATTACTTGCAAAAGGCAGGCATGCGGGTACAGTATTTGCATAGTGAAGTGGATGCCATCGACCGCACGGCCATCATTCGCGATTTACGGCTGGGTGAATTTGATGTGCTGGTCGGGGTGAATTTGCTTCGCGAAGGGCTGGATTTGCCGGAAGTCTCACTCGTGGCGATTCTTGACGCCGACAAGGAGGGTTTTTTGCGGAGCGCGCGGTCGTTGATTCAGACAGCCGGGCGCGCGGCGCGCAGTATCACCGGTGAGGTGATATTCTATGCGGACAAAATCACGGATTCGATGAAAAAGGCCATTGATGAGACAAATCGCCGACGGGAAAAGCAATTGGCGTACAATGAAAAGATGGGCATAACTCCCGAAGCCATCCAGAAGACCAAAGAGGAAATCCTCCGCGCTACCAGATTCGCGGACTCAAAATCTGCCGCCGATGAGCCGGATTTGAAAAAGCCGGACCATTTCGAGCAGATGGCTCGCGAGGACCAGTTGACGTTTTTACTGAAAGAGATGAAACGCGCCGCAGATAACCTCGACTTTGAAACAGCGGCGCTGGCGCGTGATGAAGCCAACACAATCAAAGACGAACTCAAGAAGGCGAAAAAACGCGGCAGTATTCGTTCACGACGCTGAATACCGGCGGGGAACCACGTCTTTTGTGAGGTGTTGAATAGAGTGGGATGATATAGAGATATATGTTCAGATTACTCAAACGATTCTCAGATTCTTCAAGTAACGTTTCACGGGGCGCTCTACGGCGG
>CAZFAL010000072.1:0-6868 GCA_964516945.1 uncultured Ignavibacteriales bacterium
TCCTCACAACTTCTTTAGCCGCTCAAAGCGCGAATCCGTATCCCACATACCTTGTGTGGTATTAGTCACGGCAGTAGCTTTGCTCACCACAACCTGCGCGAAAGTCCTTGCTCCTCCGGGTGGCCCCGAAGACAAGACTCCCCCGGTGATTCTCACCGCTGAGCCGCATTCCAATCAAACAAAGACCCCACCGGGAAACACGTTTACTCTCACCTTCTCAGAAAACATTGATCCCCGCAGTGTCACCAAGCAATTCTTTGTAACACCGCGTCAATCCCTGCCGCCAAAGCTAAAAGTACATGGCGCAAAATTGACCGCCACCTTTGTTGACAGTTTCTCTGTAGCTCAAACCTATGTCATTACCGTCGGTTCGGGAGTCCGTGACATGCACGGCAATCAGCTCGGCTCGAGTTCGATATTCGCTTTTACGCGCGGCGAAGAAATAGACACCGGTCACGTCGCAGGGGTTGTCACTGACGGGGATTCACCGGCGGCAAATGTCGGAGTGGCGCTCTATCGCAAGTTTACTCCGGAGGTCATCGGCGACCTGGATTCGCTGTATCCTGATTACTTTACCGTCAGCGGCTCCGATGGCGCATTTGAGCTGGCGTTCCTGCCCGTTGATGATTACTTCATTCTTGCTTTCCGCGACAAGGACAAAAACCAGTTGTTCCAGTATGGCGTCGAGGATTTTGGCGTCACCACGCGCGCATTGCATGTCGGCGGCGTCAGCGCCGACAATCTGGAACTGCGCATGCAAAGTCGTGACACCACACAACCGTCAATCTTATCAACGACCTTCAACAGCGATGGCCTCCTGCGTGTCAATCTGACCCGTACCATCAAACCGGAAATCCTCGCCGACCACCTTGACCACGTGCTGTTGTTGAATCCGGCAGACAGTTCAGTCATCGGCTTTCCGCTGGCGCTGAAAAACGCCCATGGGAAGCCCGCCAAGCGCTTTGAGTTCTACTTTGCAAACCTGCAACCGGGAGACTATCTGCTGGAAATTGATTTCGCAGCCATGTATACCGATGGACGCTCTGATAGCGCTCGATTTACTCCCATCACCCGCGACAGCGGTAACGACACAAAGCCGCCAAAGCTCGTTGACAGATATACACCAACTTACATCACGCCGTGGGAGCCATTACGCTGGTCCTATACCTTCAGTGAACCGATAACGCTGGACTCGTCGAAAGCCATACGCGGCTCCGATTCGTCTTCGGCGACTGTTTCATTGACAGATACCCGCAAGAGACAGCTCAACTATGTTGTCACACCGGCTAATCCTTCATTTGCGCTACAGGTCTCAACTTCGCTACAACCAATTCGGGGTGAACAATACACACTGACTATCAATCCACAGCTGGTGACAGATGTCACCGGCAATTCATTGACCGATTCAACAATTAGCGACAGCATTATTGTCTGGCCGTCGGATTCCCTTGGCTCGCTCAAACTGGGGGTGGACAATAAATTTGATTCGCTCTACGACGGCCGCTATTATCTTAAAATGTCCCGCCTTGGGGACAGAGCGTTCTGGACAAAAACTGATACTCCGGACTCCACCCGGGTCGAGCTCCCGGCGGGAGATTACATTGTCGAAGTTCTGCTGGACACATCCGCCGCCTCGGTAGGTTCTCTGTATCCGTTGCGCTATGCAATACCCCGGGCATTTTACCCTGACACTGTTCATGTACGTCCACGCTTCGACACTGAGGGTATCAACATTGTAGTTGAATAGAAGAGGTTAGAGCTATGTTTGAAAACTTGTTTGCGCATCTCGGAATCACCGGAACGCTCGCTGATATACTGACTATCATCCTGATAGCGATAGTTACATTTCTTCTGGCGCATCTGGCCAAAGTCCTGTTTTCAGGAATCTTCGCGCGCCTGAGCGGACTGACCGCCACTAAGCTTGATGACGAAATTGTGCATGTTACAAAACCGCTGATTGTTAAGCTGGCATACCTCGGCGGTTTGGAGGCCCTCAGCCATTACTTGCAGGGCAAATACACGTGGTACAGTGGCTACCGGGTTGATATTGTTGATGGCGTTGTCTTCAGCGTTCTGGTGTTGATAGTGGCCATCTACCTGATACGCCTCGTGACAACTTTTACCGACTGGTACAGCAAATCGGTGGCTACACGCACCGAGTCAACTTTTGACGATGAACTCATGCCATTGCTGAAACGTGTCGGCCGTATCGCTGTTGGTGTCATTGCCGCGATGATTATTCTGGACCATTTCAAAGTCGATATCAAAGGGCTTGTCGCGGTGTTGGGTGTCGGCTCACTGGCGATTGCGCTGGCCGCACAGGAGACATTGTCGAATATGATTGCCGGGTTCATCGTCATGGTCGACCGGCCGTTTCGCAAAGGGGACAGGGTCATTCTCGGTGACGGGACCAAATGTGATGTCTATGAAATTGGAATGCGCTCCACTAAGTTTCTGACATTTGAAAACACTCTGGTGATTGTTCCCAATGCGGAGCTTATCAAGATGACCATCAACAATCTCACGTATCCGGAGCCGCGAATCCGGGTCAAGGTCGATGTCGGGGTGGCCTATGGAAGTGATATTGATAAAGTGGAGAGCATCCTGCTGAAGATAGCGCAAGACAATGACAAAATCCTCTCAGACCCGGCGCCGTCAGTATTCTTCACCGAGCTGGCTGATTCCTCATTGAACTTTTCGGTCGTAGGACGTGTGCAACAAGTCGCCGACCAATGGCCAACCACGCTGGAACTACGCAAGGAAATCTATAAGCGTTTCGAAGCCGAAGGAATTGAGATACCGTTCCCGCAGAGAGTGGTGCATCATGTGTACCCGGAGGAACAGAGAAGCGCCTCAGCGCCGGGTCAAAACTCCTAAGTGTGTTAAGCTCTGGCTACGGTTTTTTCTGATTCTCCAAACACACTTCCGCATTCCGCCGCAACCCTTCGAGCTTCGGGCGAGTCAGCGCGGTTCCGGCGGTGAGTTTGAGAAACTCCTCCTGTGAGCTCAGTGACAGTATTTCCTGCAAGCTGACAAATTCGCCGACACCTCGCCCAGGCAGGAACTCATCATTGTCTGTGGGGGTTGAGCGTTGTTTGGGATGATTATGCGGGCAGACTTCCTGACAGACATCACAGCCGAAGATTCTATTGCCAACCTTCGCGCGTAGCTCTCGTTCAATCTCGCCGCGTTTTTCGATTGTCAAATAGGAAATACATTTACCCGTATCCACCACACCGGGAGCGATAATCGCGCCGGTGGGGCAATGAATCAAGCACCGCTGACAAGACCCGCAGTGGCCGTGACGTTTTTGCTGCGGCTCATCCGGCTCAAGTTCAACTGTGGTCAGGATTTCAGCCAGCATCACCCAGGAGCCATATTCTTCAGTTATCAGCATTGAGTTTTTGCCAATATACCCCAGTCCGGCTTTTTCGGCATAGGCGCGCTCCAGAAACGGGCCATAGTCCACGTAGTACTTGAAATCCTTACGTATGTCTAATTCCGGGTGATTGGCTTGCACTTCCCGCAGTAGCGCCCGAATCCGTGTTTCGAAAATCTTATGATAATCCCGCCCGCGCGCATAACGGGCGACCCGTCCATAACCGCTATCCACTGCCTCTGAGTCCGGCTGATAATAATTCAGCGCCAGCATAATAATCGAGCGCACACCCGGTTGGCTCAAAGCCGGGTCACAGCGGCGCGCAACATTGCGCTCCATATAGGTGAGTTCCGCATGCAGTCCCTTCGCCAGCCATTTTTTGTAGCGTGCGACATCACGCTCGGGCGCCTCCGGTGTGGTAATCCCACAGAGATCAAACCCCGCTAATTTGGCGTAAGATTTTATCAGTTGGGAGGTTAGTTGCATATATCTGAAGTCGTATTCGAAGAGTTTCGCATGAGACAACTCATGTACAATATCACATTTCGCACTCAAACCTGCAAATCGGAGAGTTTAAGTAATAAAGTAATTGACATCTGCTCGAATGGGCAGTAATAGTGGGTCGGGCGCTATAAGGATACAGCGCTGGATAGGATAGACATACGTGGTAAAGGGTAGAAAAGTAGGTCGGGTTCCGGAATCCGGCGATAGCCGGATGGAGAAACCCGACATCCCACTACAACCCAACATGTCGGGTTTCTTGTCCGGCGATTGCCGGACGCCGGAACCCGACCTACGGCCCAATGTGACAAATGCAGAATAATATATAGGCAATAAATACGGAGTTACATTCATGGGAGAAAAACTAACCAAACGCCAGCAGGCAATCCTGTCGTTTATTCGTGATTGTATTGTCAATGACGGACGCGCGCCGACTATTCGCGAGATGTGCGAGCAGTTCGGTATTCGCTCCACTAATGGCATCCGCGATCATCTCAAGGCGCTGATTGCCAAGGGCTATCTCGAAAAGGACAGTATGCTCTCGCGCGGGATCCGGCTGGTTGAGGATGTCAGCCGTCAGGTGGCCAGCTTGCCACTGGTCGGCTCGGCTCCGGCGGGGTATCCGCTGACCGCGATTGAAAACTATGAAGGTGAAATTGCGCTCGACAAGAGTTTTCTGCCATCGAAGGAATCCTTCACCTTGCGGATTGACGGTGATTCCATGCGCAATGCGGGAATTCATGACGGCGATATAATTGTCGTACAGAAACAGGACCATGCCGACTCGGGGGATATTGTAGTCGCGGTTGTAGATGATGAAGCGACAGTCAAACGTGTGTTCTACGAGGACGATGGAACAATCCGCCTGCAACCGGAGAATGACTCCTTTGCGCCTATTATTATCGATCCACAATCAGTTGACTTTTACATCGCCGGCAAAGTGGCGGGATTATTGCGAAAATTTTCCTGATTGGTCATGTAAACGCCTATAAAAACAAGGAGTACTATGAACAAACCAAAGAACATGAGTATACGTTTGCAGAGCATTTTTCGCAGTGTGGTAATTTCAAGCGCGTTAGTGATTGTTATCGTCCCGCTGGATATCTCCGGCTGGCTGACAGCGTTGTTGCGTTATGCATTTTGAGGGCTGTTGATGTGCATGTATCAAAAACTCAATGAGCCGGTTGATACACTTGTCTATTTTGAAGGAGCGAAAATAAAACCGTTACGCTTTCGCTGGAATGGGCATGTCTATCGTATCAAAGAAATCACCGCCCACTGGCAGACCCGTCGCGGAATCTATGTGCAAAAACGCTTCACCGCTGTGGATTTTTCAGAGAATTATTTTCAATTATGTTATGACCTGTCCAAAAACGGCTGGCAAATAACGCGCATGTTGCGGGAAAGCGGGCAGTAGTGACGTAAATGAATGTGACCGAAGAATGTTTCCATTGTTACTTATGCCAGATGTTATTGATATCAGACGTTACTGATGCCACATAATGTCATGCTGAGCGAAGCGAAGAATCTGGCCCGCAAAAGACAATGCCGGAAGCCCTGAATCGCCTCTGACAATACATGGCGACTTCGTGTCCGGCATCCTGCTAATAACAAAGTAGATCCTTCGCTACGCTCAGGATGACAAGGACAGAATGATAAGGCGGAATGACATAGTTGTAGGTCGGGTTCCGTCGTCCGGCAATCGCCGGACAAGAAACCCGACATGTTCGATAGCAACGGAATGCCGGACATCTCCAGAGCTAAAGGGCGTGTTGAAAAAATATTTGTGTCGTTGCAGGGAGCGACGCGGCGCTCTCTCTGCTATAATTCGACAGGATTGCCGCGCTAACGCTCGCAATGACTGTAATAAAAGACTTCTTCAACAAGCCCTAAAACGTCAAAGGAAACAGACCTACATTTTTTTGTACAGGGCAGGTTATGTTATAAACCGCATGACAACTATCGACACACAACACAATATCAACTGGCGCACATGGAAGCGTATCATCTTCCATGTCGACATGGATGCCTTTTTTGCCTCGATTGAAGTTCGCAACAATCCCGAACTGCGCGGCAAGCCGGTGATTGTCGGTGGGCCTGCTGATGCGCGAGGAGTGGTCAGCGCCTGCTCGTATGAGACCCGGCCACTCGGCGTACATTCGGGGATGCCGATGGGGCAGGCCTTGCGCAAGTGTCCCGATGCGATTGTTATCCACGGCAGTTTGAAACAGTACGGCTACGTTTCGACTGAATTGATGAAACTGCTGGAGTCATTCACACCTTTAGTTGAGCCGTTTTCGATTGATGAAGCGTTTCTTGATGTCAGCGGATCGCTACGACTCTATGGCGCCCCGTTTGAACTGGCGGTGAAGATAAAAGAAGCGATTCGAGATGAACTTGAGCTGACCTGTTCAATCGGTGTCGCGGAAAATAAAATCATAGCCAAGATGGCCTCGAAACTGCAAAAGCCCGACGGCCTGACTATGTTGGACAGCGCTCAGTATGCTGAGATATTTGGCCCGCAACCGGTGTCTGTGTTGTGGGGGATAGGTGAGAAATCCGCACTCGCGCTCAAGAAAGCAGGCATCCACACAGTGAATGATCTGGCGAAGATGCGGCCGGAAGTTATGACTCGCGGCTTCGGGAAATTCGGGTTGCATGCTCTGGCTCTTGCCAAAGGAATAGATGACAGTCCGGTGCGGAGTATGGACAAGCTTCGTGAAGAGAAATCCATTTCCCATGAAACAACTTTCGCACATGATTCGCTCGACAGAGCATATTTGAAACGGGCGTTATTATCGCTCAGCGGCCGGGTGGCGCGGCGATTGCGGAAAAGCGGCTACCTGACCAGAACCGTATCAGTGAAAATTCGCTCCAAATCATTTGCAACTATCACCCGTGACAAAACACTCCCACAGCCAACCGCAGACCAGAAACTGATATACGCAACCGCCAGATCACTCTTGCCGCCGGAATATGGAACTGACA
>CAZFAL010000072.1:6968-14657 GCA_964516945.1 uncultured Ignavibacteriales bacterium
AAACTGATATACGCAACCGCCAGATCACTCTTGCCGCCGGAATATGGAACTGACATTCCGGTGCGTTTGTTAGGTGTAAAGGCGGGGAAGTTGCTCAAAGACGGCGATGACCCGCAATTGGGACTCTTTGACTCTCCCGTTACGGGAGCGGATAACAAAAAAAGCGAAGGCCCGGATCAAAGACGAGCTGAATTAACATCAGCTATCGATTCAGTCCAGGATAAATACGGTGAAGGGGCGCTGAAACCGGCTTCCCTGATTCAAAGTAATCCTGAGTGACGCATCTGATATCTCAAACTTGCTTTTCCGCGTCACGAATTGTATCAATCTATAGACGGTAGAAAGGGACAATACCCAGGCCGTCAAAGGAGATAAATTATGTGTCCGAAAACCATACAAGATACAGTTTCCCGGGATGATGCATCCGCAGGTAATCAAGCAGATAGTCAGAATGTCATGAAAAACCAACAAGGCGCCGGCGCCGACCCGACCAAGTGGGGGATTACACACCACGTCGCTACTCTTAAAGCGTCAATTATCCGCGAAATGCTGAAATACTCCCGCATGCCGGGGATTATTTCATTTGCCGGGGGGTTACCCGCGCCGGAGATGTTTCCGCTGGAAGAATTGAAGAAGTCCTGTGAGCATATAATTGACAAATACGAGTCCAATACACTGCAGTATTCTTTATCAATGGGACTCACACGGCTACGGGAAATAATTGCCGAACGTTCAAACAAACGTGGTATCGTCTCGTCCTATGAAAACATCCTGATAACATCCGGCGCCCAGCAGGCGCTCGAGATGGTTGCGCGGGCGTTCATTGATCCGGGTGACACCATTATCACTGAGTACCCGACTTACGTGGGCGCTATCCAGGCCTTCAACTATCATCGCGCCAAATATGAGTTTGTGCCGATGGACAATGACGGTATGCGGGTGGATTTACTCGAAGAGAAAATCAAGAAGGCGCATCCCAAGCTTATCTATGTTGTCTCGACCTACCAAAATCCCAGTGGCAAAACGATGACGCTTGAGCGTCGCCACAAACTGGTGGAGATTGCCACGAAATACAACATCCCGATAGTCGACGATGACCCATATAGTGAGCTGCGTTTCAATGGTGAACCGATTACCTCGTTGAAAGCGCTCGGTGGGGATATCGTGATTACACTGGGGACATTTTCAAAACTGCTGGCGCCGGGGTTGCGTATCGGCTGGATAAACGGACCCAAAGAAGTGATGCCGTTGTTCGAGCGAGTGAAGCAGGTCAGTGATTTGCATGCCAATACGTTCGCCCAATATATGGTCTTTGATTATCTCGACCGGGGATTGCTGGAGCCGCATATTGATGCCATTCGCGCAGACTACTCAGCCAAACGCGACTTGATGATCAAATCAATTGAAGAGTATTTTCCGAAATCAATCACCTTCACACATCCTGAAGGTGGCCTGTTCTTATGGTGCGAATTGCCGAAAGGCGCCGATGCGCACAAACTGCTCGAATATGCTGTTGAAGAGAAAGTCACATACGTTATCGGGCAGGCGTTCCATCCTGATGGCGGCGGCAAGAACACATTCAGGTTAAACTTCTCCAACGCTAATCATGAGACTATCGTCGAAGGAATCAAGCGGCTCGGCAGGATGTTCGACAAGCGTCTGTAGTGGCTGTGAAGATTACGCTTGCTTTTTTCTGAAAATGTTGTATAGTCTATTCGTGAAGAACGGCGCTACGACCATAAAGTCTGATTCTAATACTAAATTCGTCCGCTATTACTGGTGGAGTATCTCTATATAGGTAGGCGGCTGAATTGTACATATAATAGTAACCGGATTTTGCCCGCCTTGTGCGGGCTTTTTTGTTTTTGGGGACAATCCTGACATACTATACTCGACAGGCGCATACTGACCATAGGTTGTTGCGTGCCAAGATAAAACAACGAAAGACAGTGAAACAGACACTCACAAAATACGACGCGACAGGCAATATCTTTCTGCTGACAGAATCGGCGACAGCTTTACGCTCAGGAAAGAGAAAGTCTCGCTACTCTGCTCTGGCAAAGAAAATGTGCGCCCGGCACACCGGAGCCGACGCAGACGGATTGCTTGTGATTAGCCCCGCAAAGTCAGCGGACATAGCGCTTGATGTGTTCAACGCCGACGGCAGTTGGGCGGAGCGTTCCGGCAATGGCCTGCGTATTGCTGTGGCACATGCCAGAGCTCGCGCTCCGAGGCAAAAGCGCTGGACTATCTCGTGCGGCGGAGATACTGTCAACGCCCAAGTGCTTGAAAACTCAGCCGATGGAACAACGATGATTGCAACGGAAGTTGGCTGTCCCGTGTTTGAAAACTCTCTGGCGGACCTGTTGGAACGCGGTGAGCGTCCCAAGCTGAAAACGATACGCATTGGGAAGAGATCTATGTCCTATTTGGCGGTGGAGGTGGGGAATCCGCATGTGGTAATTCCGGTTCGCGCCTTTCCGAAAGATTGGCAGAAAGTCAGCGAGCGCATTTCCACTCATCGCCAGTTCACGGGCGGTGTCAATGTCGAATTCACCAAAGTCGTCACTTCGCGTAAGGTGGAAGTCAAAGTGTTCGAGCGCGGGGTTGGTGAAACGAAGTCCTCCGGCACAGGCGCAAGCGCAGTGGTCTCAGCTCTTAATACTCTCGGGAAGGTGTCGGCAAAAACAACTGTACATTTCTCACAGCCGGATGCAACCGGAGAGCGGCTGGTTGTCAGTTGGAAAGACAAATTGCAACCAATTGTAGTCAGCGGAACAGTTCGGCGATTATTTGATATAGAGGCGCTTATATGATGTTCACGTACGCCAAAGTAAAAGAGTTGTCGCGAAAGGGGAATGTCATCCCGCTGTTTATCCGTGTACCTGCAGACCTTGATACGCCTGTCTCAACATTCTTGCGACTGGCTCACAACAAACGTCATGCATTCCTGCTTGAATCAATCGAGGGCGGCGAAAAGCTGGCGCGCTACTCATTTATCGCCTTTGACCCGTTTATGCGTATTGAGGTTGCTCCTCCGGAAACAAAGTCGAATGAATCATCTGCCTCACGCAAACGCGAAGTTACGATTATCACCAGTCGGAAGAAAGAGCGCTTTGTCGCCACACCATTGGAAGTCATCAACAAAATAGTCAAGCGTTTCCGTCCGGTTCGAGTCGAGGGGATACCCAGATTCTCCGGTGGGGCTGTTGGCTATTTCGCCTATGACACCGCCGGCTGGATTGACAAATATACGGATGTGAACGTTGATGACATCGCCATGCCGGACTGCTCACTGGGATTGTATCAGTCTGTCGTAGTCTTTGACCATCTCAAACAGGAGATAATTCTTATCTCCAATATTTTGACAGACGAACCTGATGTTGCCGGAGTGGCTTCTCTCAAAACCAAATATGACGCTGCTGTACAATGGCTGACGAAGACACAGAAACGATTACTGACAACCGGAGTAAAGGCGCACAGGCAACTAGCGAAACCACAAGCGCGACAGGCAAAACTGACTTCACTGACTTCCCGTAAGGATTTCGAACAGTCGGTGCGACGCGCTAAAAAGTACATTAAGGAAGGCGACATCTTTCAGGTTGTCCTCTCACGGCGCTGGAAAACAAAAACAACGTTGGCGCCGATTGAGATCTATCGTCGCCTGCGGCGCATCAATCCGTCACCATATATGTACCTGCTGCAATTCGGAGACTCGGCGGTTATCGGCTCCTCTCCCGAAATGCTGGCGCGTGTTGAAAGAGGACGGATAGTGACACACCCAATCGCCGGGACACGTCCGCGAGGCGTCGATGAAGCGCAGGACAAACGCTTTGAGCAATCTTTATTGAGAGACAAAAAGGAATTAGCCGAGCACACAATGTTGCTGGACCTCGGCCGCAATGACATTGGCCGTGTCGCCAAATCCGGCACAGTCAAGGTCATTCGCCAGATGGAGATTGAGCGCTATTCACATGTTATGCATCTTGTCTCGGCAGTCGAAGGCCAAATGCCGAAGCGGATTAGCGGACTTGAAGGCATGTTCAGTTGCTTCCCGGCCGGCACAGTCAGCGGAGCCCCGAAAATTCGAGCGATGGAAATCATTTCAGAGTTGGAGCGGTTGCGCAGGGGAGTGTACGCCGGTTCAATCGCCTATTTGGATTTCTGGGGGAACCTTGATTCCTGTATTGCGATTCGAACTATTGTCAAGCAGGGCGAGAACCTGTATTTACAAGCCGGAGCCGGAATTGTCGCCGATTCGGTTCCCGCGCGCGAATATGACGAAACAGCGCACAAAGTCGAAGCGCTGTTTGAGGCGCTCAATAGTTGAGATGATAAAATGATATTGATGATAGACAATTACGATTCATTTACTTACAACCTCGTGCAGTACCTGTCTGAGATTGGCGCCGACCTGCATGTTGTTCGCAATGATGAGCGCTCAGTTGCTGAGTTACTGGCGCTGTCTCCCGCCGGAATTGTGATTTCCCCCGGCCCCGGTCGTCCGGAAGGCGCAGGTGTCTGTCTGGAGTTGATAAAGAAAGCCGCCGGAAGGGCGCCATTGCTCGGTGTCTGCTTGGGACATCAATCAATCGCGCAGGCGTTCGGCGCAACAATTGAATATGCGCCAACGTTGATGCACGGCAAAACATCACAGATTCACCATACGAATTCCACACTGTTCGCCGGAGTGGAGAATCCGTTTACTGCGACACGCTATCATTCACTGGTTGTCCGCCCCGATACTATTCCTGCGGGCTTTGCTGTCACGGCGCAAACTGATGATGGTGTCATCATGGCTCTGGAGGATGATAAGCGACGGCTGTACGGTATGCAGTTTCACCCGGAGTCGATCATGACACCCTGCGGCAAGAACCTGCTGCGGAACTTTATGAACGTCATTGACGGCGTTTCGGTCAAAAAGGTGGCGCGATGAAGTACTATCTTGAAACTATCGCCGCCGGCAAAGACCTACCGAGGGAACTTGCGCGGACGCTGATGACAAGCATTATCGACGGTGAGTTCAGTGATATGGAAATTGCCGGCCTGCTGATGGCGCTGAAAACGAAAAAAGAAGCGTCGTCAGAAATAGCGGGGTTTGCCGAAGCGTTGCTGGAGCGCGCGATCAAAGTGGAGCTTCACAGCGATGAAGCGGTTGATTGCTGTGGCACCGGCGGTGATGGCTCCGGGAGTTTCAATATTTCCACTGCCGCGGCAATTGTCGCCGCGGGAGCGGGCGCCAGGGTTGCCAAGCATGGCAATCGCTCGGTTTCATCAAAATGCGGCTCCGCTGATTTACTGGAGTTTTGTGGCGTGTCGATTGATGCCGGTATTGAGGCGGTGCAGGAATCCTTTCGCAGAACAGGAATCTGCTTCATGTTCGCGCCTCGCTTTCATCCGGGAATCAAAGCCGTAATGCCCGCCCGCAGGGCGCTTGGGGTGCGTACGATATTCAACATGCTCGGTCCGCTATTAAATCCGTCGGGTGTGAAGCGACAACTGCTTGGTGTGTACAGCAAAGAGGTGATGCCCTTGTTTGCCGAAACACTGAAGCAACTCGGCTCCGAACGCGCCTTGATAGTGCATTCACATGACGGACTCGACGAGATATCGGCCTCGGCTCCAACAGATATTATCGAACTTTCTGCCGACAACTTGGATTCCTATACCGTGACACCGGAGTCACTTGGCGTTGAAGGCACAGGCATTGATTCAATAGCCGGTGGTGACGCTCATGCCAATCAGGCGCTGCTGGTGGGATTGCTGAATGGTCGTGAGACCGGCGCGCGGCCGGCCACTCTGGCTAATGCAGGAGCTATTATTTACCTCGCCGGAAAAGCAGACAGTATTGCAAGCGGGGTAAGACTCGCGGCCGAATCTATTGATAGTGGAGCGGCACGCGAAACACTCAATGACTGGATAAACCTGTAGATGTTGAGACGTATCTTATGAGCGCCCGCAGACAAACAGATTGCAGAAATGAACTGCAACGTGATAACCCGCCAGAGAGCCCGCTTGCGTCCTCTGACACAACGCCGGGTAGTGACGGGTTGAGCTGGTTTGGCAGATATATAGTGTCATTCCGTTTGTTGAGCAAGAACGCTAAGCGCTACCTGCTCGGCGCCTTTTTGCTGGGAATCACACAAGCGAATATCCAGCTATTGTTCAACTTGTACCTGCGTGAGCGTGAGGTTACAGAATCAGTGATTGGCAATATCATCTCCTCACGGGCAACCGGGGCGGCGCTGATGGCTCTGCCTGCGGGTTTTCTGCTGTTGCGTACAAAGTTGAAGCCCGTACTGATTGCATCTGCGTTGGTGTTTAGTGGCGCTGTCTGGATGATGGCCGCATGGGGGGATGTGAATGCATTGTGGATGTTTGCGCTCATCGGCGGGATGGCGTTCACGTTTTATCGCGTCGCGGCGGCGCCGTTTTATATGCGTAACTCAACTCCGATAGAACGCCCGATGCTGTTTTCGCTCGGATTCGGAATGATGACACTTGCCGGCTCTGTTGGCTCACTCGGCGGCGGCTATTTGGTGACCGTGTTTAAAGACTACGTTGGTGTGGATGCCGTGCTGGCTCATCGCTATGCGTTGTTTGTCGGAGTCGCGGCGGGACTGTTTGCGACAATACCATTTTCATTGATTCAGTCGAAAAAACCCACTCAGGAGGAGCGCCAACGCGGCTTGAATTGGAGTGCGATGCGCGGCAGAGCGGGTGTCTATGGCAAACTATTTATTCCGTACTTTCTGGTTGGGCTCGGCGCCGGTTTCATCATACCGTTCTTGAATATCTATTTTCGTGACAGGTTCCACCAGACCACAGACGAAATCGGCGTCTACTATTTTGCAGTGTCAATCGCCACATTCCTCGGCACGATGGCCGCTCCGGCGCTGGTGCATAAATTCGGCAAGATTAAAACCGTTGTCTTAACAGAGCTGCTGTCGATACCGTTTATGTTTATTTTAGCATACACCGGCAACGTCGGCTGGGCAGTGGCGGCGTTTCTCCTGCGCGCAGCATTTATGAACATGGGGCAACCGGTATCCACGAACTTTTCGATGGAGGTTGTCACTGAGCGGGAGCAGGGTTTGGTGAACGCGCTTATGTTGCTGGCCTGGACCGGGAGTTGGACAATCTCGACCAATATCGGCGGAGAGTTGATTGAACGTCACGGCTATGAACTACCGATGTTGATTACGATTGCGCTCTATGTGCTGTCTTCGGTTTCTTACTATTTCTTTTTCCGTAAGTCGGAATCGAAAGAGAATGGACTATATGTTGTCACTCCCGGCGCTAACCCGAGTGTCAATCAGGGAGGAGTGACACCGTGAACCGCATTCTCAAAGACATTGTCTCTGCAAAAAAAGCAGACCTCTCGGCTATTCTCTCAACAAAAGTTGCTGTGCATGATTCTCTGCCGGCGATTCCGTTTCATGAGTCACTGCTGAACAGTTCGTCGCCGGCGCTGATTTGCGAAATAAAGAAAGCGTCGCCGTCACAGGGTGTCATTTGTCAGGACTTCGACCCGTCGGCTATTGCGCAAGAGTATGCATCCGGCGGCGCCACCGCTCTGTCAGTCCTGACTGATGAGCGTTTCTTTCAGGGAGCGCCGGAAAATATCTCGCTCGCGAAGCGTGGCGGCGGATTGCCGGTCCTGTGCAAGGATTTCTTTATTGACCCGCG
>CAZFAL010000073.1:0-14475 GCA_964516945.1 uncultured Ignavibacteriales bacterium
GCTGGCGCTTGACGGGGCGCGTATCACCTTCGTTGGCGCTCAAGCCGAATACCAATCTTCTAAACAGCAAAGCGCCAACATCACAGACCTCGGTGACAGTGTCATTATCCCGGGGCTGGTTAACGCGCATGTCCACACCAACTTTCCGACTGGCACAAAGCTGTCATTTCAACGTGGCTCAATGGTCGACTGGGTGAAAGCTGCGCTGTCAGCGCGTGAGGAGCGTGATGTTTCACAACAAAGAGACGGTGTCGTAACTGCATTGCAACGTATGCAGAAAGCCGGGATTGTTGCTATCGGCGAAATTGCCAATGATTTTGTGTCACTACGGCCGATTGTTGAATCCGGCATGATTTGCAGGTTCTTCGCTGAGCGCTTGGGGTTTCAAGCGGCTGTCGCTAATGAGGTGATGCAAACGCTACAAGATGAGATTGCGGATGTTCTGCAAGCAGCGCCTGAAAAAGGGCTTGCTGAAAAGGTTGCCTCGGCTGTCGTTGCATCGGCAGTCATTGCAAGCGAAGCGCGGCAATCCGGTTTGCTCGAAAGCGGGAGATTGCCACGTCGCTTCGCTCCTCGCAATGACATAAGAATCAACGACACAAAAATCAACGACATAAAAAGCAATGACACACGAAGCGATGACTCGATGTGTGTTATATCTCCGCAGGCCCCGGTGACTATTCATCCTGCGGCGCATGCGCCATATTCAACAAGCGCCGAATTGATACAGCGCCTGACCGCGTTATCGGAACTCTCCACAATTCATGTTGCAGAAAACAAAGAGGAAGTGGAGTTGCTCGCCGATGGCTCCGGTCCCTGGCGGGAGCGTCTGCGGGAGATTGGCAAAGATGATCCGCAATGGTCTGCGCCGGGACTGTCACCGGTTCAGTATTTGCATTCACTTGGTGTGTTGCAGAAGGGGCTGTTGCTGGTTCATGCAGTGCATGTGGATGAAACCGATATCAAATTGATAGCCGGGAGCGGCGCGACTGTTGTTTTGTGTGTCTCATCCAACGAGTATATCGGAGTCGGGAAACCGCCGGTGATGGAGTTTGTTGCGCAAGGTGTGCCGTTGGCGTTAGGGACTGATTCGCTGGCGTCGAGCGCAGAGCTGGATATGTTCACCGAAATGCGCAAACTGCGCGATATGTTTCCGGAATTGTCACAACGAATGATTTGCGACATGGCTACCATCGGTGGCTCATCGGCGCTCGGCTATGAGAAATCGCTTGGTTCATTGGAAATCGGCAAAGCGCCGGGTGTGTTTGCGGTGGACTTGTCTGACGCCGGGCGCTCACTTGACTTTGCCTCAGACGAGGACTTATTTGCTGCGCTGATAACAGTCGGCGCAGAGGGGCTGCGGCAACTTGCTCCTGCGAAGTTGCAATAACGCCGGAGCAAATCATCAGAGCAGACCGCCATGAACACACAGAAAAAAGACATTCCAAAACGAATCGCCCTGGCGCTGACCGGCGCATCGGGGGCAATCTATGGTGTGCGGCTGTTGCAATGTCTCAGCGAAGCAGGCGCTGAAGTGCATCTTGTTGTCTCAGAGGCGGCCCGTTTGGTGCTCAAGGAAGAAATGAATCTCAGTGTTCGTGATTTGGGCGCGTATGCGGATGTGACACTGCACAGCAATGGTGAAATTGGCGCCGCAGTGGCTTCGGGATCATTCACCTTGTCGGCGACAGTCATCTGTCCCTGTTCGGCGAGCAGTTTGGGGATGATAGCCAATGGTGTCGGTGACACATTGATAGCGCGTCTTGGCGCAGTCGCGCTTAAAGAGCGCTGGCCGTTGATTGTCGTGCCGCGCGAATCGCCTTATTCGGGACCACTGCTTGAAAATATGAACAAGTTGTCACTCTATGGCGCCACAATTCTGCCGGCGTCGCCGTCGTTTTACCGCCAGCCGCAGACAATCGAAGAGCTGGTTGATTCGGTGATTGACCGGGTGATGGTCAAACTTGGCTATGAGGCGCTTCTGCCGAGTTGGTCCGGACTCGGCGACAAGACGGACAAGAAATCATGAGAGCAATTGTGTCAGAGCCGAACTCACAGGGTGTCCTTGCAACCGCGCGCGCCTTTGGCTCGCTCGTGAAAATCCAGCACACCGTGTTTTCAGCGCCGTTTGTAGCGCTCAGTGTGGCGCTGGCGGCTGATGGCTGGCCGTCGTTGTCGGTGATTGTCTTTGTCACGCTGGCGCTGGTCGCGGCGCGCACAGCGGCGATGGCGTTCAATCGGATTGTCGATATTACCTATGATGCAAAGAATCCGCGCACCGCGAATCGCGAATTAGTCACCGGAGCGCTGTCACTTCGTCAAGCCGCTGTGTTGACCACAGTCTCTGCGATAGTATTTGTCGTCTTCGCGAACCTGCTGAACCGTACCTGTGGTATTCTCGCAGTTCCGACTTTGGTAGTGATACTCGGCTATTCCTATACCAAACGTGTGACATCACTGTCTCATCTGGCGCTCGGTTTGGCGCTTGGTATCTCGCCCGGCGCCGGTTGGCTGGCGGTTGGAGCGCCGTTGACTTTGACACCGTTCCTGCTCGGCGCGATTGTGCTGTTCTGGGTGGCCGGGTTTGATATTCTCTATTCGCTCGCGGACACCGAATTCGACAGCGCCAACAAGTTACACTCAATCCCCGCGGCGCTGGGCAAGAGCCGCGCGATTATGCTCTCGCGGATGTTTCACATTATTTGCTTCGCGTTGATGGTCGGCTTGTTCTTTCAGTTGGACTTGCCATTATGGTCTCTTACCGGCTTGCTACCCACATTCATTTTATTCCTGCGTCAGCATACACTGGTTTCAGCGGATGACCTGTCGCGTCTTGATGTGGCATTCTTCACAGTCAACGGCTGGATTGGCTTCCTGTACTGTGGAGCCGTGGGTGTGGCGTACTTTATAATACGCTAAGTGACAATGACGAAGCCAATGATGAACACAGACCTGCAAAACCGTACCGAACAGGACCCGGAAAAAATCCGTTCGATGTTCGACCGGATTTCCCCGACCTATGACTTGCTCAACCGCACACTGACACTCGGCATCGACAAACGCTGGCGGAAAGCGGCAATCAGGGCGCTCGGAGATTTGGATGGCGCGCATTGTCTTGATATTTGCTGTGGCACAGGTGATATGACCTTTGAGTTGGCGCGACTGAGCGCTTACAGATTCGCCACAATTCAGGCGCTGGATTTTTCGGCTGATATGTTGCGGTTCGCCGATGCAAAACTCGCCAAAGCGCGCAGGAAGGCGCCGGAGTTGGCAGAGAAGGTTACGTGCCTGCAGGGCGACGCCGAGCAGTTGCCGTTTGCGGATGATTCATTCGATACAGCAATGGTCGCCTTCGGGATTCGCAATGTGCGCAACATCCCACAGGCGCTTGCCGAGGCCGCGCGAGTGTTGAAACCCGGTGGGAAGTTTGCGATTCTGGAATTCTCCATGCCGACCTCGAAAATCATCGGCGCCTTGTACCGGTTCTATTTCCGTCAGATACTTCCCCGTATCGGCGCGGCGCTCAGCGGTGACGCAGAGGCGTACCATTATCTGAACAAGAGCGCCGAGGCGTTTCCGTCAGGTGAGGAATTCGCCGCAGTGATTCGCGATGCCGGATTCAGCGAAGTGGAAGCGCGCCCGCTGTCGTTTCAGTTAGTGACGGTGTATCTGGCGACAGTATGACACGAAACTGTGTAAACGGCCCCGCTTTTCAGCTTTTCCGGCTGCCGCGTTGTGTCAGTTCGACACCGTTTTTGCAGAGCGGGCATTCTTCGGGAGTCCAGCTATCTGCCGAAACTGTTGTCAATGCAGTCAGCGGATACCCAAGGTCGACTTTGCCGCCGGAGCGGTCGAGAAGCGCGCCGATGCCGACAATTGTGGCTTTGTAGGATTCCACCAGCTTGATGACTTCAAACATCGACCGGCCGGTTGTGACAATGTCATCGACAATCAATACGCGCTGATTCGGTTCGAGTGCGAAGCCGCGTTTGAAGATTCGCTCATCACCTGATGTCCCCGGTTCGGCATAGAGAGAGTGTGTCCCCAGCGCTTTGGCGACTTCATATGCGATAATCACACCACCGGTAGTCGGACCGACAACCACTTCGACCTGTTTGTCGCTGAAAAGCTGCGCCATATGTTGGCAGAGCGGTGAGCAGACCGCCGGATTCTTCAGAATCGTGAACTTTTCATAGTACAGATCGCTGTGCCGTCCCGACGTCAGTTTGAAATGTCCCTGCAGGAGCGCGCCGGAATCAGTGAACAGTTTCAGCGTTTCTTCTTCGGTCATCGTACCTTGTGGATTCATTGTTTCTGAGGTCATAAGGATTCTTTCTGTGGTCTGTGTTGATATGTCTTTCTGACTGTCGTGTATCAGTCTCTTTTGTCTCCGATTAGCGCCATTGCGACGGCGTTGTCTCTTGAATGGCTGATTGAGAGCAGGATAGTCTTTTTCTGCAAGACTGTCTGCAGGCGTTCCGGCAGGCGCACATAGGGGCGGCCTTCTGTGTCATTCAGGATTTCAATATCTCTTAGCTGGACACCGGAGTCAAAGAAGGAGCCCAACGCTTTCATCACCGCCTCTTTGGCCGCGAATCGGCCGGCGAGATACGCGATCGCATCCGGTCGTCTGCTCATCTTGTCCCGTTCGGCATCGCTGAGAATTCGCTGCGTGAAGCGAGTTCCGAAACGGGAAACTGTCTGTTCAATCCGTTTTAATTCAATTATGTCCACTCCAATGCTCTCGACCATACCGGAAACTATATAACTTCTCAGCCGGGTGTGGACAAATGTCTCTCAGAAGAGATTAGGCCAAAGAACAAAGAATAAAAGAATATGTGTACAAATTGTATAAATGCAGTATCTTGCAGGTGCGCCACTTTGCTCTCGTCTCTGGCGCGGCAGATTGTTCTTTGAAACTGATAAAGAATTTCGAGTCAGAGAGGGATCATTTGAAAACCTCTTACCCCTCTACAATGAAGGTTGTCTCTGTTTGGGCTGAGCCAGCGCCGTGAACTTATTTGACCGTCAGGTCAGATGAATAGCGTAGCGACACGTCTGTTAGCGGCTGTAAAAACCCTTTACCGTGTTTTTGGAGGAGCGTTTTCAAATATCATCCCTCTCTGACTCAATTAGATTCCCGTTGGAATCGAATAAGCGGCCGGTGGGACGCTTTTTTGTTTGAGATTGAGGGTGAATAATTCTGAATGAGACGGTGAAGCAGGTTTGGTGGGTTACGAATCCAGCGCTTCGCGGACGATTTCTTCAATCGGGCGGCCGCCCGGCACACGTTTCATTATCAGGAAGTAGACATACCCGCAGTGGGAGACCATGTACAGCCGTCGGTGTTCGGCCTCATAGACACCTTCCTCTCTGCCGCGTCCGTTGGACAGCGGGGAGAATATCTCAAGCGCCTCATTGAGGTGTTTGTAAATCGATGAGAACTTGCGCTTAAAGTCCTTTTCCGCCTTCTCTGAGAGAAACCGTCCACGCCAGTCAAGAGTTACAATCCGGTCCACACCCTCGATTTCATACAGCCGCTCAAGGGTAGTGCGTTTGACATTCCGCACTTTGTCACTCTCGGAGAGCTTCTCAATCTCGAGGGATTTTGTTTTTTCCGCCTCATGCGCCAGCCGTACTAATTGTGAGGTCTGGTCGGGACGCAATGTGCCGGATGTTCCGGGTATCTGTTTCTGAGGTTTCTTTTCTTCGCGGTCCGTCAAATGAGCTTTCATCGTCTCAAACGAGAGTCGTGAGCGACCGGTGTCAGGTTGATCTTTGAGCGCTTTGAGGGCCTCACTGTGCTGGCGTAACATCAGGCGCTCGACTCTTTCGAGCTGTTCCTGGGTCTCGATTGCCGAATCAAGAGGTGTTTCAATCTTATGTAACAACTCTCCGGACAATAGAATCGAGGAAGTGATTCTCGGAGTCGGCCTAGGGGCATATTCAGTCTGTAACTGCACTTCGGAATCACCACGCTTCAAACGCGCAGTGCGACCGGCGGGAATCAGATTTGGTTTGGCCTGTGGGTGAGTGTTTTCCATAGCGTTGCAACGTCTAATCTCTGTCTAATCTCTGTCTAAGCTCTGACTTAGCTCTGCTCCAGCGATTACTTCGTAGACAGACTCATCCATCAACTTTCCACTAAATCATGGAAAGAGAACCGCTTATCCACAGTATATCGGAAAAGACGGGACAAATTCAATGCCCGGACCATGAGATTACTCTGAGAATACTTTGATATAGAGGAACCTTCTCTTGCGTTCTGAGGGAGCCCGGACTGGCAAGACAACGCTCCCGGTATCATGCAGACGAATCAACAGCTCCCGAAAGCCGGACGGTTTCGGCTGTCGGACTTGACTTTATCGTGTTTTTTCTCGAAAATCTGTGGGTCAATCATATTGGTCAGCAGCGAGGAATGCGTTGCCCGCCATCCTTGCTCACTATGGGCTCACTATGGAATTGACCGCAGGACAATTGAGGTAAGTTGAGACAAGGTGGAGATAACGCAATCCCGCACTATCATGTATAACAAAAGGAAAAAGCGGAAATGAAACTTAGTGACAGAGTGGCGAACGGAGTGGCGGTGCTGGAGCCATCCGGAAAGATTATGGGTGGTTCAGATTCAACTATCCTGCATGAGAAGCTCCATGAGCATATTGAAAACGGTGTCAAGAATGTCGTCATCGACCTGTCCAAGGTGGACTGGGTGAACTCCACCGGCCTGGGAATCCTGATTGCCGGGTTGTCAACGATGAAGAATAATGGCGGAAGACTCAAATTGGCCAATGTTACGGAGAAGATAAAGTCTCTGCTGACAATCACAAAACTGGTCACTGTCTTTGAGTCGCATGAAACTGTGGAAGAAGCCGTAGCCGCGTTTGACAGTTGAGGCAATCACAGCCATAGTCTTATCAAGTATAAACAGTCTCTGAGAGTGTTAGCGCTGTGATATTCGAGGTCGCCTGGTTTTGGGGCGCTCAATGAATTTCGGCGTTTTATCAGAGAGAGATTTCTTTCAAGATATCTCATTCAAGAGATCTCATTCAAGAAGAATATGACTGGTGGCCCCCACTTCGCCGGTCATTATTTTTGCATATCTTTTCTGGAATAGGCGCGTATATCCGATAGACACGGCAAAAGCGATTCGCGGCGCCGCCATGTTAAAGAGGATACGCTAAAGCAAATGTATTAGAGCAAATTTCAGTGTCCAGGTAGTTGTTTCCGGCGCCTGACACACTGTGAGAAAAGGAGCATTATGGACGGACCGGTTATACGAGGGAATACGATATCAATCCCCTCAGACCCGGAGTATTTAGTAGCGGTAGATGACTTTCTCGAAGGGACGCTCAGAGGATTCGGTATCGACGAGTCCACGATTGCCGATATTGCTATCTCAGTCACCGAGATAGTCAACAATGGTATTTTACATGGCAACAAGAGTGACACCTCAAAAACCGTTACACTGACTATTACCAAAGACGGCGCCTCTGTTTCATTTGTTGTCTCTGATGAAGGCTCCGGATTCGACCCTGACAGTATCGCTGATCCCCTCAAAGAAGAGAATCTTCTCAAACAGGTAGGCCGTGGAATTTTTATAGCCCGTTCGTTGATGGACGATGTGTCATTTGACATACACGAAGGTGGCTCTACGGTGAAGCTGGAGAAGAATATTTAGGTGATTTTCTGAACACGCGAGAACCGGCGGGGATTTCGAATCTTACGCTCGACAGTGAGTCCTACCTCGCAGATTTCAGGTAGTGAATCAGCAATGGCAAATAGTGTATTGAATACAGGCAAACCGTGTCTGGATTAGACCTGACAGTAACAATCTTAAGTTTTGCGCTTGGCGCGACGTTGCTTTTTTTGGCTACTACAGCTCTCCGTGACAATTTTTCCAACAAGCTGAATCGAATCACCGCCCTCGTCTTCTTCTTTGCCGGATTGGCTCCAATTTTTCAGGCCCTGGGAAGCGCAATCAGACGTTTCCCCAACGCCAGCAATCCATTTGACGAATCCCTGCTCTACAATTTTTATCCGGCCTGGGAACTTGTTTTCCCAATGCTGATTGTTTTCACGCTTGTCTTCACATCCTATTCTGCGAGGCGCTCACGAAGACGGTTGCTCTTTGCTTTGATTTTTCTGCCGCAACTTCTGCACTTGGTGGCGTTGCTCGTTTTCCAAAATGTGGACAGTCTGGTGAACTCACTGGTAGTCAATGACGCCGACGGTCCATTCAGCGCATTTCTCGGTAATGTCTTTGTTCAACTCCAGTTTTTGATACTCAAGATTAACACCTGGCTCGGCGCTCAGGACAAGGTGTTCCCGCCCTTGAATGCGTTGTATGGATTCACTGCTGTGGCAATCCTTGTGAGCTATCTGCGTAGAGCTCAGAATCTGCGTTTTCGTCGGCAGGCGACCATCATCACTTTGGGCGTTGCCGCTCCTGTCAGCGTCTATGTCATCTTCTTTGTCTGTGACTCTCTTTTTGATTTCGGTTTCAGCGACACCACACACGCTCTGGCGCTGACCGTCGCTGTGGCGCTTTTTCTCGCGGCGTTTTTCTGGACTATCATTCGCTTTCAATTCCTCAATATCGGTCTGGCGGTGCGTCAGTCTGTGGCCTACACGATATCAACAGGCATATTTGCCGGCGCCTATTTGCTGGGTATCAGCAAAGCGCAGGATTGGATAAACACAGTGACCGGCGGCGAGGGTATGGCGCTGACGATTGGTTTCGCTGTCCTGGCCCTGATTTTCTTCCAGCCCCTGAACAGCCAGGTTGAAGAAATCATCCGCAGGTTGTTTCTGCGTGACAAATCAGATTTTCGCAATTTGATAGAGCGGTTCTCCCGACAGACAATCTCAGTGTTCGAGCCGTCCGCCCTCCGGGCTATCATTGAAGAAACTCTGCGGGAGCATTTGATGGTTCGCGCCGTCTACTTTGCCCTCTATCAGGACAGTATCAAGGAATATGCTATCCTGCCGGGCGAGAATTTCCCGAATCGTCATATTATTGACCGCAGTGACAAATTTCTGGCTGCAATCGGACAGCTCGAAACGCCGACACCCATGGACGAAATCGCGCATACCGACGAGCCCGGCCGTCTCGTTGAGGAAACGCGCAAGCGAAAGAGCGCACTGGTTCTCCCTCTGCGTGACGCAGACAGGTTGCTGGGTTTTATTCTGTTGACTGAAAAGGTTACCGGCGGGAAATACACTGAAGAGGACCTGAACCTCCTGCGCGTGCTTTCGAATCAACTCGTTTCTGCGCTCACTAATGCCCGTCTGTATGCAGAGACAGTCGAAAAAAGACGTCTTGAAGAAGAAGTCGCCATGGCGCGCCAGATTCAAATCGGCCTGCTACCTCGCTCGCTGCCGTCATCAAAGCGCTTTTCGCTGGCGGCGCATTCGGTTCCGTCACGCACAGTTGGAGGAGACTTCTATGACGTCATTCCTCTTGATGAAAACAGATTTGGATTGGTGATCGCGGACGCTTCCGGCAAAGGGATGCCTGCGGCAATGGTGATTACTCAAATTCAGGCGATGTTGCGGAGTGAATTGCACAATAATAACAATATCAGGGATGCGCTGAAAAATGTGAATAACTATCTGGTAGCGCTCACTTCAGCCGAAAAATTCGCTACCCTTTGTTTTGGTGTGTTTGATAGTGTTACAAGCGCTTTTGAGTATTCGAATGCGGGTCACAATTATCCGATGTTGATACGCAATGACGGCTCTTGTGAGCGTCTTGATGTCGGCGGAATGCTGGTTGGAGCGTTTCCTGACGCAACATATGAGTCAACAGTAGTTTCTCTGCATCCGGGAGATTTCATTTTCCTGTTCACCGACGGAATATCTGAAACCATGGATGACAGCGAGGAGGAATACGGGGAAGAGCGTCTGATTGCTGTACTCCAAAGCAACAGAGGTATCCATCCGGAGGAGATTATTCGTCGGGCGCTTGATGACTTGCATACCTTCCAGCCCGTCGGGCATGCGCAGGACGACAGGACAATTGTCGTCCTCAAAGCGGAACTGAATTCATCAGAGCGTGAGAACATAGCGCAGGGTGAGTAAGAGGCATTCAGAGCGAGAAACTGGTCTGCTTCGGGTTTTGTCCGGTGGATTCTGTCAGACGGGTGTCCTATTGGAACCGAAAGACAAACGCGGTGTATTCAATCATGCGCTCAACGCTGTCAATCCTCACGGATGGCCGCCGCAATGTTGCCTGAATCAACATCCAACAAATATTCCACAAATCAACTGACAGGATAGAAAAGCTGATGACAGAGAATCCCGGCAAAGGGAAAGCTGAATTTGACCCGCGTAAACTTTCCTTGCTCAAGAATAACTTCAACGGTTACCGGTTTTGTCCCCGTTGCGCCGCCACTCTTGCTCGACAGGAAATCGACGGGCATGAGCGCTTAGTGTGTGAGTCGCCCGATTGTGATTTTGTGTACTACCACAACCCGATTCCCGGCGCCGGAGTAATCATTTATACCGAAAGAGGCATGCTATTGGTCAAACGCGCCCATCCGCCCCGAATTGGCTCCTGGTGCCTGCCTGCCGGTTATATGGAATGGGACGAATCGCCCGCTCGGACGGCGGTGCGAGAAACTCTCGAAGAAACGGGTTTAATTATTGAAATCGACTCGCTCTTTAACGTCTATTCCGGTGACGATGATCCGCGGACGAATGCGATATTGACTCTCTATGAGGCGCATATAGTCGGCGGTGAGATGAAAGCCGGAGATGACGCAATGGATGCCGCATTTTTTCAGTTAGACAATATACCCGATGACATTGCCTTCGTAGCGCATCGGGAAGCTATTGACGACCTGCGGAACAAAGTGGCCGCCGGAACATTTACACCGTCGAAGAGTTGTCTCTAAGACCGCCATTCAGGAATAGACTTCGTGACACAAAACCCCGCTCCTATCCATACTGCCCGCCATGGCAATCCACTTGTGAAGTTTGTCGTCCGGTGGCTGTCCCTCCTGGCAGGCAAACCAACGTTACTGGCTGTGCGGAAACAGATAATGGGATTGATCGGATTGACCGCTCTGAGATTGCCCGGCGCAAAACTATTGAACACTACATTCTTGTCTGTTGCGCTGTTGCTCCTCTTCTCGCAATCTGCCTTTTCTACCGGAGCAGTTGTAGGAGTTGGAGCAGTTGCAGCGGGTGAAGCCGTAGCGGCGGCAGAGTCCGGGGCCGGTTCAACGCCGAAATATCAGAAATATGTCCGTCATGCAAAAAAAACAAAACTGATCCCATTGGCGAAATTCGTAGCTGTCCGGGACTCAGTCAGTATCCGGTTGTTCTCCGGAGACTCTGGAGTCGTGACTTCCGAACTGGAATCCTCAACAGAGAGTCTCTTTGATAATGGCTCCGGTTTCTCTGTCACACCAGAGGGTTTTGTTGTCCTTGGCCGGGAGGTGTTGTTTTCCTCAATTGACAAAGCAACCGACAGTGTCTACAAAGATCCGGATCGGACATCAGACAGAATAGTTGTCGTGACATTCTGGACAACATCAGCGACAACAGAATCGACATCACAATCCGGCAAGCGGAGAAGCTCAGCAAGGTCAGCGTCAAGGGTCCTCAACGAAAAGAATTTCCACATTCCGCAGGGAGGTTTCATTCGTGGTTCAGTGATTAACTTCGCCGGCGATGTGGTTGTTGACGGAGAAGTTAATCACAGTGTCATTGTCTTCGGCGGTGATGTGACAGTTGGTGTGACCGGTGTGGTTCGTGATCATGTTGTAGCGCTCGGCGGTCATGTCACAGTCGCCAGTGGTAGCAAAGTCTACGGCTACATTTTACCGAATATCTCAGGGCATCGTGTGCGTCGCCCTGAACGCCCGTGGACAGCGGAAAAACAACTTCTCAGCTTTGTGCCGTCCTTCACATACAATCGTGTTGACGGCTTTGCGCCCCGCATTGGCTGGAAATTCACCGACGTTGATTCGACACTGCCGGAGCTGAAGTTAACCTATGGGATGGCGTTGACTTCTGAGAGACAGCGCTATCGGTTCAGCGCCCGCCAGCCGTTGTTTGGAGCCAGCGGGTTTTCTGTTAATGGCGCATTATATCAGGAGCTCAAGAGCGATGATGATAATCTTTTGCCTGAATGGCAAAATACGCTTTATTCTCTGCTGACGACCACAGACTATAAGAATTACTATGAGGCCGAAGGCGGCTCATTTGGAATCAGCTATGACCACTTGCAACGCTTTACATTTGCGTTGGACTTCTACACTGATAAGATCAGGACAATACGGAGCACAAGAGAGCTCTGGTCGCTTTTCAGCGGGGACAAGAAATTCTATCCAAACTATCAGGGAATTCCATCGGCGCTTGCCGACAGCGCACGGGTGGAATTCGATGATAAACGCGCAGCAGGACTTATCTTCTCTATCACAGCGCATAGCAAGAAAGTCTTTGCCGTGCGCAAGACCCAATGGCGTTCCCGCTTAACGGTTGAACGGGCGTTAAGTGACTTCAATTCCGATTTTTCATTCACCCGCTATACACTTGCCGGTCAATATGAAACGGATGTCACAAAATATACCACGCTTATTGCCCGGGGGCGTCTGAGGACCTCAGACGGTGATTTGCCTTTGTATCGGAAATTCTTCAATGGCGGGTATCATTGGTTGAGAGGTTTCAATCACAAGGAATTCATGGGCACAAAAGACTGGACTCTGGCTCTCGACTATGGCGTCAGCTTCAAAGGAGCCGGGGTAGACTTTCTGGAATTCTGGATGTTTTACGATGCCGGCCAGATTGCCGACCATATTTCATTTAATGACACCCAGTTATTGCAATCTCTGGGGGTTGGTTTGGCTGTTGGTGATTTTATACGCCTGAATTTCGCCAGACGACTCGACCGGTCTGACCCCTCCTGGCGTATTGCCGTTGAACTCTAAGTGTGTTGTAAGACGTCGTAATACGTTGTTATACAGCGTATTATGAGTGTTTTGCCGGCGTGGGTTCGCGTGGGCGGCAGATGTAATACCTATTGCCTCACAATCCTCTTTCTGCTTTGAATCTTTCGTCGGCTGCCTGTTCTTCTCTCTCAAAATTACGGTTCCTGTCCTTGAAGCTACTTTTAATACCTCTTTGTCCTCAAGTTTGTCCTAAAGGGCATTTTCGAGGTTACCGATATAGAGTGTAATAAGGGCGCCTCCTTTTGCGTCGGTTTGCGTCGCTTTATAGCGGCTTATAGCGACGAAAGGTGGCCGCCGGATCTGGCAGGGATTGCCGAAAGGTCCGGTAATAATCCGTTTTAGGTACTACAACCTGTTTGCGCACATTCAAGCGCTGACATTTGAGGGGGAATCGCCAGTCGGTGTACAATCATGAGTCACGCAAAGCAAAATACCGGTCAGACATCATCACATGTCAGTCCACTTCCCTCTCCGGCGGACATGTCCGCTGCGACCAACGTTGATGTAGACCCACTCAACGAAACCGGCTCTATTCTGCAGGAATTTGAAGAACAGCTAAGAGATATTGCCCGTCACGAGCCGCGGATTCGCGAATCAAGCCAGACAGATCAGCAATCGGTGGAGGATTTGCAGGCTCTGCTTGAGATATCACTCGGTATCAATTCCACGATGCATCTTGAGGACACACTTGATCGTGTGATGAAGAATGCTATTGAGCTACTCGGAGCCGAACGCGGGTTTATCATGCTCCTTGACGATTTCGGTGAATTGCAATTCAAGACCGCTTACAATATCCCGAGCAAAGACTTTTCCGGCGAGGGATTGCGGATTTCCTATAGTATAGCGACTAAAGTTGCTAAAACCGGGAAAGCGATTTTCGCCTCAGATGCGCAGGACGACGCCAGATTTGCCGAGCAGGCGTCAATCCAGGAATTACATCTGCGCTCAATCATTTGTGTGCCGCTGAAGCTCAAGCAGAGTGTTATTGGAGTTATCTATCTCGATAATTCTCTCCACAGTAAACACTTCCTCAAGTCAGATTTGTATGTGTTCCAGCTACTGGCGGGATTGGCCGCGTCGGCAATACATAATGCGTCGCTCTATGAACACCTCCTCGACCTAAAAGTCTTTACTGAGAACATTATCAACAAGTCCCCAATGGGTATTCTGGTTCTTGACTCACAATATCAACTGGTTTCGATAAATGATGCCGGACTGTCTATTTTTGATAAGAACAAAGAAGAGATTGGTATAGTCGGCGAAACTGAAACGCCGACGAGGTTCTTTGATGTTATACCTGAAAAGGAAACTCCACGTTGGCGACAGATGATTGATATTGCCTTCAATACCCAGCAACCGTTTGAAGACCCTCGCTATTTCCACAACACCGGCTATGTGGAGAAGGCCTTGAATATCAAACTCTCGCCATTGAGCAAATTGCCTCTTGGCGGGGATGGCTTGATAATGGCTATTGAGGATGTTACTGAAAACGTGATTCTCGAGAAATATGTAATCCTTT
>CAZFAL010000074.1:0-14338 GCA_964516945.1 uncultured Ignavibacteriales bacterium
TTATCACATGCGGCGCCACTGCCAGCGTTTCGACATTGTTAACCACCGTCGGACAACCATACAAACCCTCAACCGCCGGGAACGGTGGCTTCATTTGTGACATCCCGCGATTACCGGCCAGCGATTGTAGCAATGATGTTTCCTCACCGCAAATATAGGCCCCGCCGCCGGTGTGGGTGATAATGTCCAAATCATAGCCCGTGCCATAAATGTCTTTACCGAGATGCCCGTTGGCATAGGCGTCCTCAACCGCCTGCTCGAACACCTGGATCGGATAATCAAACTCACCGCGAATATAGTTGAACGCCAGATGTGAGCCGATAGCAAATGCCGCAATCGCCATCCCCTCAATCACCGCCTGCGGGTCGCGTTCAAGTAACACACGGTCTTTGCAGGTTCCCGGCTCAGATTCGTCGGCATTGCACACCAGATACCGCGGCTTGGGAGTGTCCTTCGGCACAAAACTCCATTTCAAGCCGGTCGGGAAACCGGCTCCTCCGCGACCTCGCAAACCGGATTTTTTCATCTCATCAATGACTTCATCCGGTTTCATCGAGGTCAACACCTTGCGCCAGGCGCGATAGCCCCCATTGGCGACATACCCGGCAACAGTCTTCTGTTGCGGATCGTCGGTGTGCTGGAGAAGTAGTTTATGCTCAGCCATGATCTATCAGTACCGTCTCAGTCAGCCCTCTTTACGCCAGCCGTCAATCAGCGCGTCAATCTTTTCACGAGTCAGATGTTCGTGGTATTCGTGATTCACCTGCATCATCGGCGCGGCGCTACAACCGGCAAGACATTCAGCAATCTGCAATGTGAACAAATTGTCCGGCGTCGTCTCACCAACTTTGATTTCGAGCTTCTCTTCAAGGTAGCGCAACAGATTGTCGGCGCCACACAATGCGCAGGAGATATTGTCACAGACCATTATCAAATACTTCCCGCGCGGCTTTTTCGGGAATAGCGTATAGAATGTCGCGGCCTCGGCAAGTTGCCGTTTGGGAATCTCGGTAATCGCTTCTAACTCCGCATAAATCTCATCATTGAGATAGCCAACCTGCTGATAGGCGACTGTCAGCGCCGGCAAAACTGCGGACTTACGCACCGGGTAACGCAACATCTTTTTCTGAATCTTCGCCACAGACTCGGCAGTCAGAATACGTGTCTTCACCTGCGGGACACCGGGACTCTTCACATGCGGACGGCCCGGAATTTCCTGTACTTCTGCTTGTTTGTCTGACATCACATATAACCTTCAACTGCACACTTATCTATCTGTCTACCTCGCCGAGCACAATATCAATCGAGCCAATCGCGGCGACCACATCACTCACCAGACTACCCTCAACCATCTTCGGGAGCGCAGACAAATTCACAAATGACGGCGGACGCACACGAACCCGGTTCGGCGTATTACTACCGTCAGAATCAATAAAGAATCCAATCTCACCCTTGCCGGATTCAATCGGCACATAGACCGAACCACGCGGAACTTTGAAACCGTCGGTAATAATCTTGAAGTGATAAATCAGTGATTCCATCTTGGAAAGCACATCCGGTTTCGGCGGCAGAACAATTCCGGGAACATGCGCCCGGTACGGTCCCTCAGGGAGACCGTCAAGCGCCTGCCGGATTATTTTCAGTGACTCGCGCATCTCATAGACACGCACCTGATAACGACTATACACATCACCATGCTCACCCACCGGAACCTGAAAGTCAAACTTGTCATAATCCGAATATGGAAACGCTTTGCGAACATCGTACTTAACACCGCTTCCTCGCAATGACGGCCCTGACAGACCACCACTAATTGCACCTTCGGCGGAAATTTTCGCCACACCGATTGTGCGCATCTGCCAGATACGATTATTCGTCAGCAGGTCTTCATATTCGTCGATTCTATCAGGTAAGTCTTTGAGAATCTTGCGCACTGACTTGTCGAAGTCCTTCGGGATATCCTTCATCAACCCGCCAATTCGGATATACGTCGACATCATCCGCTGACCGGAAACCAGCTCATACATATCCAGCACAGTCTCCCTGTCGCGGAATGTATAGAGAAACATCGACATCGCGCCGAGATCGATAGCGTGTGTGCCGAGCCAGACAAGATGCGAGTTAATACGGGTCAACTCAGTCATCAACACGCGAATCCACTTCACTCTGTCCGGAATTTCATCCTCTATATCAAGCAGTTTTTCAACAGCGAGACAATAACCGAGATTGTTTGACATCGGCGACATATAGTCCATCCGGTCGGTCATCGGCAATGCTTTGTAATACAGCTTGCTTTCGAGTGTTTTTTCGATACCGGTATGCAAATAGCCGATCACCGGCTTGCAGGAAACAACCGTTTCACCGTCAAGCTCCAACACCAACCGCAACACACCATGCGTCGACGGGTGCTGAGGCCCCATGTTCAACGTCATTGTCTTACGACCGGAATCCGTGGTGACAACGTCGCTGAACTCAAATGAGGTCGATGTATGTTCTGTCTGTAGTTCCATGAGATGTTAGCGCTCGACTCTTCGTAATTACGCTTAGTGATGCGGATTGTCCGGCACAATTTCGATATCGTTGACATTATGTGAAAACTGCGGGATTTCATAGGTAATACCGAAGTCTTTCCGCAGGGGATGCCCCTCAAGTTCATCCACAGTCAATATCTTCGTCAAATCAGGATGTCCCTCAAAGTTGACGCCCATCAGGTCCCACACCTCACGCTCCAGCCAGTTGGCGCATCCCCAGTCATCAGACAGGGTCGGTAACGTCGCAGAATCCTCAGCCAGCTTCACCCGGAGCATGAACTGATAGGTGTGTTTCAAGGACATCATGATATAGACAACTTCAAAACGGCCGTCTTTTTCCCACGGACGTCCCTGATGATCTACTGAGGTGATATCAGTCAAAAACTCAACCTGTAACTCCGGGTCATTCTTCAGCGCCACCGCAATATCACGCACCGCCTGCGGTTGCACATAGAATGACAACTGTCCGCGATGAGTGTATTCCGATAGAATCTTGTCTCCGAAACGCTCTTTGAGAAATGTCCTGAGCTTGTCTTCCATAAGAATCTATGAGATCTATGAGTTCACTTTCTTCGTCGTCTCAGCCGTAGACTTCGGCTTGGCGCGCAGAGATTCTTTCTCGATTTTCGCATGTAACTTCAAGATTCCGTCAATCAACTGCTCCGGGCGCGGCGGACAACCGGGCACATAAATATCCACCGGCACAACCCGGTCAACTCCCTGCACTACCGCATAATTGTTGAACACACCGCCGCATGACGCACAAGCGCCCATCGAAATCACCCACTTTGGGTCCGGCATCTGCTCATACAGCTTGCGTAACACCGGCGCCATCTTGCGTGTCACTCGACCGGAAACAATAATCAAATCCGCCTGACGCGGCGAGGAGCGCATCACTTCCATCCCGAAACGTGACACATCAAACCGCGAAGCAAAGGTCGACATCATCTCAATCGCACAACAGGCCAGACCAAACCCCAACGGCCAAATCGAACGCTTGCGCGCCCAGTTGACCATCGTGTCCACTGTCGTCAGGGCGATACCCTCAGGAATCTTTTCTTCTAATCCCATTTCAATGCGCCTTTGCCGAGAATATAAAAGTAGCCGGTCAACAGAATCACGATAAAGACCAGCATTTCGAGGAATCCGAATAATCCGAGCGAGTCATAAATCACCGCCCACGGATACAGAAACACGACTTCGATATCAAAAATGATAAATAAAATCGCAACCATGTAATATTTCACCTGCACCGGATGTTTGGTGTCGCCCACCGGGTCAACACCGCATTCATACGGTTGCATCTTCACCTTGGAGCGGGTGCGTTTCCCAATCAACACCGAAACACCCATCAACACGGCGCCAAGAATAAGCGCCACAACAGTCATAATCAGAATTGGTAGATATATTTCGAAATTATTCATGAGACCGACGAGTGACGTTTGTAGATTCTGCAGGCATCCTCCCCTGACTTTCTCAGGGCTGAAGATGTTATTCGCTCCCTTTTTTGGCGACTAAAATCGCCGGGCGTCACCAATCTCAGACGCCTCTGTCGGGAAATCATAGACATTCAGGATAACCCTGTCAAGACGACTTTGTGAAATCTGTAACAAAGTTACAACGTCTTATATCTCAACAACTTACAAAGGAGCGCCGCTTCCAGGAAGACCTACTCGAATATGGTTTGAATAAATCCATCCACAGCCGTCACGTAAAACCTCAATTCGGTACAATCCGGACTCCGATGGCGTGAATTCCAGCTCATTGGACTGGACACGCAGTATAGTCGCGCCATCATGGATCAGGTGAATTTCTCCGCGATGAGGTGTCGAAACAAACAGCCGCGCTCCAACATGACTTTCCAGCGCCCCGCCGCACACTGCGGTATTGGCTCCGGAAGTTGCGATGAATTGAAATCCTTTCGCGTCTCCACGGCGACGGTTCGAAAAATAGAGCCGGCAGGAGCGAATTGCATTCAGCAATTGCCGTTGCGCAGTCGCAAAGTCCTGGGCAAGTGGTTCAGCAAGGATAATATGATTCTGCAAAGAGCGAAAATGCACTTTGTACGGGAAAATAATGACTTTCTTCGGACCGAGCTGATACGGGAACGCATGCGCGTCAACTCCGGCAATCCCGACAATCCGCCTCTTCTGATTTGCCTCATCCCAATGCCGTAATGTTTCCGCCGGTGGAGCTATCATGAACTTTCGCGGCGAAAACAACAGTGACACCTTGCCCAATGGTCCGGCCTCAGCGAGACGCTCTGTCCACTCGGACATCTGATTCCAGATCTCAATGCCATGGTAGCCCTCAATTGACCAGTCCTGCCACTGGTACGGGGGATATTTGCCATCCTCAGGACGCTTTTCATCAGGGTGCGCAATAATCCCCAGCGCCCCGTCTGTGTCACATTGCGCCACATATTCATGGGCGGAAAGCGCAATGTCATACACGCGCGGACTGTCAAAAATCAAATAATGATTCTTGTCCGGTTCATCATTGTGTTCATAGCCGACAATCACAAGCAGATTGCTGTGATTCGTATTGTGATACCCTTCATAGCGCTCCTTTGACTTGAGCGTCATGTGGTCTGTAAACAGCAGAAAATCCAATCCGACTTCAGCGCCAAAACCGATGACCTCATCATGCGTCGCGGTCCCGTCGGAATCCTGCGTGTGCATATGAATACAACCGGTATAATGATAGTATCCTGCTTTGTCTCGTATCATAGTTACTCTACTCGCCGTCTGGTGTAGTTGTTTCAGACGGCTTCGCTCCCCGCACAAAGATAAGCAGACCAACTCCAACCAGCAATGCCAGACTCGCCACCGCTACCCGATATGGCAACTGTTGCGCCATCGCCTCTGAAAGAGAAAACATTCCCATAAACACCTGTCCAAAGGGGCCATCCGGCTGAAACAACCAGAAAAACAGCCCCCACCACAACGGCCCGACCACCGCCGCGCTCTTGCCGGTCAGCGAATACAAACCGAAAAACTTGCCAAGTTCATCTTTGGGAACCATCTCAGCCAGAAACGGACGATGCACCGTCCAGACTCCACCAAGCAGAATCCCCGCCAGCGCGCTCAACAACCAGAACTGCCAGCGCTCAAACGCCACACCAAACAACGCCATCGAGACTATCCAGCCAATGGCAATCAGAATAATTGCTTTACGCAGAGAGGCGTGCACTGCGAGACGGCCGATGACAAACGAGCCAATAACTGCGGCAAATGTCACGATCGACAGAAATATCGTTTTCTCAGCGTCGCTGAGTCCAATGACATACAAGCAGAAGACCCCAATGTTGATAATTACCGCATTGACGGCGTTCTTGATAAAGAAATCTGCAAACAGAAATCGCATCAGGCCGGGATACTGTTCTGCGTCGCGAATATTCTGCCAGAGTTCCCGATACGCCTGTGACACCCCACGATTCAGTTGCTTCTCGGACTTTGCTATTCGCTCACGAACGAAGAAAAATAATGGCAACGCTAACACAAAGAATATCACCGCCGTCGGCAAAAACGCGCCCGACCGTCCGCTGCCTGTCACAAACGGAATCTGAATTCCAAACAAATCACCATCAACAAAAGGTAGCACAGCGAATAACCCCAGTATCGCGCCAAGATAGCCCAGCGCCACACCGAAGCCGCTGATAAACCGCGCCTGGGAATCATTATCAGCCACCGAATACAACAGCGCGTTGTAGAACACCATACTGCCTTCATAGAAGAAGTTCGACAATCCAAACAACAGAAGAATCACAACAAAAAACGACGACGGCAGAACACTGAACCCGGCGACAGACAATGAGCAGGAGAGCGTAAACAAGAACAGAAACCGTTTCTTGCGTCCGTCACGGTCAGAAAGCGCGCCCAGCGCCGGTGAAAGAATCGCCACCGCCAACATCGACAGCGCCACTGTCACATCAAAAGCAAACCCCGGCTTGCCGAGGTCATCAACCAGCCAGGGTTTGAAATACGAAGACACGATATTCATCGAGAATATCGTATTGGCAAAATCATACAGCGCCCAACTGAAGACATCACGCTTGAACAACAAATGCGCGAACCGTTGTTTCGGAACGATCCCTTCAGTCACAGCGCTCATCTATAATCCCAAATAGTCGCTAATAGTCAGCATACCATCACGCACCAGCAGAATAAACTCAGTCACTTCCAAACCGAGGTTGGAACAGGCCGCCATATTCTCACGTGTCGCTCCGGCGGCAAAACGTTTTTCCTTGAAACGCTTGCTGACAAAGCGCTCATCAAGCGCCGCGAGAGATTTCTCCGGGTGCATCAACGCACAAGCCACCAGAAACCCGGTTGTCGGATCAACCGCATACAACGCCCAATCCATCTGACTCTTGCATGGTGTATGCCCCGGATGACACCGAATCGCATACATCATCTCCTCAGGGACAGCATACGGCTTGAGCCATTCCTCCGTGAGAAACGTATGCCGTGGCTCGTCATCTTTGGTTTCATTGTAATCCAGATCATGCAACAGCCCCGTCAATCCCCACAGCTCAACATCACCGTCAAAGCGCTCCGCAAGATGCCGCATCCCCGCCTCAACCGAGCGGATATGCTTACGCAAATTGATGCTCTCGATCTTCTCTTCCATCAACGCTAATGCTGTTGGTCTGTCTATCATCTTGTCACCTCATAAGCCACGTTACTGAACAAACTGTTCAATGCAGTCATTGCGAGCGAAGCGCAGCAATCCCGTCGATTCATAACCCGCAGATTGCCACGTCTTCCGGCTGTCGCCGGACTCCTCGCAATGACTGCAGTTTTGACATCCGCAATAACCCTCTCCACAAACACGACATCTCACGATCAATTAAAAAAGTTCCACGTTATCTGATACCAGCTATAGCGACCGAGATATGTGTATTGCTCACGCGCCTGCAACTGCGTATTGAGCGCATTCTCAAAAATATAACTGAACGTGAAATCCTTAATCCGAAACCCGGCGCGATAGTTGACAACCGCCTGCTGTCCGAGCTGACGACCGTCACTACCGAAATACTCACCGGTATAGGTCACTTCACCGTAGCCGGAAATATACATATCAAGCGGCCGGAAATAAAAATCCAGCGCCAGTCCCGAAAACAAATTGTAATCCGGCGCATACGCCGGTTGCGCTGTCGAATCATAGTCCGAGACATAATATGAAGCCGAACCATTCCATGACAACCACCCGGTCACCGGATAACGCTGAGTCACTGTCACTCCGGCAAATGTGAAATCCTCATTGAGAGGACGGTATAGCAACCCGGTGGCGGTGGGTGATGTCCGCCAGTTGATGCCGTCGACTACCGTTCCACCCGTGACCGAAACTATCAATTGCTTTTCTGGCGCTCCGAAACGCGCCTCAAGTGAGCCGGTATACTGCTCCTCCGGAACCAGCGAGCCATTACCGGACTGACTGAATGACTCTGTCAACGATACCTGCACAGGGTTTTCAGCGGGGAGGTCTAACTCGTATTGTCGCGGGAACACCGGTGTCACACCCAGCGCCAATGAAAGAGAGCGCGAGGGCGCGACTGAGACAAAGCCGACACTGACACGCGGTTGAATCGCATAACCACCGGCGCCTGTAGTGGCAAGTTCTCCGAAGACATATGACGCAGAGAGGTTATCCTGAAACGCTTCACGTAGTCTGGTTTCCCGCACAGGATGAACAGCGGAAACCGGCAGTTCAATATCAGCCAGACTCTCACCGCTCAACCGCATCAGCGCTTTCAATGACACCGAGCCATGATTGCGCTCATTGCTTGTCTGCTCAAACTCCAGCTTCTCCCTGGCGCCACGCACACTCAACAAAACCATGCTCGAAGCGCCCCTGTGATTCCATGTCGCTGAAAAGCTGTTGTCAATACGATCCAACCGCTGGCTGTATGCTGGGTTGGAAACCTTCAGCCCTGACTCAGAGCGCTGGTGACGATATTCAAAAGCCAGTGACGTATTGTCCCCTGCAATTCGTTCAAGCCGCGCGATGATATCACGATCACGGCGGTCACGGTCGAATTGCAGATTCAGCGATTGCGG
The DNA here is from genome assembly GCA_964516945.1 of uncultured Ignavibacteriales bacterium. Lineage (GTDB taxonomy): Bacteria > Zixibacteria > MSB-5A5 > GN15 > JACZUZ01 > JAJRPJ01. Next base: position 8,594 of record CAZFAL010000074.1, read on the forward strand.
CTTGTATGCCAGGTCGGCTGTGCGACGATAGAGACGCACCGAAGTTGTGATGCGCCATTTCTTTTTGTACGGCGCTTCTATCTCCCAGAACTGATGGTTGGCGTCATCGTTGGCCAGAAAACCCGGGAAACTTGTCTTGCGAAAGCCGAGCGCGGCGGTGTAAGAAAAACCGTTGGGTAACGTTTCGGAGATTATTCCTTTGGTATAGGCATAACCAAACGGTCCTTTCTGCACTTCAAGGCGTGATTCAGCGCGCTCCCCGTCAGCGCGCACTTTCTGCAACCAGACACCTGCAACCCCACTCTCACCACCGAGAAACGCCGCCAGCGGTCCCTCAAGCGTGTACACATCACTCACTGACGCTGTTGGAATATCATTGAAATCCACCAGACCATCCTGCTCGGGCATATGCTCCAGCGGTGTCAGTGTTCTTCCGTCAAATATCGGCGTAACACGCGGCCCGGTGATTCCGAATGCCGAAACCGTGTGCCGCACCGGAGTCGTAAGGTAGTCAACTGTGAAAAACGAACGGTCAGCGCGAAAGAAATCTCCGGCGTCGTGGTAGTAGGATTTATCGATGCTTCGTTTCTGTCGTCGCTGAGCGCCGAGTAGCAAGGCGGCGGCATAGTCACCAAAACGAAACGGCTTCAGAGCCGTAGTTGTGTCAACAGGTGGAATTGCATTCAACGAATCAGTAATTCTCGCGGCGATTATCGCCGATGAATCAGGAGCGCCTGAAACCGCTGCGGTATCGGACAATGCCGAACCAGAATTTGTTGAGTCACGAACCGTAGATATAGTTGATGTGTCAGTCGGGACAGGAAGCGGCTGGGCGTTCGCAGAAAACGTGACAAGACATGCGCAACATGCAACTCCAATCAATGTGGATAGTCTCAACATGTGCGCGCACATTGTGTAACAATCCTGTCCGCTAACGAATAACAAGAACTTTCGTTACTTCAGAAGCGGACTCAGCGCCGGAACCGGATACAATCTTCTCGAGAATAATGTAGACGCCGGGAGCGACCGGAGCGCCGGACATATTCGTCATATCCCATGTCACCGCCACCTGTGTGAACGACGCGCCACTCGTCGCGGAAAGATCATCCCGTATCAGCTCACCGCTCTCTGTAAAAACGGACACCCGCATTGTCAACGGCTCCGCGTTCCGTGTGAGTGGATCACGAAGCGCCTCAAATATCACCTGTGTGTTTTCCGGCAGAACCGGATTGGGGTATGGAGTGCGAAATGAGAACGGTTGTGTGGCAGTTTGAATGGCAACTGATGTATCCTGCACGGTGTACGCATAGGGGAAGTCAAACGGCCCAAGGACATCCTCATAGTCCGCCGGGTCCAAGGACGTTTGCGTCACAATCAACATAACATCAGAATAGCGAGTCGGATCCGGCAGGTTCACCGCCGGAAAAAAGTTAGTGACTATGAAACGAATCGTATCCGGCTGGCCATTATTCAAAGACCCGGGGTTTACCGTATCCACGGTGATTACATCATTACACGAAAAAGAATCTATCAGATTGGAGATAGAAGCGTCCAAAACATTTTCATCAATTACCAGACTCGTGTCAACAACTTGCGGGTCGAACGGAGCGCTGACAATCAAGGCTGTGTCAAACTGATTTTGCGGAATAGCAACCAATGTCAATTCAGGAACCAAACCCGCTAAGAGTGTCGTTGAAGGCACAAACACTTCCGGCTTGAAACAACCATCACTGATACTGAGCACATCATGCAAAAACACAAAACTGTTCGAGTTCGACTGCGGTATGGGTTGCAGATTCGCTACATTTGTCGTTCGAATCGGATATGTGTTGTGACTGGGGCCCAGAATCGTTGTATCCGGAACGCCTGAGAACGCCCCCGGCTCAATCAGTGTGTCTTTAATAAGCGGATAGGCCGCCGCCTCTTTGAATCCGAATCCCGGTGGGGCAAACTTTGCCCGCTCGCCGGTCAACGCCAGCGCCGCGCCAAACTCGCTGAATGCGCGATGGAAATCATATTCACCGCCGGTAAACGACAGGAGCGCCGAGTCTACCGCGCTGAGGAAGTCCGGCCCCGGCGCTCCACAGCCCAGCCAGGTTCCGCGCACAACATCCGGACCGAACTTGTTGGTCAGCCAGATAGGGAAGATTCCCATCGCGTATGGAAAGTCACTGACAAACGTGAACGTCTCAAGTGACATATATGGGGCAGTGAAAGGGATTTCAGTTGAATTGTTGAAGAGATAGCCATAGTAATCATTGATGTCATCATATTGATACTCTTCCATTGATACTGCAGACATTTCAAACCAGAACTTTCTCGCAACACCGGCCTGAAACTCGAATTCTGTCGCATCTATGCCAAAATGTATGGCGTGGAAGAACTCATGCGCCGCCGTTACACGCACAGCGTCCAACGGTCGCGCCTTGTAATCATTAACCGCGCTGTAGTTATCCTCAAAGTAGTCATTGTCAAGTTCAATATAGGTTGTGAATGACTGTGATTGCGGAAATGTAAGGTAGTAACCGGGAACAGCGCTCTCAGAAATTGTCGCGCCAAACAGTGATCCCTTAAAGTTGACAAAATATATATCATAGAGCGAATCAATATTGAGTGAATCAAGAAATGCGCCGTCATTCGGAGGTATCGGATAACCAAGGTCCCTGCTCCCGGCGCTAATCGGCCCGAGAATAATATTCCACACCGAATCAAAAATATCACCACAGGCGTTGATGTAGTCCGGCACACCATCCGCGCCACCGACACCCAGCGCCCCGGTCAAATCAATGTCGGCGTTCTTGATAGCGCTGTCTCCAAGCGTGTCATAATGGATTCTGAAATGACCTTCAGGCGATACATAACTGGCTTGCATATTGACTCTGTCAAAGAGACCTCTCACCAGAGGACGTAATAACGGATTCATCTGTTGCAAATCAAGATTCGCATTGGCCAACGGCGTTCCGCATTTGAGGGCTCGCTTGGGCAAGGCGCTCTTTTTGCCGGAGAAATCATGACCTGTCAGGCGAACATACAATTCCTCCTGCTCGGCATTCGTCAACTTCGTTGCAAATGGCTCGCCGGGTTTAGGCCCGGCAATTCCTGACGTCACAAAAACCAGGGACGCAAGAATAAAATAGACTGTCAGCGCCAACGCGCCGGTTCGATTCTGTCTGCAAACTTTCAAAGCTGTTCTATTTCTCTTCATGGTAGTCATCGGCTGGTTAACAGTAGCGTTCGGCTCGCTCGGCCATGCGTTCAAAGTATTCATACGGAACCTGCATCTGGCCGACATCACCGTGATGGTCGTTACGACCATGATAATCACTTCCGCCGGAAATTGCCAGCCCGCGCTTTTTGGCCAGTTTGCGATAGCGTTTGCGCTGAGCGGCGTTGTTACCCGGATGAAGGACCTCAATACAGTCCAGCCCATAGCCAATCAACCGCTCCAGCTCGTTCTCCGCCTTATTGATACCCGGATGAGCCAGCGCTATCATCCCGCCGGATTCATGCACCAAATCAATTGCGGCATTTGGCGAGATATTTTCTTTGTCCACAAACGCCGGTTTGTCATAGCCAATCCAGGTATAAAACGCCTCATCGTAGGTTTTCACAGCCCCGGACTTCATCAGCGCATCGGCAATATGCGGACGACCAATCGGGCTCCCGTTGGCAATCTTCAGGACAGATTCAAGTGTAATATCCAGCCCCTGATTTATCAGCTTTTCCACCATCCGCTCACCGCGCGACATTCTGCGCCGTCGGAACTCTTCAACCGCCTTTGCAATAGCGCTATGAGCGTCTATTGTTTCTGTGTGAAAGAAGTACGCCAACATGTGCAAATCCTCACCCGGCTCACCGGCTGAAAGCTCTATACCGGTGATGAGCTGCGGATCATCGGGTTGCAACAGCTCACGCACAGCGGCGCTACCGGCAAACGAATCATGGTCGGTCACCGCAAAGACACTGACACCGGACTCGCGCACAATCTCCAGCAACTCAGCGGGAGTCTTCATCCCGTCCGAGGCCGTTGTGTGCATATGCATGTCTACTGTCCGTGTCATAACGCGCGCCTAAGTCAGCGCCTTCTCCACCAATGTGCGGATTTCGCTGTCAAGTTTCTCCGCTTCCGGCATTACCGTTGCCAGCCGATCTGCAATTTCTTTCTTGAACTTCGCATCATCCAAATCCAGCAGATTCACCCGCGCATTATATCCGGCGCCCTCTATTCCCGCTTTCGCCATCAATCCGGCGACCCCGGCGTCAGTGATAGAATTCGGATTGCCCTTTTCGGCGACAATTCGCGCGAGACGCAACGCCTTCAGTGAGGCATCCACGACTTTCATTGGCACAAGTGTGGCGCCTTTCGAGCTTTCGGTGATTGCCTTCTGCCTTGCGGCGACTTGTTCATCTGTGCTTTTCGGTAATGCAAACGCCGCCATCACCGCGTCAAAGGCCTCCTGGTCTTCAACAATCAGATTTGTCAGTTCCAGACGCAGAGCATCGGCCTGAGCCGAAACATCCAGCAACTCCTCACGCACACTCGCAAATTTCTTTTTCTTGATTGTCAGCCGACAGACCATCCCCGCCAGCGCCGCGGCCAGCGCTCCGGCTGAGGCCGAAACTGAACCACCGCCGGGAGCCGGTGACGCAGATGCCACATCAGCGTAGAAATCCGCTGAACCACCGCCAGCAGCGCCGGACATCACCTGTTTGAGCTTATTCTCCAGAACCTGCCCGGCGGTAAAGTTCTCAAGACGCAAATAGAAATCAGCGACGTCCATTAAAGCCGCCTGCGGCACCAGCCCGACAATTTCCGAGGATGTCACCATCACACCATAGCGTTCGGCCTCGGACTTAATCATTTCAAACACCCGAAACACCGGTGACTTGGTATAATTAACCAGATTCATTGAGACCTGAACTTGATTGCGCTCCTTAATTTCGAACCCCAGCGCCTTAACGAAACGCAACCCGCCGCGCAAATGACGCACTGCATCGGCTATCTTTGCGGCAATTGTAATGTCATTCGTACCGAGGTACACATTGTACGCCACCAGCGGAAACCGCGCGCCGACTGCTGTTGCGCCGGCTTTCAAGTTCATTTTCGCCGGACCATAATCCGGTTTGCGCGAGGCCACCGTTTCTATTTCGTCACGAATCCCCTCATACTGCCCACGCCGCACTTTCGCCAGATTCTTGCGTCCGGTAACTTTCGCGGCGTCTTCATACATATAGACCGGAATCTGCAGCTCTTCACCGACACGCTTGCCCAGTTGATTAGCGAGCGTGACAGCGTCCTCCATCGTCACACCATCCAGCGGCACCAACGGGCAGACGTCAGTGGCGCCCATGCGCGGATGCTCACCACTATGCGTTTGCATATCAATCAGCTCGGCGGCTTTTTGAATACCGCGAAACGCCGCCTCAACCACCGCATCGGGGTCACTGACAAATGTCACTACCGCGCGATTATGATCGGCGTCCATCTCATGGTCAAGCGCGTATGCGCCCTCAACCGACGTAATCGCCGCAATAATCTCTTCAATCACTTCAGGCCGACGGCCCTCAGAAAAGTTCGGAATACATTCTATTAGTTTACTCATAGCTACTTCACTGATGTTGTATTGTTTGCAGTAACGATTTGTTTGCTATAACAACTTGCTTGTCTCTTACACGTCATTGCGAGCGAAGCGCGGCAATCCCCCGGTTACAAGATCAACGGGATTGCTTCGCTTCGCTCGCAAT
>CAZFAL010000075.1:0-14023 GCA_964516945.1 uncultured Ignavibacteriales bacterium
GGGGGGGGGGGTGTTTAATGGAGTGGGATGATATTGATATATATGTTCAGATTCCTCAAACGATTCTCAGATTCTTCAAGTAACGTTTCACGGGGCGCTCTACGGCGGTTTTCGGCGTTACTCGTGGTTCTTCTGTTTGTGACCGGCTTGCATAGCTGTCGCAACCCCGGCGATATCGTTATCAACAGCCGCACAGAAATCGAGCGCTTTATGAGCGTGAATCAGGATATTCGTGAGTTGTTCGACCCGGTTATCTATGCGCAGGACACATTTGTTCTCGATAGCGGTGACGCAACATTCAGAGTGGCGCGGATAGATACGACAATCCTCCGTGACGTGCGAGTCACCGACGATAGAACTGTTGTCACCACGGCGTCAGGGAAAGGCCGGCTCGCGACCGCGAGCCAGACTGTCAGATATTCAGGCACATTCACCCAGCGCAACAGTCCTTTCGGTGCGGAAATCACAAACTTCTATGACGCCGAGATTGTCCGGGAGGCGCTGTTTCAAAAACTGGGAACGAATGATGATCCGTTTCTCGGTTGGGAGCTGATTGGTTTGAAACTCGGGAAATCGCTGGCGTTCATTTCACAAGTTGTCACAATAACTCAGTTCCCGCTCGTCGGCAGGTTCCCGAAAGTGATAAGCGATGTACCGCAGGGAGTAGGTCTTGCCCCGGACGGCTTCACATACTTCTTCCATCTGCAATCTGTCAGCGCCGGTGATTCAATCGACATTATCACAAAGCAGGGGCCGATGACTGTCTTTGCCCGCACCAATATCGGGTACAGGCAGTTGTCTGGACGCCCCGAGGCGGGAGGGGCATATCACTATGGTTTCCGCACACCTCCGGCCGATCCTCAAAACCGCTTTTTTCACCTCCTGACCTTCCAAAAAGGGCCTGTGGTTGCAATAGACTCAACGTCTTACAATCTCTTTGTGTCAGGAGTGAATGTTACACCGCCGGACACGCAAATCGGTCAATTTACTATTATCGACACGATTCTTGACTCCAGCTTCATTTATCGGGATACCTGCGCTGATACGAGTATCACTGACACGATGCTATTGGATACTTGTAGTTCGAGTCAACTTGTGTCCATCGATTCCATTCCCGATACCACAATCTTCCGCGACACCACAATCACACCTGCGATATTCGACACTATCTATGACTCGACGCTTGCCCCGCCGGATACTGGCGTCGTATTCGAAGACCTCTGGGCATTCCCGTACTCCGTAAGATAGTTCAGCCCGCCTCCACATTTCATTATTCTCTTGTTTTCAGTTGAATAGTCATCTCTCCCTGTGGTATACTCTGTGGGAATAGGTTTTGACGAGTATGGCTCTGAGAGTGAAACTAACCCATACGTCTCATCGACATTGTTTGCAAAAGGAGGAATGAATGGATTCATCAGTAAAGAAGAAAGCCCCCGGGCTGGTATTGGTCGTCGCGCTGGCGGCGTTGGCGTTTGGCTCAACCGGATGTGGCACAAAAATCCCCGCCGGATATGAAGGGGTGCTCTATAAACCGTTCAGCGACGGCATCCAGATGGGAGCTATCTACACGCAAGGATTTCAGTGGCATCTGCCATGGAATACGTTTTTCTTGTACAACACCAAACTGCAGGAGCGCAAGGAGACGCTCGATGTGCTATCTGCGGACGGCGCTACTATTCGAATCGATGTTTCCTTGCTCTATCACATTGATCCGGCCAAGATTGACAGTCTGCACAACGGTATCGGGATAGACTATTACAATCAGGCCATTGCGCCGAATCTGCGAGGTGTAGCCCGTTCAATTGTCGGCAAATATATTCCCGAAGAAATATATTCTTCAAAGCGTGATCAGATAGCCGGAGAAGTTTCAGAACGACTGCGGGCGGCGCTGGTCGAAAGGTTTATTATGGTCGACAACGTGATTTTCCGCGATGTGACTCTGCCCAAGCGAATCACCGACGCTATCAACGCCAAGCTCGAGGCCCTGCAGGACGCCGAAAAGATGGAGTTTGTCATCAAAAAGGAAAAACTCGAAGCCGACAGAAAACGGATTGAGGCCAAGGGTATCGCAGACTTCCAGAGAATTGTCGCCACCGGATTGACACCACAGTTCCTACGCTGGAAAGGTATCGAAGCCACTCAGGATTTGGCGAAATCCCCGAACTCCAAGACGATTGTAATCGGTGGCGGCAAGGATGGTTTGCCGTTGATACTCGGTAGCGACAGATAATGTAACCGTCGCCAATTTCAAATCGACTTTCGAATTGACTTTCAAGGGGGCACAGCGCGCTGTGCCCCCTATTTTTTGAGTCTATCAGTATGTCGGGTGACGTAGGGGCGTCGTTTCGGCGCCCTTGTCATATTGTGTCATTCTGAGCGTTGCGAAGAATCTACTATGATATGAGCAGTAGGCAGGGTAGTAGTGGGCGTTCACCGGCACGCGTAATGTTTTCAATACAAGCGCTATCTATTGCAAGTCAGATGCTTCACTACGTTCAGAATGACAGTACAATAAAGGAGGCGGGGAAATGGCTCTCATGCCTTATCAAAGGTTGTCTATATGCAAAGCGGGTCCTATATCTCCTCCGGCGGTCTCACTGACCTGAAACCCCTGTACAACAACAAATCATAGAGAATCTTAATCCCACCTGCGGCATAGAATGGCGCCCCGAACAACAACGGATTCGCCAGAAACACACCGGCCAGCGTCGGTGAGAGCGCCGCGCCGACTGAACGCGCCACTGTTGTCACACCCGCCGCGGCTGAGCGCTCATCCGGGGAGACAACCGCCATTGTGTATGACTGCCGTGTTGGCACATCCATTTGCGAGATAGTGGATCGGGCTAATAACACCGCGATAGCCCAGCCGAGTCCCGGCATCCATGGCAGAATAAACAGCAGGACATTCGACGGGATATGGGTGAAGACCATCGTGCGGATGAGTCCTATCTTTTTGGCGATACGCACAGCGAGTAATGCCGAAACCGCCGCGAGGATATTGGCTCCGAAAAAGATTGAGCCGAGTGTCGCAATATTCGCGCCGAATTTGGTGTGCAACCAATAGGCCACAATACTCTGAATAATAAACCCGCCGCCAAAGGCGTCCATGGCAAACAACGAGCTGAGTTTGAAGACAACCTTTTTGGATTTATGTAGCCCCAGGACTCGTTTGGTGACAACAGTAGGCGTGGCGTTCTCGATTGCTTTTGACAGCAGGAGAAACAAAATCGCCAGCAGAACCCCGCAGAACACATAGCCGGCCAACGCTATCCGGTAGGAGTCCAGCGTTGTGAAGCCGTCGGCCTGCAACCAATGCGCCGCCCAGCCGCTGACCAACGCCCCGGTAGCTGTCGCCAGTGAACCGGCCAGATTGTACCAGGCGAATACCTTTGTACGCTTCTCATCTGAAACGATTTCCGCCAGCGCTGCCTGTTCAATCGAAACAAACGGTCCGATTTCTTTGCCGCTGGGACTGATAACACCAAGAATCGCCGCAACCAGCAGGATGATTGGATTTGTCGTCAGCAAGAACACAGCCCCGGCGAAGACCATCAGCCCGGAGCCAAGCAAGAGCATCCGCCGTCGACCGATGACATCCGCTGAAATAGTTATCCAAAGCGAAATGCCCGCATCGCCAAGCAGGGTTAGTGTCAACAGAACACCAATTAACTGCTCACTGAGCCCTATCTCTGCGAGATACAACACCAATAGGACCGACACCGAGCCATAGGCAAACAGCCGCGTTATCCGTGATGCGAAAAGTAGAGTTATATCGTGCTGTCTGTCATGCTGTCCGCGCGCCATGTTGTGTGTGGCCCCCTCCCGATGGAGATGCACAGCATAACAGGTTTGTCGCGCCCGCGCCAGATTGTCAGGATTTAATGAAACTCCTCCGTTAGGTGAGGTGTCTAATGCGTGTGTAGTCGTCAAAACTAAAGGGGCACATCGTTGCATCATTCGAAACAGACAAATATTTCATTCCAACCCTCACAAAAAGGATTACCCGATGAACAACAGAATCAAGAACTCTTCCTCTCGTGTTTTCGTCTTCACAGCGTTTATTTTTTTCGCCGCACTCAGCGTAGCATCAGCCAATGGACAAAATGACTCCACTTCCAGTCATTCTGCGATGAATCAACAACAGACACATATCAAGGGGTTTTCTCAAACTGAAATAGAAGGCCTGCGAGCCGGGGAGGGGATGGGGATGGCAAAAGCCGCTGAGCTTAACAATTATCCCGGCCCGCGACATGTGCTCGACCTCGCTGAGGAGCTGGCGCTGACACCAAAACAGGTTGCCGGCTCTGAAGCGCTGTTTCAGGAAATGAAGAAGGGCGCCACACACCTTGGCGAGCAAATTATCGAACGCGAGGCGGCGCTTGAGGCGCAAATAGCAGACAACGCTATCACTCCCGAAAAACTACATGAGGCGTTAGAGAAAATAGCCGACCTGCGTGGTCAGTTGCGCTACACACACATGGTCGCGCACCTGAAACAACGCAAGCTTCTCACTGCAGAACAGGTCACACGCTACAATCAACTACGCGGACACACGAAATAGTATAACAGTAGCTCGAAACGCTTGTTGCTATGAGGAGATGGGTGTATTTGATGTGTGTGATCATTCTCCACAGTTGAGACATTCCATTTGAATAGTCACACTCGAGGCAAGACTCCATCCGCCGTCACTGCCACTGGAACCTTCAAGGGCAGATATACGAACTGGAAGCAGAAGGGACATCTTACCCGATGGCAGCGCCACATTGAACGTCCGTTGGCCACCGACACGACTGTCTCGGAATTGTTCACCGGCTATATGCCACTCAAGTCTGCTACCGCCACCCCAGGCAACCGTCATCTTGAGAACCGCCCCGGCAGGGAATGCGACGCTGCTTGGCTTTCTGTAGAGAATGCTCCCCTGTAGCCAGCTTTGCAGACCAATTTCAGCATATTCACCGCTGGCGCCTCCTCCTCCTGAAGCGCTCCATTGCAACGTGTGTTTTGCAGGACTGTTTTCTGTGATATCAAAGGAGGTTCCTATTCCTCCTGAGCCATAGCGGAAACCGGTTGAAGTTCCAATGGACAATGAGCTGAATGCAGTTAACCCTGTGTCACAGGTATTGGATATCTGCACAAATGAAGAACTTCCGTCGTCATTGGCTCCGCCTGCTACGGTCACATGGCAATAGAGCGACCCATTTATTGTTGCATTTGTGTCAGGAAGTTGTCCCCAGACAAACACCGGACCTGTACCTGACGAAACTGTCAGTCTGTTGACCGTGAGCGTTTTTGTTTTGCTTTGCCCGAAAGGGGGAGTAACCGTAAGACGTATCTCAATCGGTCCCGACATAATCTGTGGCGCTGTATACGTAGTTGACCATACACCGTATGCATCGGTGGTTCCTGTTGCTGACCCCAGACTGCCTCCGCCAATAACCCGCGCGCTGATATGCGCGTTTGCAATTCGGCCTGAATCCGGGCGAAAAGCCGTTACCTCCAGCGGAATAACCTCCCCCGGATGAACATATGAACAGGCCCAGTCGGGATACCTCAGTTCGGCGTCAATGATAAAGTCACCTTCCCGTTGCGCTACAACTGTGGTATCCGCCATCGTATTGTTTGCTCCGTGCGCTACTACTTGAATCGTCACCGAATCAGCAGTGGAATCAATAGTGATCGCGCTACTGAAATGTCCCTGAGCGTCCGTCACACCGCTCGTGACATCAGCGCCGCCATCAGTGACAGATAAAGAAATATCAATACCTGACTCCCAGTGTGGATTACCATTCGCATCAACATATCCGGCATCTACGCCGAGAACATTGGCGCCGCCAACGGAGATGACATCAGCGAAGTCAACCTGAAGCGCCAGCTTCGGCGCCACCCAGACAGATATCGTTCGTGAGGCAGTCATATCCATCCCGAATGCGCCGCCATTGTAAGTGAATCCCGGCGGTAAGGACAGAAGCAAGGCGCCGGCTCCTGTGGCCGGCATGACATAGATACGGCCCTCACCGTAGTTGTTATCATCCGCCTTCCAGTTGGGGCTGGAGGTCATGCCGGTGACAATCGAAGGCGTCAGCGATTGACACTTCACCAGATGCGGGTCGTCAATATAGGCGTCCCATTTCATCGGCGGCATTGCGGCGACAGTGACATCGAGATTCAGCTCCGGGTGCATTGCCGAATAGGCGGCGACTGTCGATTGCATCATCCCGACAAAGAAATTGGCTGTATTCCACAACACCTCTTTGAACGATTGAATTGGTTGCGAATCACCAAACAAACCGAGAGCGGTCAGGGTCAGTCCGACAATATCCTGCACGCCGAGTCCCGGTGGCGCGTTGGATGTCAGAATATAGATTGAAGCGTCGGTGGCGTCACCGGGGTTGATTGTATCGCTCACCAGCGTCACGGACATCGAATCAATCGTCGCCGGCAAAGCGCCAACGACTATTTTGTTGACCACGACATCAATCAAAGTCAGAACGGCGCTGACGATTGCAACATAGGGGACATCAACTCCGGCAATACCCAGAACACCGGCAACAGTCCCGACTGTTTCGGCAAAGGTCTGTCCGGTGTTACTGATAACAGTTTCACCGAACATCTTGGCGATGACATAGAACTGCATGCGACGGGCGAGGTCCTGGTCGGTCAGTGTGGTCGGTATCACGGTCGGCGAGGCGCTACGATATAGGGAATTGTTTGCAGTTACATAAGTCGTAGTTGTCGCCGGGACAGATATAGCCTGCAGTTGCGAGGCCATATCCATAAAGCCCTCAATGACACCATTGGCGTCGAGAATAGCAGTCAGATAGGCAAGAGAGGAGTCGGCGTTGACTCCGGCAATACTGGAGCCAAGCGATGCGGGATTACTGGAATTGATGAGCGAATCAAGCGCCGCGATGATAGCTGTGACATATTGATCCTGCACACCCGGACCGGGGCTGAACGAAGCAAGAGTAGAGTCAAGTGTATTAGCAATCACGGTCAATGCCGAGGACAAATCTTCCAACGTCCGTGTTGGAGTCGGAAGGGCCTCAACTGTGATAGCGCCCTTTACTTCTCCGATTGTTGTTCTCTTCTCAGCAATAACTAAATCCAGTTTCTCAGCCGGAACAGTGACTAATCCTGAATCATCAAGAAACAGCGGAATTGAGACGAACACCTGTCCTGAGTCATTGACTATCACCGGAGCAATCTGTCCGCCGATAGTGGCTGTCAGCGTGTCAGTTGTCGCATCAAGCCCTGTCAACCCGCTGACCTTCAGAGCCGCTCCGGGGACACCGGAACTGGGTGTGACGGTCAAAGACACAGCAGAGTCCGTTTGTGTCGGACTGGAGCATTGGAACAAACACATGGCGCCAACCAAAACGACAGTTACAATGGCAATTGAGTGGTAACGTTTAATCATTATTGTCTCCTATGTTTTTGCGGTCACCTTGACTTGGGTATGGCAAACGACGAATCGTACAATTTATCTGAACAGATACTTTTGACTTGACATCAGTAAAGTTGGTTCCATCGGTGGAATTACCCGCGAGTGTGATGAGGCGCATTCTCACCCAGATATCTCTTCGCCCCTGTGGAGATACGGTAAATGTGTGCGAAATCTGTGAAGGTCCTCCATAGTGAGCGCCCGGCATATCGACATAAACACTGTAGTATGTGGCTCCGTTTGCGTTGCCTTCAGCGCCGGCAATTGATCCGGTAATCGTTACCTCGAAATATCCAGAGTCAACCTGAAAATTGACCTCCTCAGAGATATCAGCGTTCGAGGAAAAGTCTGATCTGTCATAGTAATCGTCATACATAGTAATACCCGACCAATTGACATGGGATTGGCAAGTGGATGAGATTGTGAATCCCTGAACACTGCCCGAGTCACTTAATAATATTGTCATTGCCCGGGTAGCAGAGGCGCTGCTGTTTGCCGAAACCGATCCAAATGTCGCCGAGGCGCTTCCGCCCAGGTTGAAGTCATGTGGCCCTATACAGGTGGTGTCGCTAACCTGTTGCGAGTATGAATCTGTCGCGTCTGACCTGGATATTCTGTGTTGGATAGTCACATCAGCGCGCGCATCGCCCTGAGCGTTGATTTGCTTACAACTGATACCCCAACCGGAGCCCAGTGTATCGGGTTCTAAGCGGGCCACAACTACCGTGTCAGAATGAGAGCCATAATCTCCATTGGCGCTGACACGAACCATCACCGAATCAGCGGTGGAGTCGATGGTTATGATACTAGTGAAATGTCCTTGTGCATCGGTGACACCGTTGGTGTCACTAGCGGCGCCATTGATAACTGACAGGGAGATGTTGATGTTGGGAGCCCAGGTTGCATTCCCCTGGTTATCGTAGTATCCGGCGTCAAGGCCCAGTACGTTGGCTCCGTCAACTGTGATAGTCGTGGCGAAATCAACCTGCAACGCTAATGCTGGCTTGACCCAGACAGATATCGTCCGTGAGGCGGTCATATCCATGCCAAATGCGCCACCGCTATAGGTGAATCCCGGCGGAAGTGACAAAAGCATAGCTCCGGCTCCGGTGGCCGGCATCACATAAATACGGCCCTCTCCGTAGTTGTTATCATCCGCCTTCCAGTTGGGGCTGGTGGTCATGCCGGTGACAATCGAAGGTGTCAGCGATTGACATGTAACCAAATGCGGATCGTCAATATAGGCGTCCCATTTCATCGGCGGCATTGCGGCGACAGTGACATCGAGATTCAGCTCCGGGTGCATTGCCGAATAGGCGGCGACTGTCGATTGCATCATCCCGACAAAGAAATTGGCTGTATTCCACAACACCTCTTTGAACGATTGAATTGGTTGCGAATCACCAAACAAACCGAGAGCGGTCAGGGTCAGTCCGACAATGTCCTGCACACCGAGACCCGGAGGCGCGTTGGATGTCAGAATATAGATTGAAGCGTCTGTGGCGTCACCGGGGTTGATTGTATCACTCGCCAATGACACTGACATCGAATCAATCGTCGCCGGCAGAGCGCCAACGACTATTTTGTTGACCACGACATCAATCAGAGTCAGAACGGCGCTGACGATTGAAACATAGGGAACGTTTACTCCGGAGATACCGATAACACCGGCGACAGTCCCGACTGTTTCGGCAAAGGTCTGTCCGGTGTTACTGATGACCGTTTCGCCGAACATCTTGGCGATGACATAGAACTGCATCCGCCGGGCCAAGTCCTGGTCGGTCAGTGTGGTCGGTATCACAGTCGGTGAGGCGCTGCGATGCAGGGCCGGTATCTTCGTATTGGATGCGCTGTTTGCGCCGACTGCCGAAGTTGAGATTGCCTGCAGTTGCGAGGCCATATCCATAAAACCCTCAATGACACCATTGGCGTCGAGAATGGCAGTCAGATAGGTAAGGGATGAGTCTGCATTGACGCCGGCAATACCGGAGCCGAGCGAAGACGGGTTAATGGAATAGATAAGTGAATCAAGAGCGGCAATGATAGCCGTGACATACTGCTCCTGAATGCCCGGACCGGGGCTGAATGAGGCAAGAGTAGAGTCAAGTGTATTTGCAACCACGGTCAATGCCGAGGACAAATCTTCCAGCGTCCGTGCTGGAGCCGGAAGCGCCTCAACAGTGATAGCGCCCTTTGCTTCTCCGAGTGTTGTTCCCTTCTCAGTAATAACCAAATCCAGCTTCTCAGCCGGAACAGTGACTAATTCTGAATCATCAAGAAACAGCGGAATTGAGACAAACACCTGCCCGGAATCATTTACGACAACCGGAGCGACACGACCGCCGATTGTGGCTGTCAGTGTGTCGGTGGTTGCCTCAAGCCCGGTCAACCCGCTGACCTTCAAAGCCGCTCCGGGGACACCGGAACTTGGCGTGACAGCCAAAGGCGCTATACTATCGGTTTGTGTCGGGCTGGAGCACTGGAGAGTAAGTATTCCGGTGGATACAACAGCCGTCAAAACCAAAACGGTGAATCTGTGTGTGCGCGCCATTTTCATGAGTGTCATGTGCATTCCTTTTTGTTCTCTGGGCGCCTATCATATCATCAAGTGTAGAATCACTTGCGGCCTTCTGTTCCAAGCGCTTTCAGCCATACTGTTAGGTCCTCAAGTCCGTCGAAACGGTACTCCTCCTCGGAATTGAGACATGTCACCCGTCCCGTCCAGTTGTTGCCCTTGCGGGCCATATGCAGTAGGAATTTCCGGGGCTTTGAGGAGCCCGATGACGAGCGCAATGTCAATCTTGCCTTGGATTCTTTCGAGGCTTTCATGGCTACAACATCGCAAAGCCAATGACAGGTGAATGACAGAACACTGATTTTTGTATTGAACTGGAAAAAAGCGCTGAAAAAACACCCATCAGGCGCCCCCTTGACGGGAAAAGCCGGAGAGTAGTTTAGTCCAGATTCACCTCTTGCGTTGTAAGAGTGTCTTTACAACCGCCGATTGCGTACATAGCTCAGTGTTTGTCTTGTCCAACAATGATTTACGGTTATATTGGGACATGGACGCTCTACGGTCAAAATTTGCACTGCCGGAAACGGCCGAGCATGTGATAGACCGCCCACGGCTACGCGAGGCGCTACTGAAAAACCGCACCGCACGCCTCTTTGTCTTGAAAGCCCCTGCCGGTTATGGCAAATCAACCCTGGCGTCGCAGGCGCTTCGCGCGACATCGTCTATTCGTTCCGCGTGGGCGCATTTGGACACATTGGACAGGGAGCTACGGCGGTTCAGCAGACTGCTGCTTGAGGCGCTCTCACAATTGTTTCCAATCATCCGCAAGAGTGAGCTGAACAACACGCTTGCCACAACAACGCCCGGGCCTTCAGACATCGCCAATGACATATTACTGCTCCTGCAGGAATATCAGGGGCTCGAAGGGTGGTTGACGCTCGACAACTGGGAGGCCGTCAACGACTCACCGGAAGTGAATACACTTGTCAGTCAGTTGATTCTGGACAGTCATTCTCCCTTGAGAATAATCATCACCACCCGCGTCAAACCGGCGATGAAACTGCGCAAGCTGGAGGAGCAGGGCAAAGTGGCGCTGTTCACTGAGCGGGAATTGGGATTCACATTGCCGGAATCCAATGCCGTTGTGCGCCGGATTGCTCAGCGGCAGATTGCTGACAGCCAGCTTGAGCATATCTGGCGGCTGACAAAGGGCTGGTGTGTGGCCTCAAGCTTGGTGGCGCGGACAATCGGCCATCAACAGCGCTTCACCCCGGACGACATCAACGCGCTTTTGAAAAACTCCGCATCAATTCACGAGTATACCGATGAGGAGCTGTTTTGCAACTTGTCGCAGGAGGTGACACAGTTCCTGGCGCTATGCTCTACTCTGGAGGCGCTCACACCCGCCGGATGCAGTCAAATTGTCAGCAAAGACACCAATACCCGCGAACTCCTCGAACAAGTCAGGCGCTCAGCTCTGCCGTTGACTGTTCTTAATGGTGAAATACGTTTGCATCCAATAGTGCGTCAGGCGGCAAACGCGTTGCTACACAAATCTTTTCCACAAGAAACTGTCACCGCTTGTTACTCAGAAACAATTCGCTACTATCGGCAACAGGGTCTGGTTCTTGAAGCGGTTGAGTTGGCGCTTCAAATACCCGATTATGAAATGGCGCTGGAAATAATTGACGCTGAATGGTTCCGTATCATTGCTATGAATGGTATCAATCAACTTGAGCGATGGCTTGAGCGTTTCCCGGGTGAACTGCGCGAACATGCGACCTACGTCAAAACAAAAGCGAATCTTCTCTCACAACAGGGAAACAATCAGGAGCTGGTTCATTATTTGTCGACACGCATCACTGATTCACGCTTTGCCGATGACCCCGCGACGCGTTTGAGTCTGTGGACTCGTTTCCAATGGGCCCGGCTGAATACTATCAGCAGGCGGCATTACGATACACTTAAGGCAGAATGGGCAATGCTGGCCGAAGAGATTGAGGTGGAGGATTCGCTGGCGCTCGCCGGTGTTGAAACTGTTTTGTGTGTTGCGGCCTACATAGAATTGCGTATTTCCGAGGCGAGAACCCATGCGCAGAAGGCCCTTGCATACACCGGGACTGACGGTCCGGCGGATTATCGAGCCGGTATCCTCGACAATCTCGCAGTGCTGGAACATACATGTGGCAACACACAGCGGGCGATTGAGATTCTGATGGAGAATAATAAAGAGGCGCAGGAGAGGAAGTCATACCATGGGATTCCTTTGCGTCTGTTCAATCTCGGCTGGATGCATATTTCCAGTGGGGAGATTCACAAAGGAGTGCGGGTGATTGCCGATGGTCGCCGCATTTTGCTGACACATACCCCTTCTAACTACTATGCGTTGCTGTTCGCCGATCGCTATGAAGGAGTCGCACGCTGTCTGCTCGGTCAACAGCAGGAGGGGCTTCAATTGTTGCGCCACTCACTCATGTATGCAACCGAATACTGCCCGAGTGAGCGCGCCGAAACCGGACTGCTCCTCGGGTATTACGGCGCTCTGTTTGACATCCCGAAAAAAAGCGAAACAGTCCATCCCGGAGTAGAGTCACCTAATGAAGGTGACGACAGTGAATCGCTTCTGCTGTATCTTGCGAAGGAGGCGCATGCGGCTATTCGTGACAGCGACTTCACCACAGCGCAGAAAAACGCCGAGAGGATACTGGCTGTCAGCGGTAAACATGGTATGTGTCCCTGGACAGTCACTGCCGTATTTCTGCTGGCAAAACTGGCTGATGAGCGCGGAAACACTGAAGTCTGTTTGTTCTACCTGTCGGAAGGGCTTGACACTCTCGAGGAAATCGGCTGGAAGTCATATCCGCTGGCAAACAATGCGTTGACCGCATTCGTTGTCACGCGCGCGCTGTCTGCGGGAATCCATGTTGAGACGGCGCGTTCTCTGGTTTGCGGCGACACTCAGATAGACCTGACTCCGGAGTTTCGGGCGGCGCTGTCGGGGGATATGCTCGACGATGCAGGGAAGACACGCCTGCTCACCGAAGCCGCCGGGTTGCGCGTGCGCGGGCTGACATCGAACGCTACCACACTGGCTGAATCCTCTGATTCTGAGCTGCGAGGCGCCACCAAAACCTATTTGCGCATAACGAGTGAACAAAAGCTCCCTCCATTGCAAATCACAACGCTGGGAGCGTTCGAAGTTGTCAGACACAATCAACCGGTGACGTTTGGTCGGAAGAAATCACAACTACTCCTGCAAATACTGCTGACGGAATATCCGGAATCTGTGCATGAGGAAGCGCTGATTGAAACACTCTGGCCGGAGAGTGAACCGAATAAGGGGCGGAACGCGTTGCGGACAACAGTTAAGGATTTGCGCAGGGCGTTGGATATGTACTACACCCCGCGCGGGAAGTCGTATATTGTGTATGATGAACAGAGCTATTCATTGACATTACCGGAAGGGAGTGTTTTCGACGTCTACGAATTCGAACGGGCGTTTGAAGCCGGGGCCGACACTGAACGCAATGTCGGAACACTGCTTGAACCGGCGCTGGAGTTGTACACCGGCGACTACTTGAGACACTTGCGTTTTGAATCGTTTGCGATTGAGAGGCGCGAACAGTTGCTCAGTAGATTCCTCAACAGCGCCGTGCGATTCTGCCGGTGGGCGCTGGGCCGTGATGATGTTCAACGAGTGTTTCCTGTCCTGCAGAAGGGATTACTATACAATCCGCTCTGGGGGGAAGGAGTGCAGTTGTTGATGCAGGCCTATGTCAAAAAGAAGGAATTAGTCAATGCGATTCGCCTGTATCGCTCTTATGAACAAAAACTGCAAACCGAACTCGGTGTCCCTCCCGACGAAGAAATGCGCAAACGCTTCGAGCAGATAGTAAGGTAGCGCCCGTCGCCGGAAACCCGCACGGTTTCGAGGAGACGGCCGATTGCACCTCAAGCGGATGTGGTGTTTATCCAGTACGCTCATTTGACAATCCCGCACGTTATAATCTCTATAGAAATCTTCAATAAGACGCCACGTTCTTCCTCTGTCATTCGATTCACGGAGA
>CAZFAL010000076.1:0-7808 GCA_964516945.1 uncultured Ignavibacteriales bacterium
CGTTGTGGGGACATACCGAGTATCCGCATATTGAGCGAATGCCGATTCTTCAACACGGCGCCGGTGGCTTGGGGAGTTTCGATGTTCGCGCCGGTGATTTCCAGGCGATAGTTGAAAATATGAAACGCGGCAAGGACGGCAGTATCCGTTACTGTATCGGTATTCGCCATGATGACGCGCTGACACCTCCGGCAGACGAAGTTGATTTGCGCACCGAAGGGTACTTCGCGATGCGTGGCTACTCAATCGGCGGGTATGGCTCAATCACCACGAACAAAATCATCGCTTCGGTTTGCGCAGACTTGTTTGGACTGAGTGTACAGGCTTATCCGAAATATGGCGCCGAAAAGAAGGGTATGCCGACGATGTATTTTCTGGCCACGAGCGACAGCCATATCCGTAGTCATCAGGAATTGAAACGTGTTGATTTCATTGCCAGCAATGATGTCAATGTGTTCCGGCGGGGCAATCCCCTTGTCGGTCTCAATGAGGGTGGAGCGGTTTTCATGCAGACGACCCAGACGACACCGGAAGGCATTTGGGAGGATCTCCCGCTTTCGGCGCGTGAGGAAATGAAACGCAAGAAGATACGGCTCTACGGTCTGGATGCGACAAAGATTGCGAGTGACATCGCCCGCAACCCGGATTTGATACATCGTATGCAGGGAATTGTCCTGTTGGGGGTCTTCCTGAAAGTGACTCCGCTGGCGAAGAACCGGGGGTTTGCAGGTGAAGAGGCGCTCAGCAAGGTGGAAGATATTGTCAGGAAATACTTTGGCAAACGCGGCGAGCAGGCTGTTGAGGATAATATGACCTGCATTCGTAAGGGCTACCAGGAAGTCATTGAAGTTCCAGTGGCTGAACTAGTGTTGCAAGGGGATAAATAGTAATGGAAGCGCATAGTGTCACAACAGGAACGCCGGCCCCGGAGACAAAAGCCGACGCATCGCACAGCGAAAAAAGTCAGCGAATTGACGAAAAGTCCCGGGATATGTCAAAATTCAAATCGCAGGTCCTGCAACCATACCTTGATGGACAGGCGGATCATGGTGTCGTCGCAGATGAATTAGCTGCGCGTTCACTAATTCCGCCGAATACCGCCCATGAGCGCAGTTTTGCGTTTGTTGGACCGGAAATTCCGTCCTTTGAGTCGGAGAACTGCACGGCCTGTATGGAGTGTGTCATCATTTGCCCTGATATCGCGATTCGCACGCGGGGTGTGACTGAAGACAAGCTGGAATCTTCACTGAGTCATGTTGCCGATGAGCAGTCGCGCGCAGGTTTACGTGAACAGTTTGTCAAGACACGCAAACTCTGGAAGTCTTTTGAGAAAAAAGGCGAAGACCCGGCGTTTTTCTCGCTGTGGATTGACCCGGACAGATGTAAAGGGTGTGGTGTTTGTGTGGAAGTCTGCGGGACACGGAGCGCCCTACACATGCGCGAAAAGAGTCCGTCACAAATGCAGCGCTACGCCGAAGGTGTCAGCTTTGTCAAGAAGGAGCTACCTCCGACACCACAGGAATATATCAGCGAAAAGCGTCTCACTGATAAGTATATGCAGGAGAGTTGCTGGGTGAGTGAAGGCGGCGCCGGCTCCTGCGCCGGATGCGGCGAAATCACCGCTATCAACATGGCGCTGACAGCTACGTCAATCAAATATGGTAAGAACATGGCGATTGTGGCGTCGACAGGTTGCAACACAGTCTATAGCTCGACTTATCCATACAATATCTTTGATGTGCCGTGGACAAACTCATTGTTTGAGAATGGTCCGACAACTGCGATGGGTGTGCGGATGCGCCTTGATCAGGAAGGCAAGGAGGACACCAAGTTGTGGGTCCTCGGTGGTGACGGCGCGATGTTTGATATCGGTTTTCAGGCGTTATCGCGTTTGTTGGCCTCGAATATGAATATCAATGTGCTGGTTCTGGATACACAGGCATATTCCAATACAGGTGGCCAGGCTTCGACTGCAACGTTTCTTGGGCAAAACGCCAAGATGAGCGTGCACGGCTCTGTGCAACATGGCAAAATTGACAGGCGCAAAGAGCTGGGTCTGATAGCGATGAATCATCCCGATGTCTTTGTCGCGCAGATTTCACCGTCGTATTACAATCACTATCTCAAAACTGTGCTCGAAGCGCTTGAGTACCCGGGACCGTCGGTGCTGATTGCCTACTCAGCTTGTACGCCGGAGCATCAAATCGCCGACAATATGACATTCCAACAGGGGATTTCGGTGGTGAACAGCCGCGCCTTCCCGTTGTATGTTTATGATCCACGCAAGGGTGAGACATTTAAGGAGCGTCTGGAGCTGAAAGCCAATCCTTCGTACAAAAAGGACTGGCACGTTGACGAGAGAACCGGTGAGCGGATCACGCAGGATTTTGTCTGGTTTGCCCGCAGTGAGGGACGTTTCGCCAAGCAATTCGACAAGGACGGTAATCCGTCGGAGACGTTGCTTGCCTCTCAGGAGGACCGCCTGAAGAACTGGCATACCTTGCAGGAGTTGGCCGGGATCTATCAGCCGGAAGCGACCGGATGATGCAATAATTTGCATACTACTATTGTGGT
Organism: uncultured Ignavibacteriales bacterium; assembly: GCA_964516945.1. GTDB lineage: Bacteria > Zixibacteria > MSB-5A5 > GN15 > JACZUZ01 > JAJRPJ01. The sequence goes on from CAZFAL010000076.1 coordinate 2,575, forward strand.
TGTTGTTTTTTCGCCGGACAGTGGTTACTGTCCGGCGTTTTTTGTTGAATGATTTGTTGAAAAGATTGTGTTGAAAGAGTCAAACAACAAATTCTACTGTACGATAAAATAAAGCGGTTGAAAGCAACAAGTTGCTGCAGTTGAGACGCGCTGAATTTCTATGCCGGATTTACTGCGCTTCATTCTCCGGAAAACGCACATGTTTCTGAAGAATATGAAAAATATTTAGAAAAAAAATCAGAGGAATTTCGCCAAGTTTTATTGCGTACATAGAGACCTATAAAGTATAACTTAAATGTAAGTTTTGGCGGTTTCAGCGCCGATTACCTACCACAGAAGCTCACCACCGTCAGAAGTCATAGAGTATCAGTAGTACAGCTCCTCACGAGCTCATAGACATTGTGTGTTTTTTCTTACAAGTATGCTGAGGTTCTACGGTTATGTCACTTGAGCAAATAATATATGTCGGCTCCATTTCATTGTGCGCACTGGTTGTCTGGTCGTACTGGAGGCGTTGTTGCAGTAGCGCCAGACAGGCGGCGGAAAAATTAGAGAAGGCCAGGATCGACGGACTGACCGAGCCGGTTTCATTGCACCCGGAGATTGATGCGCAATCCTGTATCAGCGCCGGAGCGTGTTTGAGCGCCTGCCCTGAAGGTGGGATTATCGGGATAGTCAATGGGAAGGCCGAATTGGTTTCACCGACAAAGTGCATCGGTCACGGCGCCTGTCTCGACGCCTGTCCAGTTGGGGCTATCACGCTTGTATTTGGCACAGCGCGTCGGGGCGTGGATATCCCGCTGGTGAAAGAAACGTTCGAGACAAATGTTCCGGGTATCTATATAGCCGGAGAACTGGGCGGTATGGGGTTAATCCGCAATGCCGTGACACAGGGACAGCAGGCGATGGATTACATCGTCAAGTCCGGCCGACAGTCTGACAATGGAATCTATGATGTGGCAATTGTCGGCGCCGGTCCGGCGGGACTGGCGGCAACTCTACAGGCCAAAAAGCTGGGCTTGAATTATGTGACACTGGAGCAGGAAGACGTCGGTGGCGCGGCGCTGAGTTATCCCCGTCAGAAACTGGTGATGACCGCGCCGATGAACATACCACTGTATGGCAAAGTGAAATTCAAAGAGATTATCAAAGAAGACCTGCTTAAGTTGTGGGATGAAGTCATTACCAAAGCCGGGATTGAAGTGCAGGTAGAAGAAAAAGTTGAGGACATCAGACGCTCGAACGGTCACTTTGAGGTTGTTACCGGTAAATCAACCTATGGAGCGATGAATGTGTTGCTGGCGATTGGTCGACGGGGCACACCGAGGAAACTGGGTGTTTCCGGTGAACGTTCTTCAAAAGTCGCGTACAAGCTTATTGAACCGGAGCAGTACAAGGGCATGAAACTTCTCGTTGTCGGTGGTGGAAACAGCGCCGCAGAGGGAGCGTTGGCGCTGGCCGAACAGGAAGGAACCGAAGTGACGCTCGCCTGTCGGAAGAAAACGCTGGATGCGGCAAACGCCGAAAACCGCGAGAAGGTTCAACGAGCGGTTGACGCCGGTTGGCTGAAATTTCTCCCGGAGTGCGGAGTCAAGGAGATTCAGGAAGAGATTGTCCTGTTGCAAAAGCTGAATAATCCGGATGAGATTATCGCGCTTGAAAACCAGTATATTTTCGCATTCATCGGTGGTATTTTACCGACCGGTTTCTTAAACCAAATTGGAATTGAAGTGGCGACAAAGTATGGCGAACGCTAAGCGCGATACGTTTACCATCGTCTTGACACTCCTCTATGCGGTGTCATTGACACTCATTGGAGTCGCCTTTGTCTCCGGCTGGGTCTACTATTCGGCGCCGCTGGCTGAACGGCCGCATTTGGAAATGCACACGCTCCTGAAACCCGGCGGGTTGCGGGGACACGGATACGGTATTGTCGGAAGCGCGATGATTCTGTTACTGTTCTTGTACTCATTGCGCAAGCGCCAGAAGTTTGGCATTCGCTGGGGCAAGACCAGCAAATGGTTGAATGTACACATATTGTTCGGCATCGTCGGGCCGCTTCTGGTGACATTGCATACGGCGTTCAAGTTTAACGGTATTGTTTCTATTGGGTACTATTCGATGTTGGCGGTGATGTTTAGCGGAATCTTCGGACGATACATCTATATCCAGATACCTCGCGGAGCTCAGGGCGCAGAGTTGGAATTAGGCGACATCAAAGCCGCGAGCGATACATTGGAAGGAATATTGAAGGAGACATATGGACTGAGTGATACGGCGCTGGCGATGATCGCGTCGTTTTCAGAGACAAGCGTGGCGGGCAAAAACGCCGGTGTCAAAGCCATGTTTGCCATCGGTCTCAACGACCTGAAACGGCCGTTCCGGTTTTGGAAGCTGAAAAAGCAGATTCTTTCAGACACACCGGATATACCGCCAAAAGCGATCGCGGAGGCGATGAAGTTGTCACGCCGGAAAGCGCTTCTTGAACGCAGACTCGCATATCTGGATACGTTTGTAAAGCTGTTTCATTACTGGCATGTGATTCATAAGCCGTTTGCCTATATCATGGTCGCGGTGATGATTATCCATGTGACTGTGGCTGTTTTATTTGGTTATCGTTGGATTTTCTGAGGATGAATATGACGCTCAGGCAAAAGCCATGGATACTGACGCTTGCAGTCATCGGATTGTGCTGTTGGCTTTTGCCGGTTCCGGCGCTGGCGCAATTGTCACCGGGTGAGCTGGCGAAGCCGCACGAAGGATTGGAAGGACTGACAAACTGTACGAAGTGTCATGAATTCGGCAAAGGGCCAAGCGCGGAAAAGTGCCTGGCGTGCCATACGGCCGTGCGCGATAAGATACAGTCTGAAAAGGGCTACCATTTTCAAAAGGTCACTGTGGAAAAGCAGGCGTGTTTTGCATGCCATAGCGACCACTCGGGCAAGGAATTCGAGCTGATTCACTGGGATGACGGTATGAAAAGATTCGACCATCAACAGACCGGCTATATTCTCGAAGGCAAACACTCCACTCTGGAGTGTCGAGATTGCCATAAGCCGGACTTTCAGCAGACTGCTTTCCTGCAAAAGCATCAGGAGGTCAACTTTGCCAGAACCATGCTGGGACTGACTGACAACTGCCTGGGTTGTCACCGTGACGAGCACCGGGGGCAACTTGGCAAAGACTGCAGGCAATGCCATGCCACTGACCATTGGACACCTGCGCGTAGGTTTGATCACGCCAAATCAGCGTTTGTTTTAGTGGGCAAGCACAAGAAACTGCAATGCGCGAAATGTCACAAACCGCTGAGCGCGCAGGTTGTCTTTGAACCGTCAGGAGTAGCAGACAGCGTGTTCACACAATTCAAAGGCCTGAAATTTGCCAATTGCGCCTCATGTCACAAAGATCCGCATGCCGGGAAACTTGGCAAAGACTGTTTGAAATGTCATACCAATGACGCCTGGTCACCGGCATCGGGCTTTGATCATAGCACAACAAAGTTCCCTCTCACCGGGAAGCACAAGAGCGTGTTGTGCGAGAAGTGCCATAAGAATGTTGCGAAGAATGTCGCTGGCAAAACGAGCAAGAAGAAAACACGCCAAAAGTCGAATGACGCATTCGCCGCTTACAAAGGCCTCAAATTCGGGACATGCGAGTCGTGTCATAAAGATGTGCACCAGAAAAAGTTTGGCGCCGATTGTAAGGGCTGTCATCAGACAGGCGGTTGGAAGAAGATTAAGAAAGGCAGTTTTGACCATTCCAAGACAGACTTTCCACTTGTCGGGAAGCACACGGATGTGGCGTGCGAGAAATGTCACAAGGATGGAATCGCCAAAGCCGGGAGCATGAAGTCAGAGCATTGTGTGGATTGTCACACAGATGGACACAACGGGCAGTTCGCTGACCGGTCTGATGGCGGCGCTTGTGAGAGTTGTCACAACGAGTTCGGGTTTACTCCGTCGTTGTTCACTGTTGATCGTCACAATAGCGAAGGCGCCTTTCATCTGACCGGAGCGCACTTGGCGCAACCATGCCCGATATGTCATGTCTCTGAAAAGAAGAAGGGACATCGGAAGAAAGTCATGAAGTTTCGCTTTGAGAAGAAAGACTGCATGACTTGTCATAAGGATATTCATCTGGGGCAGTTTGCCGCATCGGCGCCTAAGAAAGAATGTACGGCTTGCCACGGAACAGATTCCTGGCATGATTTGCTGTTCGATCACAATCGTGATGCGTCATACAGACTTGAGGGCGCGCATGCCACGACAGCGTGCAAGAACTGCCACAAGCAAGAAAAGAAAAAGGGTGTGCGCTTTGCGCGTTATCGGCCGTTGGACAGCGCATGTGAAAGCTGTCACTCAATGAAGACATTGGAACTGCTACGTAAGAAATAACGTCTGCGAATATATGAGGTCGGGAGTCATGAAAAAGAATCTGCTATTTGTCGGAGGGCCGTTGGCGGCGCTGTTATTGGTCGCCTTTGTTGTCGCGCACGCGGGGACACCAAAGAACCCGCACAAGAAACTGAAATTCGACTGTGAGAAATGTCACAGCTCTGCGTCGTTTACCGAGGTGCGCTTTGACCATGATCTGACAGGTCATCACCTCGACGAGAATCATGCCAAAGCGGATTGCCTCGGCTGTCACAATGTCGAGGATTTCAGCCGCGCACAGGCTGATTGTTCAAATTGTCATGAGGATGTCCATGAGGCAAAGATGGGCTCAGACTGTGAGAAATGTCACACTTCATCGAAAGGATGGAATGTGATGGATGTGCAGACTATCCACATGGAATCAAGCTTCCCGGTCATGGGGCGTCACGCTTTGCTGGATTGTCAGGGGTGTCATCCGGGGCTTCCGAAAGAAGATTTGTCTTTCAATACAACCCGTTGCGTGGATTGCCATCAACAGGACTATCTCAATGTATCCTCACCGAATCACGTCTCCGGAAGTTTTTCAACTGAATGTCAGGATTGCCATCAGATGAACACCTGGCGCCCGGCGGAACTGGCGGACCATGATCCATTTTTCCCGATTTATGCCGGAGCGCATCGCGGGCAGTGGAACGAATGCGCGACTTGCCACACCAATCCTGACAATAACGCTGATTTCAGTTGTTTCAATTGCCACGGGCACCCGCAGGCGGATACTGACGCCAAACATCAGGGTATCAGTGGCTATGCCTACAACAGCCAGGATTGTTATAGTTGTCATCCGGATGGAACCGCTTCCGC
>CAZFAL010000076.1:7908-13832 GCA_964516945.1 uncultured Ignavibacteriales bacterium
GAAGGTGTTTGACTGCACAACCTGCCATCCGAATCCTGGCGCTGACAACACGCATCAGGGGATGCCGGGCTACAGCTTTAGCAGTCCGGCGTGTTACGACTGTCATCCCGATGGCAAGAAGGGCAAGTTCAAGGACCATGACGCTGAGTTTTTCCCGATATTCTCAAGGCGACATCGGGGAAAGTGGGATGTATGCGCAGATTGCCACACCAACCCTCAGGACAGAACGTTTTTCACATGTACAGAAGGGTGCCACAGACACAAGTTGTCGCGTGTAAACCGGATACATCGGAATAAACGTAATTATTCGCCGGATGGTCCGTCCTGTGTGAGATGTCACCCCCATGGGTAAGACGCTACAACGAGGAGGCGTATGATGAAGTGTTGCAAGAAGAGAAGTGGAGCGGTTGTCCGGTGGGTATTGTTGAGTGTGCTGATACCTCTGGTGGCTTCTCCGCTCACGTTTGCCCGTTCCGGGAAGAGCCGGAGCGCAAAGGTGACCTATGTCGCCTCGGAGGCCGTGTATATCAACGCCGGTGTCAATCAGGGGCTCAGTGTTGGTGACAGTTTAGTCATAGTCAAGAAGACTGATACAGTGGCTGTGTTGCTTGTGACGCATGTCTCGCAGAAGTCTGCGGCCTGCGAAGCGCTTCGTTCGGCGAGAACGATTGTTGTTGGGGACAGGGTGTCATTGCACGGTCTACAGCCAACAGCAGGCGCCACGCAACAGGAGCGAACATATCGTCCTGCAAGTGAAAGAATCACAAGCAGACGCCGGCGCAGAAAACATGATGAGAAAAACGCACTTTCCGGAAGTGTCTCATTTGACAATCTCCTCCGACAGGATCTGACCGGCTCCGGCTTGTCTTCTGACCAGTTTGGAGTCAGAAGCAACATCACTGTGGAGAATATCGGTGGCACAGGACTGCGTTTTGATATGCGCCACCGTTCGCGGCTGTATCACCGCTCACAATCCTTCGTGGCGGGGTTTGATAAAAACGAATGGTCACATCAGGTGTTTGAACTGGGCGTTTCATACGGTGACGATTCCTCACCGGTGCGCTGGGGCGCAGGTCGTCTGCTGGCGCCGGGTGTGCGCGGGATGGGGTATCTCGATGGAGCGTATTTGTTGCGCCGTGTCAGTCCGACTGTACAGTTTGGCATCGCAGGCGGGCTGACTCCGGACGCGCAAACGTCCGGTGTGCGCCTGAAAACAACCAAAGGCGGAATGTTTGTCACCTACACCAATACGTTCTCGGCAAGGCACAAAGTGACACTCACCGGTTCATTGGCTACCGAAGCCGAATCGTTCAATGTCAGCCGGGATTTTCTGTATCTGCAGAATTCGTACCGCTATGCCAGTATCGTGTCTTTGACACAGTCGATGGAAGTTGAAATCAATCGCGGCTGGCGGCATGATATCTCCGGGAAACGTTTCGAAATCAGCAACTACTTCGGAACCGTCAACGCCAACATGGGAAGTAAGGCGAGTGTCTATGTCTCATATGACACGAGAAAAAATGTTCGCCATTTTGATGACCTGAATACACCGGATAGTCTCTTTGATAATTCAACGCACCGTGGAATTCGTAGCGGATTTCGTTTACGCGCCACACGAAATGTGCGCTTGTGGGGCAATATCGGTGTCCGCTACCGGGAGGGAATCTCCGGTAACAACACCTTTGGTTCTGTCGGGACACGTCTCAATCGCTTCCCGTCTCGCGGACATTCATTGACGTTGAGCATGTCGTATGTTCAGACACAGTTCACGACCGGTTATCGGCCGAATGTCACGTATCGATTTCCGGTTGGCAGGCAGATGCGCTTCAGCGTCTCAGGGTCGGCGTACCTGTACAAGACCGCCGCTACTACCGTTACGAACTATTACTTCGATGTCGGCGCCTCACGACCAATCGGGCAACGCTACTTCTTTACCGGGAGTTACCGCCAGTACATAGACGGCAATTTACTCTCCGGCGAATTGTACACCGAGATCGGGGTGCAGTTGTAAGCGCTACATGAGCTTTTGGCGTGATTCGGCGCTCAACTGCCGGTAGCGCCGCAAACCGGCGCTGGGCCGGAGCTGAATATGCGCGCAATGCCATAGGTTACATCGGCGATATTGAATGAGTTGTCACCGTTGGCGTCGGCTTCGTCCCGACACACCGGCGCAGGGCCGGAGCTGAAGATTCGCGCGATGCCGAATGTCACATCTGCAATGTTGAATGACCCGTCATGCGTTGCATCACCTGCAACCAGGCAACAACTCGCTGGCGGGACGGGGATCGTCGTCGAAAACATCGAGCGGCCATGTGTCCCGGCAACAAGTTTGCCTGTGGCTTCGTGAAGCGCTATGTCATGCACCGGCAGAATCGGCAGGCCGGTCCCCAGTGGCGCCCATGTGGCTCCGAGGTCAAGGGATTCGTAAACGCCAATGTCGGTACCGATGATAAGCTGCAAAGAATCAAAGGGCATCGGAAGAATATCATTGACAGGAGCGTCCGGGAAATTGCCGCTGATGTCGGCCCATGTGGCGCCGAAATCTTCAGTGCGGAAAATATGTGGCAGTGACGAGCCCGATAGGTAACCGGAGATAGTGACATAGGCGATGTTGGCGTGGTTCGGGTCTGCGGCGACTCGTGTCACCCAGCGGTCAGGGAGTGTTGCATCGATTTGTGTCCAGTTTCCTCCGCCGTCCTGTGTGACCCAGACATTGCCGTCATCAGTTCCGACATAGACGACCTGCCCGTCTGTGCGCGCCGGAGAAATTGTTGTAATTGTACCGAGACTGCTACGCGGATGAGGCGCATCAGATAAGTCCGGGCTGATGGCTGTCCAGTTGGTGGCGCCGTCGATCGTCTTGTACAGTAAACTCGAGCCGTAGTAGAGTGTCAGATTGTCATTATCGTCCATAACGACCGGAGTGTTCCAATTGTGACGCTCGCCGCCGAAGTTCATCCCAAAGCGCGCGGCGAACCAATTGCCGCCGCCGTTCGTGGTTTTTACAAGCGCGCCATTTTGGCTTTCAGCGTAAATGACATCAGGGTCAGTCGGGTCAACAATCACATAGAACCCGTCACCTCCCAGGATTCGTGTCCAGTCGCCCGTAGCTCCGGTCAGAGTGCGCAATGTGCCATTGTCCTGTGTGCCGCCGTAGAGACGTTCGGGGTTCGTCGGGTCAATTGTGATAGCATAGAATTGCGTCGCAGGCTGATTGACTCTGTTGAACCAGGTCAACCCGCCGTTACTTGAGAAATTGACACCACCGTCACAACCGGAGTACAGCGCCAATGGATTTGTCGGGTCAATCCAGAGCGCATGCTGGTCGACATGAATACCCGTTGAAGTCTCGGTCCAACTGTCACCTCCGTTGAGAGAATGATGTATCAGAAATCCCAGCGCATATACATTCAACGGGTTACTTTGAGATACACGAGTCTGGCCGAAGTACCAACCACCGTTCCAACTTGCGTTTAGCGGCGCATTGACAAGGTCTCCGTCCAATGTTCTACTCCAGGTTAGTCCTTGATCCGCACTTTTGTAAAAGCCGGCGAAAACGCCGTCTGATGTTGAATACATTGCATAGGCGGTGGTTCCGGATGTGACAGCCGTCAGCCCGACACGACCGAGCGAGTCATCAGGGTCGAGCAGACCGTCACTGGCTGTCAGCTGCGTCCAGGTGTCACCCAAATCTGTCGAACGGAAGACACCGGAGGTGACACCGCCGAGGCGCGAAGGAATATCGACAAAGCGCACATGCTCCCACATTGCTGCGATTACTACACCCGTGGAGGGAAACAAGACCACATCTATTCCGCCGGTTGTATCTGAAACGAATAGTTTGTTTGTCCAGGTCAGTCCTCCGTCATCAGAGCGATAGATGCCACCGGAGCTATTGCCGCCTCCGAAATGCTGACCGCCGACTGCGACAAAGACACGATCGGAATTTGTGGGGTCGATAACAATGCGTCCGATTCGGCGGCTGTCTGTCAGACCGATATTGGTGAATGTGGCGCCACCGTCGGTAGACTTATAGATGCCATCGCCTTCATAACTGTCGGCGCTGGGATTGGATTCACCGGTTCCGACATAAATAGTCGACGGGTTGTTCGGATCAATTGCAATGTCACCGATGGAATAACTCCCGTAATTCTCAAACACCTGTGTCCAGGATATCCCCGCGTCGGTGGACTTGAACACACCCCCGGCGGCGCTTCCGGCATAGACTGTGGAATTGTTTCCGGCAACAGCCTCAATATCCACAATTCTTCCTGGAATGTTCGTCGGACCCGCCTGAACCCAGGCCGGCGGAGGTGAGGCGCTGCGTTGCAGACCGGACTTGCTCTTGAGTTTCGCCAGTTCAGCATGTGCGAATTGCAGACTGGTTTCCCGTTTGGCCTGTGACAATGTGTCATAAGGATATGACCGTTGCACGAAGAACCAGTTGCTGGGGCGTTTTCCCGGAGGTTGGGGAGAGGTTTGCGCCGGTTCGCTGAGAGCTACCGGCGAGTCTTTTTGAAATGTGAAATCAGAAACCAGAATCGCGGCGCTTATCAAAGTCAGAAGCAGGGATATACCGAGAATCTTATAAGGGCGGGGCAACGTTTGCATATAGTACTTCCTTTCGGCCAGATGTCCAAACAAGTTTAATTAAACGTAACCATTTGACTGGAAACGCATTACGCATATCAATGTCGGGGCCTGAGGGAGGGGATAGCTTAAGTAGTAACTATGTTACCCCGTATGTGAAGAATACCACCGAATCCGGCGTCTGTAAAGGGAATTCCTGGCTGGTGTCTTTCCTGTTTCCTGCCGCCAGATCTCGTTGTGCGAATCTCGCTACGTGTTGCTTTTTTTGCACAAAAGGCAAATAAGTCTCGTAGTTACCTTAATAGTCAACCATTTCTGTCGATAGTAGGAAGGAATGCTAACGTACGGGGGCGTGATTGTCGAAATTGAAGAAAAACTGCTGGGAAATAATGAAATGCGGCCGTGAGCCGGATGGGGAAAAAGTTGAAGAGCTTGATATCTGTCCTGCGGCTCTGCGAAAAGAGTATGACGGTCAGAATGGCGGCAAAAACGCCGGACGGACTTGTTGGGCTGTCTCCGGGACGTTTTGTCATGGCGTTGTGCAGGGGACTTTTGCGCAAAAACAGCGCTCCTGTCTCGCATGTAAGTTTTTACAGCAAGTCATCCGCGAAGAGGGTGACGAATTTGTACCGTTGTAGGTGGTGGAAACAAAGAATACTATTGTTTGCCACTATTTTTTCTTAACAGTTATTGTGACATTGGACGACACCGATGCACTTGTGCTCCAGTTTACGTAGCCATAATGTCCCGTTCGCGGGTCCGGTCCTTTGTAAGCGTTCGCCTGAACGAAGTTATAGAAATTGAATCCCACATTTTCAGATTTTCGAGTTATCTCATACGCGTAATGGCCAGACATTTCTCCGAACGCACCCCTGTTGTCTTGAATTGCATTGTAGACGAACTCGACGTTTGGCAATTGAGGCAAACAAGGGTCGAAGTCTTTGATTATCTGAACCATACTGTTCCAGGCGCTAGCTCCTCCCTGAACGGTGTCAATTACATTGTAGCCATTCACTGCCCAATCGACAGTTAACTCCAAAGTGTCACTACGACTATTTGTGATGACTAATGCAATAGCAGGCCATGAACCGCCTTGGAGAAGCCCACAACCGGTGTCTTTCCTCCCGTAATCAGCTTGTTGAACGGGTGGCGCCACCGCTTCTGCCTGGGTAGTGATTGCTACAGAGTTTTCGCCCTGATTGCTTGTAAGAGTTGATTGAACCGATGACCTCGTAGCGCCTGATTCTGTAGACACAGCGAACACTGTAGTTGAAGCTGTTATCTCTTTCCCCTGGATTTCGCAAGAAGACGACAATACATAAGTTGCAGAGTCA
>CAZFAL010000077.1:0-13687 GCA_964516945.1 uncultured Ignavibacteriales bacterium
ATGGCTCGCAAGCGCATGATGCAGGACGTGCCGACCGCTGATGTAGTAGTTACGAACCCGACACATTTCGCGGTGGCTTTGAAATATGACAAGTCATCCATGGAAGCTCCGACAGTCGTTGCCAAAGGGCAGCGCCTGATTGCCCAGAAAATCAAAGAGCTGGCCCGCGAGCATGGTGTGCCGGTCATCGAAAATAAACCGTTGGCGCGCTCGCTGTTCAAGGTCTGTGAAATCGGCTCCACGATTCCGGCGAAGCTCTACAAGGCGGTCGCAGAAGTTCTGGCCTATGTCTATCAGCTCAAAGGCAAAGACATCTAAGACATCTCAGGTCGCCAAAGCGGTTGCGCAAGTTCATTGGTGACGCAGAAAACAAACATATATCATGGCTAACGAATCACAGACAGCGGTAAACGCACCGGCGCCAGGCGGCGCCGGATTCGGGGCGGGGGCGTTGGAAACACTCCTGAAACGATCGGACATCATGCTGGCCGTCGGCGTGCTCGGCATCATGACTGTCCTGATAGTCCCGTTGCCGGCGGGGTTCCTCGATTTCGCACTGGCGTTCAATATCACGTTTTCATTGGTGGTTTTGATGACCACACTATATGTCAAGAAGCCGCTGGAGTTGTCTGTGTTTCCGGGATTATTGCTGGTCATCACGCTGTTGCGTCTGGCGCTAAATGTCGCTTCCACCCGCTTGATTCTCAGTGAGGGATACGCCGGTGATGTCATCAACACATTCGGAAATTTTGTTGTCGGCGGTAACTATGTGGTCGGGTTCATCGTCTTTACGATTCTGGTCATCATACAATTTGTTGTCATCACGAAGGGCGCCGGTCGAATCTCAGAAGTTTCGGCGCGGTTCACACTTGATGCGATGCCGGGTAAGCAGATGGCCATAGACGCTGATTTGAATGCGGGTCTCATTTCAGAAGACGCTGCGCGTTCGCGTCGCTCGGAGATTTCCCGTGAAGCGGATTTTTATGGAGCCATGGACGGCGCCTCGAAATTTGTCCGTGGCGACGCGATTGCCGGAATTCTGATTACGCTCATCAATATCATTGGTGGTTTTGTGATTGGGATGGCGATGAAAGATATGTCTGTGACGGATTCATTGCGGACTTACACGTTGTTGTCTGTCGGTGACGGCCTGGTGACACAGGTGCCGGCGTTGATTGTTTCTGTCGCCGCCGGTTTGGTAGTGACACGCGCCGCATCTGAGCGAAATATGGGTGGTGACCTTGTCAAGCAATTGACAGGTAAGCCGGAGGCGATTCTGGTTGCCGGCGGCATGCTGTTCATTTTTGGTGTCGTGCCGGGTATGCCGACGATAACATTTTTCCTGCTTGGCGCCGCTGTTGTGGCGGTGGGCTATCTCACAAAACAAAACATGCGGCGTGAAGCGGCGGCGGCGATTGTAGCCGATGTTCCGGTTGAAGAGCCGGTTGAAGAGCGCACTGAAGATTTGCTCAAAGTTGACGCTGTCGAGGTTGAAATTGGCGCCGGTTTGATTCCGATGGTCGACACCAATCAGGGTGGAGATCTGCTGGAGCGCGTTTCAACGATACGTCGTGAACTGGCGCTCGAACTGGGCATCATCATCCCGCCGGTCAGAATTCGTGACAATGTCGAGTTGGATTCGAATACTTATCGAATCAAAATCAATGGTGTCGAGATTGGCCGCTTTGAGCTGATGGGTGACCATTTGCTGGCTATCAATCCGGGCTATGTGCAGGAGCGGATGGAAGGGTTTGACACAAAGGATCCGGCGTTTTCTCTTGATGCGACATGGATTATTCCGAATCTCAAAGAAGTGGCCGAAGCATCTGGCTACACAGTCGTTCGTCCGACAGCGGTCGCGGCGACACATCTAACAGAAGCGCTCCGCACAAACGCGGCTGATTTGCTGACCCGTCAGGAAGTTGCGCGTCTTGTGGAGAATCTCAAAGAGACCGCCCCGGCGCTGGTTGAAGATACGGTTCCGGTGGTCGTGTCACTTTCCCAGTTGCAACGCACACTGCAGGCCCTGCTGAATGAACGTATTCCGATTCGTGACCTGGCGCTGATACTTGAAACAGTCGCCGACTACTCACAAGCGACAAAAGATCCCGAAGTGCTCGCCGAATACGCGCGCATGGCGCTGAAACGTCGCATTACTGATATGTATCGTGACAATAACGGGAAGATTCATGTGTTCACCATTGATCCGGTGATAGAGCAGACACTCGCCGAAGCGCTTCAGAATACGAAGCAGGGTCTGATGCTGTCGCTGGCGCCAAACATGATGGAGCAGATTATCAGCGCCATTAACCGTGAAGCGCAAGTGATGTCTGACAACGGCCAGGTTCCGGTTTGTCTCTGCGCTCCGAATATCCGTCTCGCGGTGCGCAAGATGATTGAAGCCGGTAATCCGACGCTCGCAATTATCAGTTATAACGAAATAGTATCTGACATTGAAATCGTCTCGAATGGAATAGTGAGGTTAGGCGATGGTAATTAAATCGTATGTGGCGCCAAGTGTCGCCGGAGCGTTGAAGATGATTCGCGCCGAGCTGGGTTCAAAGGCTGTCGTGCTGAAGACCCGTGGCCTGAGTGTGCGTGAAAGTGGCGTCGGACGACGTATGGTGGAAATCACCGCCTGTCTGGAAAAGCCGACAGTCGGCGCCTTGAGCGCCTCACTCTCGGATGCGCCTGCCATGACTGACAGAACAACTACTCTGTCAGCGCATGGAAACACACAGAGTAGCGCTAACAACACTCCGGACTCAGACGCCGCAGCCCGCATCCCGAAGAGAGGGATACAAGATAACAGACAAAGCAACCTTGACGAATCAAGTGACTTAGTCAGAGAAGATTCTGCCAGAGATGATTCCGTCAAAGGCGATTACGTCACAGAGGAGCGAATGGATATGCGAGACGCTACCGAACAATTCCGCGACGGAGAGAGACGCGGCATGATAGATATACGGGATTTGGAAACGTTTGCCAGTCGGCTTGAAGAGAAGCTGGATTTGATTCTCGATTCACATGTAAGCGCAGAAACTATCACAGAGGTTCCTGCCGCAGTGGCGCCGATAGCAAGAGCGCTGACAGCGCAGGACATCCCTGAGCATTTATTGCGACCGCTCCTGAAGCGAATCAACGAAAAGGGCGCTGAAGCGTCACCGGAACAAGTACTGCAGATTGCCGAAGAGGCGCTCGTGAGTGAGTTCGCGGCGCATAGCCAGCCAAGTTTGAACTTGCGTTCAGGTGATGTGGCGCTATTTGTCGGTCCGGTTGGCTCCGGAAAGACATCCGTACTTGGCAAAGTTGCGGTTGACCTGTTGTTCAAGAAGAAAATCAGGACTGAGCTTTCCACACTTGATGATTTTCGGATTGCCGCACAGGAGGAGATAGCGAGCTATGGTGAGGCATTGGGGGCTGAGTACATCGACCCTGAGGAAATCAACCATGTGCGCGGCGAAATCAATCGCAAAGCCGGACGGACATTGCTGGTTGATTGTCACTCAAACATCAGTGACCAACGACAGTTTGTGCGTCTGAAAGAGCGCGCGAACGCTTTGCGGCCGACAGCGGTGTTTCTCGTTGTTTCGGCCCTGACCCGGAGTTCTGATTTAACACGACTTCTCAGACGCTTTGCGCATTTCAATCCTACACATTTGATAGTCACGCATACGGATTTGACAGATACACTCGGTGGTGTCTACACCGCCGCACTCGAAAGCGGATTGAAACTTTGCGCGTTGACAAACAGCCCCGGCTCAATCGGTGATTTGTTGCCTCCGGATCCGGCTGCGATGGCGCGACGCATTCTTGAGAGGAGTCACTAATGTCCTCAGGGAAACAGGTAAACAGAGTGATGTTCAGGCGTCAGGCCGAAGGATCGGCGCTCAATGGAGCTCCGGCGATTGTCAGCATTGTCTCCGGTAAAGGTGGCGTGGGGAAATCAGTGATTGCCTACAATGTGGCGATTGCCGCAGGTAGGAACGGTATCAAGACGTTGCTTGTGGACATGAACTGGCGTCTCGGCTCGTTGCATATCCTGGCGAACGCCAATGTGACACATGGGATGGAGCATGTTGTCGCCGATCACGGCTACGTGCGTGACGCCGTCGTTTCTATCGGTCAAAACGCTTCACTGCTGGCTTCAGCGTCTGTCAGTGGGCAGAGTGACTGGCCGTCGGAGGAGCGTCTGCTCGAATTCCTTACCAATTGTCGGGAAACATTGCAACTCTACGATCTTATCCTGATAGATACACCTTCAGGGATTCAAGATCAGATAGCGACCATTGTCGCAGATTCAGACGATTTCGTTCTCACAGTGAATCCGGAGATTACATCAATAGCGGACAGTTATGGCATGTACAAATGGTTGCTGTCTCACAATCCCCGTAGTCTGGGCTCATTGCTGATAAACCGTGTGAGTGGCGTGGAAGAAGCCAAAGACATTACTGCGCGGTTTAACACACTCTGTGGACGGTTTCTCGGGAAGAAACCACTGCCGCTTGGTTTTCTGCAGGAGGATCATGCCGTTGGTGAGGCTGTCAGTCGACAGCGATCGGTGTTTACCGGTGGCGGGACATCCATTATCGCCTCGCAATTGTCGGCGCTGACCGGTCAATTGTCGGCCCGCCTGTTCAAAAATCGCACAGTCAGAGGGAATGACAGCGGAATCGCTGACTCAATAAATATGGAATATCAATTGTCCGATAACAAGGAATAGCGCGTATGGCTACCACACCGAAACAGACAACTGCGGGAAAACGCAAAACAACAAGAAAAACGACGGTTCAGTCGAAGCGAGTCGTGCGTGTGCAAGCGCATGTCAGCGACAAAAAAACTTCTACCAAGAAGACTTCGGATACGAAAAATACGAATCCGAAAGAATCGGTTGCAAAGTCAGTAATTTCAGAACGGAATGAGGAGCATACAGTGGACGAGATTCTTGCCGGTGAAGGTGTAACTGTAGATGAAGTCGCCGCGGAGGTGATGACACCGCAGAAGAAACGTCGTGAGCGTCGTTCGGAGTTAGCGGCGCTTGAATGGCGGCGCTACCAGCGTAGCGGTGATCCGGAGATACGTCGCAGATTGCTGGGGCTATACCTGCCCTTGGTGCGCAGTGTCGCCGGGCGGATGGCGATGGGTTTTCCGCGTTCTGTCGACATTCAGGATTTGATTAACACCGGTGTGTTGGGACTCTCTGAGGCGTTCAAGAAATTTGACCCGGAAAGAGGTGTCAAATTTGAAACCTATGCCGTGCCGCGAATCCGTGGAGCGATTCTCGATGAATTGCGCGCTCTCGATTGGGTGCCGCGCTCGACACGGGCCAAGGCGAGGAATATCGACAGAGCCACTGTGTCGTTGGAAAATGATCATGGTCGTCCGCCGACGGAGGAAGAACTCGCAAAGCGTCTGGAATGCACGCACGGTGAGTTGCTTGCCGCAATGGGGGATGTGAGCAACGCGACAATTCTTTCTCTTGATGAAGTGATTTTCCATGATGAAGAGAACCGTCAGGTGCCGCGCATTGAATCGGTAGAGGACAAGAGCGAGCCGTCGGCGCTCAAGACAGCGCTTAAGGCCGAGATGCATTCGTATCTCAAAGTTGCCATCAGCAATCTGACAGAGCAGGAAAAACTTGTGATAGCGCTGTATTACTTTGAGGAATTGACTCTCAAGGAAATCGGGGTGGTAATGACAATTTCCGAATCGCGCGTGTCACAGATCCATACGAAAGCGGTTGGAAAGCTACGTGGCCTGATTCAGGAGCGCTACGCCGGTTCGCTTGAATGAGGCGCGTTTGCAGCAGGTTATAAACCAAATGTGAGAGGGTGTTATGATAGGCTCGAGTTCAATAAGTCCGTTATCGCGCGCAACTGGTGATGAACAACTATTGAAGACGCAACGCGCCGGAGACAACAAACGTAACCCGAAAGACAAGAAACGCGAACAGAAGAGGCGTGACAGTGACACAGATGAATCCGGCAAAAAGGCAAAAGCAGTCGTCGTGGACATTGAGTTTGCCGATGCTGTTGCAGAAGCGACAGTTGAGCATGTTTCCAACAGGAGCGTCGCAGGCGCTCAGGACACTGCGAAAGAACAGGAATCTGTGAAACAAACTGCGGCAGAGTCGGTGGGCGACAAAATGCAACGGGCCGGGACAAAAGAACAAGAAGCGCTGAGCGTTGAAATGCAGCGCAAGGATCTACAGAATCAGTCAGGAGATAAATCACAGAGTCACATTGATGTGACAGGATAGGTGTAGAGCCGTCCGGAGAGTCTCAGAGGAGGAGCAATGATGTTTGGAATCGAATTTGATAAGATGCAATTGATGGCTGTCGGCTTGAACGCCGCCGGGTATCTCGCTGCAGGAGGTTTGAGCGTCTTACTGTATAGCATGCTGACAAAGCGTCGCTGGCGGAGGATGTTCGCCGAGATCATTGAGCAGGGGGCTGCGATTGTCGCCTCTTCGCAAGCCGACCGGATGAGCGGCGATGCTGAGCCGGTGACATCAGCGAGCATTCGCACTATGGTGGAGCATTCAGAACGAGATGGCGTGTCTGCGCAAATGATACCGTCAGATGCAGTAGATACAAGAGATACGATAGACGAGTTTGTCTCATTTGACAATATCGACCAGTCGCGACAGAGTCAGATTGCTCCGCAGAGGGCTACGGCCGGAGGAAACGCCGGGCAGGCAAGAATCAGTGGCGCAGTGTCGCAATATCGCAGCGCTGTTGGCGCAGGTGGTCAGAGGAGCGCCAACGGGGCATACACCCGGAATCGCTCTGATGTTATCCGCCTGGCGAAAGAAATGCTGGCTGAAGGACGGACGAGTGAGAGTGTTCGCAGAGAATTACCTATCAATGAATCCGAAATGAGGTTAGTGGAATTGGGTTCGCGCAGATAGTTGCGCCTCAAGCCGCTCATAATGTGAAACAAGAAAACTAAACATACGAAGCAAAGAAGTGGACCATGGAGACAGCATTTTTCAATACAACGGTTGAATGTCCTATCTGCAAGAAGGAGAACCGGTTTGAGACGATTCGCGTCGGCGCCTATGTCGAGTCGGGACGTGACACGGACTTTTGTCCGAAAGATATCAAATGGCGTTTTGCGGAGTTTGATAACTACAATCCGCTGGTGTTCTTTGTTGCGACATGCGCAAATTGTCTCTATAGCCGGGAGTTTAATGACACATTTAAGAACTGGCAGAACGACACGACATTCAAGACATATCGTCTCAAACGTATCAAAGAACGTCACCTTGAGGAATTAGCAAAGGATGGATCGATTATCAAGCGTCTTGGTGAGATGATTGACCTTGAAAAACACCCCGATGAAACGGCGCTTGCGAAATTGCTCCTTGCTGTTTTTGATGAGCAGCTCAATGATCGTCCTGCGAATCTTGATATGGGACGTCTGTATATCAGAATCGGGTGGGTGTTCCGTAGTTTGGGTTCCGGTGGTGGTGTCGCCGCTTGTGACGGTATGGACACCGTGACGGATATTGACGCCGGTTTTGAACGCTGGAGAAAAGCGCTTCAAGTTACGCAGGAAGTGCGCCAAACGCTCTTTGAGAAGTTGGGCGAACGTGTGGGCGGTGGCCAGGATGTTAAAGCGTCGAACGAACAATGCGCTTTACTACAGGAGCAGATACTTGCGCACGAAGGGAAGTTGAAAGGACTGGCGGACGAGCTTTTCAAAGTCATTGAAGCGTCAGAGGAAAGCCCCGGTGTCCCGGAGGGTAACTCGAACACGAACGATACTACTGAGATTTTCAGCGCCATGGCGGCGTTGAAACAGCAATGGGACGGTGTGCCACTCAATGAGCGTGAAGCATTGCAGATGGCGGCGGAGAGTTATAAACGGGCTCTCGAGGAAGGCAAGGAAGTGTCCGCCGGTAACCAGCAGATTCAGGTGTGTTATTTGATAGCTGAATTGTCTCGTCGATTTGGCGATCACGAACAAGCGCAGGACTTTTTCAACAGCGCGCTAAAAGTTGGTCAGGAGTTTGTCCGGCGTTACCAGAATGATAAGTCACGCACTGCTCTGGCGCGAAAAATACTGGAGCTGACTATGGACCAGAGTCGCTTGAATCGTGATGCAATGAAGCAGGAAGCTGTCAGTTAAGACGGTAGCGCGATATATAGATAACTGGAAATCTGGACAACTGGAACGAGACTATGTCAGCCGGGTTGGGAAAAACTAGAGATGGTCGTCCGCAGACGTGTGTCGAACATCTGGGTCTGTGGGATAAGATTCAGGTTCGCTTCTTGAAGGATGAGACTATCAAGGCATTTACGGTTCGTGTTGAAGACTTTTCAAACCGGATACTGTATGTGTCATTTCCTGATGCGCGACAGAAATTACTATATGGTGAACGGGTGGAGGCGACGTTTACCCGGGAACAGGGGCTCTACAAGTTTGATGGTATTCTTGATACCGGAGTTCATGACGGCAGGCAGTATCTCACTATCCGTGTTCTCAGTGATGCGCGACACATTCAGAGGCGTACTGCTGTGCGCTTACCTTTGAGACTCCAAATGGAAATCGCAACAATAGACAGACCGATATGCAGCCCTGTCGAATTAGAATCATTGACCTGGGATGAGACGGTGTCAGATAATTTTTCGGCGTCAGGAGCGCTGATACGGGCAACAGCATCGTGTGTAATCGGAGACTTGATTGTCTTGAGAATCAACAGAGAACAACTCCCGGTTGCGCCGGAATATATCCTGTCTTCATGGCGGCGGCTGCAACGCATGGGTGAACGATCGTACATAGGAATAGAGTTTATCACTCGCCGACTGCTGAACAGTTTTCTGTTACCCGAAGAAATTCCTTTTCTCCCGAATGAAGTGAAGAAGTTTACAGAGCGAACTGTCAATCTGTTCGGCAAATTCGTGTTCGATACCGAACTGAAAATGCGGCAAGACGGCAGACTGTGATTATGACATATACTATTGCAGGAAGACAAACCAATCCATAAACAACGAAAGACTGAGCGAACAATGGGTTTTACAAACAAAGTGCAATTGTTAGACGGCAACGTTGAAGTCTGCTCACCGTTCACACTTGAGTCGGATGGCAGGCGAAAGTATATCCGGCTGGAACTTGCGGAGCCGGTTTCTATTCAACAGATTAAACAACCGGGTGATTCATTCGCTCCTGAAGGAAGTTCTGATATCCATGAAGGCAGTATGCTCAATCTGTCCTCTGGCGGAGCGCTTCTTGACACAGAGGAGTTAGTGGCGGCCGGCTCATTGGTGGCGCTTTCGTTCACATTGCAGGGCGATGTGCGTTTGTCTGATGTGCTGGCGGTTGTTCGTCGTGTGGACATTATCGATGGCAGAGGCGTGATGGGAGTTTCATTTGTCGGTCGCGATCAGTTAATGGACGTGTTGTCCGGCGCCGAATTGGAATTGCTGGATAAGCGGTTCAACCGTTTTGAAATGCAGGCCGAAAGCGCCCTTGCGCAGTATGTAACCAAGAAAGACGTAGCAAAGAAAGTGAATTAGCAGAGGCCGGGATGGCAAAACGGAAAACATCACACAATGCAAGAGCGCTGGCTTGTTTGCTTTGTATCAGCATCGCCGCCGTGTCAAGCATCAATGCGCAAAGCATACATGCGCTTGTGCATGTTGATACGCCGGTGTCTGTCTGGAGCGAACCGGATGTCGCGACAAAACTACTGGACCGGCTCTCCGGGTATCGCGGCGTTGAGTTTGAAGTTATTTCTGATTCGCTTTGGCAGGCGAATGAATCCGGCTCCGGTTATGTCAGCGCCGATGTTCTGGCCAGGTTTGGCGCTGAATACAGAGCGCGCTATATCATTTCGCTTGCGAATCTTGAGGAAACGTTGCAAACGCGGAAGGGACTTTCGATTCCGTTGTTACTCTCACGCTATTCACAGGTAGCGGTGTTGAGTGGGACGTTGCGCATAGTCGATTCGGACAAGGGACGAATGGTTGTCCAAAAAGATTTTGAAATAACACTCAAAAGCAGGGAGCAATGGCAGCCATTGGAGAATGACCCGAACAAAGCCGGCTTACGGACTGCGGCGTCCGAGAAGCCGGCGCTATTTGCAAAGCTGGAATGGAAAGCCGCAGATGAAATAGCCGCTGACATTCTAAGAACAATGAAACTGAAATAGCGTTAGCGTGTGCAACAGTTGACACAGGATAAGACACACCTGATATCGGACATCATTTACTGAAAGCAACTCATGGAAAGCGAAGACATACACGCAAATGACGGCGCCAGTGACGGCGCTGCTTCGGCCCACATTGAAGAACCGTCACAAGAGAACGACGCGGGCGTCGAGGGCAACATTGACGGTGACAAAAAAGCAGTGTCCGGCGCCGACCAGTCCGGACAAATGGTCTCACATTCAGATGATGTTCAGGAGCGATTGCGCAGAGCTGATGCGCTCATCAGCGCGAAGCGGGCGCTGGAGTTGGCTGACCGGCTCAAGTTGGTGTCTCTGAATGTTGCCATTGAATCTGCAAAGACACGCAGTTCGTCGTTGGATTTGAAGAGAATCAAGGCAGATCTCTCGACATTGACAAATCATGCTGTGAAAGCGTCGCGTGAAATAGGTGGTTTGATTACAGCCATAAGCTCCGGAGATCCAATCGTGTCTGCGATGGAGAGCGATTTCCGGAAAGCGGTTCATCTGAAGAAGGAGCTGGAAGCGATTTTGCAACAAAGCAGGCGGGTGCTTGAGGGAATAGACCGTCTTGAATCACGCTGAGAATAAACGTGTACGATATGACGTCTTTTGCAGGCGTCTGCGAAGGAATGCGACATGACATGGAGGTATATGAGGTGCCAAGGAAACTTGAATTGAAACAATGTGAGCGGATTGCGAATTTATCTGAAGCAAAGCAAAAAACATTTCGCGGGCTGGTTGTCGATGATGAACCCTGGGTGGGGAGTGTGCTTCAGGAGTTCTGTGAATTGGTCCCGGAGCTGCACGTGGATTTGTGCTACAACGGCCTGGAGGCCATTGAGAAGGCGAAAGAGCGAGAATACGACTTTGCCACGGTTGACTTGGTGATGCCGGAATTGTCAGGTGTTGAGACAGTCAAGCGCTTAAAGAAGTTGTATCCGCATCTGCCGATCATGATTGTGACCGGAAACGCAACTGACAGATTGAAACGGGAGTCCGGTTGTGCGGGGGCGCGTCTTATTCTCGAAAAGCCTGTGGATGTAGAAGACTTTCTTGATAGCGTGGCTGATTTAATCAGTGGTGAATAAGTGACAATCGCAACTTTCCCGTTTGTTTCATTTTGAAACTGCAACGAACTCTCGCTCAATCAAGCCTTCCTTTCTGCCGACAATAGACAATAGACAATTCAGGTAGAGCATTGAGGAGCGTTAGCGCCAATTGCGTCCACCGGTTGAGGTGATATTGGATTTGGGTAGCGCTGTATTTAGGTATCTTTGTATTTAGATAACAATTGAAAAGCTCCCTGACATTGTTTCGGAGGCGTTATGCGAGGAAGTATCAAAGTATTGATTGTAGACGACGAGGAAACGCTTCGCAATCTGTTGAAGAGTATCCTTGAGCGTGAGGGCTACAATGTCGAGTGCGTTGACAATGTCGCCTCGGCGCGTCTGGCTCTGCAGGCGAAGTCGTTTGACGTTGTAGTGACAGATATCAAGATGCCGAAGGAAAACGGATACAAGTTACTGGAGTTTGTCAAGAAACAGTTCCCCACAGTCGGGGTGATTCTGATGACCGGCTTCGGAGATATGTATACGGTTAAGGACGCAATGCTTCTTGGCGCCGACGAATATATCACTAAACCATTCAAAGGATTTGAGATTGCCGTTATCGTGGAGCGTGTGTACTGGAGAATGCGCGCCCCCAAGAGTCAGTCTGTATCCACCGGACAAGTTGGGCAAGCTAACGATAAGTAGAGAATTACCGCGAACTGAGGGGATTCATGAACGGCAATACTAATACCAAAGACGATTCTCAACTTGGCTCAGAAGTCTCCCAAGCCCGGATTCCCGTCAAGATCTCGAGTGACCGTCTCACCGCGACCGTTTGCCTTCCGCAGATGACCGGTTCAGAGTCTATGCCGATTACTTCCGAAGAGATTCTGCAAGAGTTGCAGAGGGCAGGCGTGACGTATGGTCTCAAAGATGACGTCATTGCAAAACTTCCGCAAGAGGGGCCGTTTGACGAGATAGTAATCGTCGCTGAGGGCGATCCTCCGGTTGCCGGACGAGACGCGCAAATCACCTGCATGTTTGACGTAGCGCCTGACCACAGTCCAAAGGCCGACAAGAGTGGGCGAATTGACTACCATGAAGTGAATTTCATTCAGGGTGTCAAAAAGGGCAGTGTCTTGATGAAACGGACGTTGCCGACTTCCGGCGAACCCGGCAGAGGAGTTGACGGCAACGAGTTGTCTGCGCAGGCCGGCAAGGATAGACTGCTTCAAAAAGGGACGAACACAGTCATTTCTGAGGATGGGTTGGAATTGATTGCCGATGTGAGCGGGGCGATTGTTTTCACTCGCGGTAATCAGGTGTCTGTGCGTGATATTGTTACTGTGGCCGAAAATGTGGACTTTTCGACCGGCAATATTCATTCTCCGGGTTCAATTCGTGTCAACGGTGATGTCCGCGCCGGATTCAAAGTACATGCTGACGGTGACGTAGAGATACATGGGGCAGTCGAAGACGCTGAAGTTATTTCCAGCGGTAATATCCTGATTAAATCCGGTTTTACCGGGCGTGGCGAAGGGCTTGTTAAGGCCGAAGGCAATGTTACTGTCCAGCACGTAGAGGGACAGCATATCATCGCCGGTCATGATATCAAGATAGGCGGCGATGCTCTGAACGCACGTCTTGAAGCAGGTAGCAAAGTCTTTACCACGGCGCCCGAAGGGCGTATCTGTGGAGGTGTGGTTATCGCCGAAGAGGAAATCAAGGCCGCCAACCTCGGCAATGACGCCTGGACGCTCACAACCTTGAAGGTCGCCGGTGATGAAAACCTGCGCCAGGAATTGCAGGAAGTCGAGGATGAGATAGAGCAGCTTGGCGAGGATGAGAAGCGGGTTAAGAAAGCAATCTATGGTCTTGTGAGGCTTGAGCTCAATGGCTCCTTGCCTGATGAACAAAAGGCCGCTCTCGATAAACTGCGCCAGTTCAGCAAGGAATTGCCGGCGAATCTCAAGGGACTTGAAGATATCAAGGCCAAGCTCACAGCTGAAATCGAATCCCTGCTCGATGCAAGAATCATCGCAACCAAGACGCTCTACCCGGGTGTCAAGGCGCAATTCGGGATAGTGTACCATGACGTTAAAGAAGAGCGTGGGCCGACCTCGATGTGTTGCTATTCCGGCAGGGTTGTCATGGACCCGTATCAAGAAGAAGCGCAATAGAGTTTTCTTATCCTTTCCACATCCAGCCTTATCTCTCATTAGCTCTAATCCTGTCTTCGGTTTGACAATTCGATTTTGCTCCGCTATCATCGGACGTCGCTGTCGGCCCTCGGCCGGCGACGATACCCGGCAGAAACTGCCGTAGGGGAGGTGGCCGAGCGGCTGAAGGCGGTGGATTGCTAATCCATTGTATGGCTAATGGCTGTACCCAGGGTTCGAATCCCTGCCTCCCCGCCATTTTTGAGTTTGAGTCCCTTCAGCGATAAAACTGAAGGGTTTATTGT
>CAZFAL010000078.1:0-13243 GCA_964516945.1 uncultured Ignavibacteriales bacterium
ACAGAGACAGTAACTGAATTACTGACCTTGGCGACCATAATCTTGCGGAACTTCGCTGAAGGCACATCAAAATCCTTCAATGACACATCAAAACTTGCGCGTCCCACCAATAGATTCCCTTCGGACTGCATTTTGGTCATATCAGATTCTTTGAGGAATGTAAAACGCACCGGAACTTCCATCATCTTGGACTTCCCATGTAGCGAGAATTCACCCATCGCAGTTCCTTCAAAGGTCATGGCGCCCTTCTTCTTGCTGACCTCTTTGAGGTTCTTCATTTTCTTGATGGTGAATTCAATATTCGGATTGGCCTTTGCGTCAAGCCAGTCAGCGCTGGCCAAATGCTTATCGCGCATTGGAATACCGGTGTTCAAACTTTTTACAGGAATCGAAAGCATTCCTGAGCCACCTGCTTTAGGGTTGCAGGGGTTGAACATGACATAGCCGGAGAGCTTGTTGGATGTTCCGACGATGTGCTCCAGTGGAGCCTCGCTGGTGAACGTCGCGGAGTTCTTCGGGCTACCGATGATAAACTTCTTGCCCTTCATCTTGCAGGGATTGCAAGGATTACACGGGTTACAGGGATTTCCCTTTGCCGAAGCGAGGGAGCCCAGCGCAAGTGTGAGCGACACCGAAAGCGCCAGCGCGGTTGTAATAGTGCGTACAATTCTCATTTTCTCGATTTTCCTTTCAAGAACGAGTTAAATGTGAGTAGTGAATTATGAATTATTTTGCTTCCTGTTCTGAGATATTGCTGTTTTGACATATTGACACTCTCAAGGCCGGACAGGGGCGCATAGCCGAATACATTCACGACTCTTCACCATCAAGACCTCGTTTGAAAAACACAACAGCGGAATGATTGTTCCGCAAAGTTAGCTTTTTGCTGTTTCGAATGCCCTGACGACTACTTAGGGGAATATGCGTATGTTAAATTCTCGAAGCTATATTTTTTCAAGCTATATTCTTTTTTCAAGCTATATTCTTTTCGCAGAAGACAAAAACGGGGTTGGGACACTTCGCACCCTATCACCGCACAACTCATTATATATCAGCGCATTACAGCGCCACGGACGCCGACAAGCAAACAGATACCGGACTGCTCTTCCACAAATTGTATTTTGATGTATATTCCCGCAATAGGCGGAGGCGTGCCAGTTCAGTGAACCCGCTCTTTGCCCGGCAAGAACTAACGAGCATGATTCTCTGAAAACGTATCAGAAAGGCGGAGCTAACATGGCCGCAAAGTATTCATTCGATGTAATTTCAAAAGTGGACCTGCAGGAGGTTCTCAACGCCGTCAACCAGGCCACGCGCGAGGTTACTCAGCGTTATGATCTTAAAGGCAGCAAGACAACTATTACGCTCAATCAGGGTGAAAACAATATCGTCATTGCCAGCGAGGACGAATTCAAGCTCAAGAGCGTAGTCGATATTCTTGAAACCCGCCTGGTTAAGCGCAATGTGCCGCTCAAGGCGCTGACGTTCAACACTGTTGAAGACGCTTCCGCCGGTTCAGTGCGCCAGAAAATTGATATTCAATCCGGCATCACAACCGAGAAGTGCAAAGAAATTGTGAAAGTCATCAAGGCCGCCAAGATCAAAGTGCAGGCGACAATTCAGGATGCGCAGGTGCGTATCACCGGCTCCAAGAAAGATGACCTGCAGGAAGTCCAGAAGCTTCTCAAAGAAAGTAATTTGGATATTCACATGGAATTTGCGAATTACCGGTAAGCGCCAACAATAAGCCGCTTGATTTCAAAAGAAAAAACCCGCAATCGAAATTGGTTGCGGGTTTTTTTGTCATTCTGTCAGGGACTCAGAATCCATTTGAGCCTGACAGAGGACTGTATCCGACTTATGCTTCCACTGAACCTTTCGGTTTGAACAGCAGTTGAAATACCAATACATGTGACACCAGAAGCACCGGGACGATTACCGCCGGTATCCAATATGCCGCTCCCATATATGCTGTGGCTCTATTGAGAACTCCAACAGTGACCGCATACAGCAGGTCAACCGTCCCGACAACATTGAACAACAGTATCAACATCGTCGCGCTTTTGGATTTCATCCGCACTGCAATCAAGGCAACCGCCGCCAGCGCCGCTGTGAACAAATCACCGTAGGCGGCCGGTTGCGCAAACGCCTGCGGCATCCCTGTCCGGGCGACATCGGTGGAGAGAAACATCAGACCAATATATCTTGCCGAATGCAACAGCAACAGCGGCGTAAAGGCGTCGACAAAAGACAATGTTCGCAGTTTCGGCAAAACATACCAACGCGCTATCAATGAATAGATAATCAGACTGCCAATCATGATTGGCGCTATCAATGAAAGTAAGTTCATCATGAGGCCTTTCTTTTTCGCAATCCGGCCAACGCCCATTAGAGAGCGTTGGCCGGACGCTACAGTCATTGCGCAATATTATAGTTGTGACATCCCACCGTCAGCGAACAACTCAACCCCGGCGACATACGAAGAGTCATCAGACGCCAGAAATAACGCCGCTTTGGCCATCTCCGCAGGTGAGCCGAAGCGTTTCATCGGATGTTGCTCCAACAATCCGGCGCCAAACTCTTCGATTTGCTCTTGTGAGAGTCCGACTTTGCCGAACAGCGGCGTGTCTATCGGTCCCGGACTGAGTGTGTTGACACGAATACCACGGGGCAACAACTCGGTGGACAAGGTGCGCGCCAGTGAACGGAGCGCCGCTTTGGTGGCGCTATAAACACTGGTGTTGGCCATGCCGATTTGCGTCACCGCTGAAGCAATCAGCACTATTGTGGCGCCGTCATTGAGATGCGGCAACGCCTTCTGGATTGTGAAGTACGCTCCTTTGACATTGATGTTGAAGTGATAATCAAAATGCTCTTCATCGACTGCGTCGATTGGCGCAAACCTGGCCACGCCGGCGTTGACAATTAGTGTGTCGATTTTACCGAAGGTCTCTGATGTTTCTGTGTAGAGCTTATCCAGATCTGCAATACTGGTGACATCACCTTTGACCGCCAGTGTTTTGTCACTGAGTTTATCAAAGACTACTTCGGCTGTCTTTTCATTGCGACCAAAGACAACTACCTTTGCTCCCTGCTTGTCAAACTCCTCGGCGATTGCCAGGCCGATACCACTGGCGCCACCGGTGATGACAGCCACTTTGCCGGTTAGTCTGCCGCTACCCTGTCCAGGGTTTACATCCGCGTCATTCCGACTGGTTGGTATGTTTGCTGTGTTGTTTACCGTGTTCATGAAATTCTCCTCCTCAGAGATTAGAATGAATGTGTTACACTATTTCGTTTCTGATTATTCGCTAATTGAATGGCGCTGTTTGAATTGCTAATTGGCTCGCTGTGATGAAAACACTTATTGAGGGCGCAATCCCTCCAGATATCCGGCCAGTTCGGCGCCGGCGCTGAGAATCGAGGTGTCATGGCTACTTTTCAGCAGGCCGACAAACCCCTCAATAGCCGCGACAAAAAATGTGGCGACACCGGTTGCATTGACATGTTCGGCCACCTGATTGCGCTCTTTTCCTTTTTCAAGAGCTTGAGCGATACCGGCGCGCCAACGGTCGAAAACAGCCGCGAGACGAATACGAAATCCCTCATCGAGCGGTGACATTTCCTGGGCGAGGTTGTTGAGCGGACAGCCGGCTTCCATCATCTCTCCGCGCAGATTTTCTCCCTGCGTATTGAGAATACCAAGAAGGGCGTCAATGGGATTCTCCGCTTCTTCAATCGGATCCAGCCAGGCCTGCTGAATTCTCTGCATAATCACCTCATCAACAATCGCATAGCCCAGCTCGAGCTTGTTGGCGAAGTGATGATAGAGCGCTCCTTTGGTGACTCCGGCGCGGGTGAGAATCGTATCCAAACTGGCGCCCTGAAAGCCATGCCGATAGACCTCCTCAAAGGCCGCCGACAGAATCAGATCGCGTGTTTTGTCCGGGTCCCGCTTGCAGGGGACCTTTGGCGCTGTTTTGGTTTTCGTTCTCATATTGCCCATACTGCTTGACTCCTCACAACGACCACATACATACTGGTCGGTATGATATACGCCAGAGTTAACAAAAAAGTTCCCCGCAAGTCAAGAAAACATCCCTTCAAAGAGGCAAGTACTTGTACCATAACAAGTTATAGCTTTCGGCGCGGACGCTGTTTTTCGGACGATCAGCCCTTTACGAAGGCCTCAATCGCTTGCAACTGCGACTCAGCGTCGAGGCCGGCTTCTTCGATACACATTTCGCCGGTGCCACTGCCGAGATATTCGCCGTGTTTGTGCGGGTAGAGTGTCGCCTGACGGCCTCTTTCTGATGTCACCCAGCGATAGGTGGTCGGCAGGGTAAAGCCGGAGATCATCATCGCCTTTTGCGCTGTCTCAGCGGAATAAATCGCATTGCGCTCTGACTCATCGAGCCGGTCAAAAAGTTCGACACTGGAGATATAGTACACAGCAACATTCAGTCCGCGCTCCTTGAGTTTGGGCAAGACACCCTGCACAAAGACATTCGCGACATCCGAGCCCTGATAGACAATCACTGCGTCGGGCTTGCCTTCAGAGGCATACAACTTGTAGACCCCTTTGACAGAGTCCTCAGCCGGAGCGAGTCCGAGCGCGGCGCGGTCATAGACTGTTTCATTGGGACGGGTCACAAACGTCGCCAGAACCGCCGGGCGGGCTTTGAGCCCGGCGACTGTCAACGGCCAGAGTTCATGCGGCTCCCAGGGAGTGAGCGTAATCATTGTCCCACGCGGATAGTTTTCCTGAAAGATTTGCAGGGTATTCGGCTCGGCATGAGTCGGGCCGTCCTCACCGGTTTTGATTCCGGTGTGACCGCAAAGCACAATGAACGGTTTGTACGGCTCATTCGGATTGCGGTGACGGATTGTCTGCTGGGCAATGCTATGTGTCCGCGCGCTGATAACATTCAATGGCACGATGAAGGCGCCATAGGACGAGCCGATTCCAATATGCTGACCTACTGTCGAAATTCCGGAGCTGATACCACCGATTGCGTCCTCACAAATGCCACCGGCGGATATAATTCGTGAATCAGGGTTGTTTTGCGCATGCCAGAACCCCTCGGCGAATCCGGCGCCGATGCCTGTTGTGTTGGTAGAGCCATAGACATCCGCAGACGCCGCCAGCAGGGCGCCGTTCGTTTCGTGATTGATATAGTTCAACACATGTGACAATGCGCCGCGTAGAGTTTGCTGTGAGCCGAATTCATATTTGCATTTCTCAGGACGATTCTCCGGTGTGATAGTGTCACCCTCGAAGAGTTTGCCGAGATCCGGCTTGGCGCCGGTGTGTTTCGGTTTTGCCGACTGATGCGCTTTGTTGCGTTCGACAATCATGTTGCCGAGCAATGCTGTTTGTTCTTTGCGTGACTCGAATGCTTTGCGGATTACCAGCAATGAATCATAGAACGCCTGTTCGACTGTTGCAGGTGTCTTCTCACCCTCAAAGCGCGGGAATTGCAAACCGAACTCTTTTTCAAACGGCGCTATCGCTTCATAATAACCGTCACTATAAAACTTGTGACCGCCGCCGTGTGACTTTTTGCCTTCGATACCATAGCGCCAGCCCTTGGTGGTGTGATAGACAAGCGCAGTTGGTGTCTTAGCTGAACGTGACCGCTCCAGCGCCTGTTGTTGCGCGCTGACTACCTGCTGGAAATCGAAACCATCGGCGACTTCAATGACATTGAAGCCCTGCGTCATCAACATTTCTCGCGGATCCCATTGCACATAGTCACCGGGCTTGTCGCCCTCGCGTGTGACACGGTTCGAGTCAATCGCCGCCTGATTCCAGTCGACATGCATGATGAAATTATTCAATCCCGAGGACGCTGCGGAAGCCAAAGCCTCACTGACCCGTCCCGGTGTCATCCCGCCTTCGCCTTCGACAATGTGCACATAGGGCGCAGTTTCACGATAGAGGTCTTTCAGCGCCAGCGACATACCGGTTGCGGCAGTCACACCGACCCCGCTCGGACCGGTGGAAATCCAGACAAACGGTGTCTGCGGAGTCGGATGACCGTCGAGCGGCTTGCATTGAAACTTCTTGAACAGCGGTGTAGTTGTCACCGGATTCTTGCGGAAGCCGAGTAAGTCCTCAAGGCGCATTTGTTGTAGCACATCCTGCGGGAGCGCATCAGGATGCGTGATACGCATCACTTCATTACGACAGGCCCACATGGCGTACATCCCCAGCGCCTTGTGGCCGGCGGTGTAAATCATATAATCTGAGGTGCGATCATTGGGGTCACTGAAATTGTAGCGCGTGTTCTGATAGAGAAGCGCTTCGACAATTCTACCGGAGGATACACTGCCGCCGGGATGTCCCGATGAGGAATGATTGAACATTACCGCGCAAAGTGTGCGATAAATCAAATCCAGCGCTGTTAGCGCAGAAACAGTGTCACTATCGAGTTTCTGCGGGCAGTCAGCGCCGACTTGCGCGAAATATGTTCCGCGCTCGGCGAGATTGAGTTCAAAACGCGTGTTCTGTTTCATCTCAGAAGAGACGTTTTCCGTCTTTGATAAAGTCATTGAATCCGTCATGGTCTACCACCGCCGTTTCTAAACGGTCCATTGCAAGTTGTAGTTCATCAAGCGCTGTCGCGATTGACAGCCGTAAGTAATGTTGTCCCCC
Source organism: uncultured Ignavibacteriales bacterium (assembly GCA_964516945.1). Classification (GTDB taxonomy): domain Bacteria; phylum Zixibacteria; class MSB-5A5; order GN15; family JACZUZ01; genus JAJRPJ01. The sequence continues at coordinate 6,659 of CAZFAL010000078.1, forward strand.
GGTTCCGATTTGCCCGAATGATTTCCTGTCCATCGTTGCGACTGCATGCCGGAACAGCAGGAACATCTGGAACAACGTCGAGGGGCTGGTTTTGTTTTGTATCTCCTCCGGTAACTCAGCAAAACGACTTTCAATATCAAGCGCTTTGACAACACCGGCTATATTCGGGAAGACATAAAATGCGCCTTTGGGATTCTGGCAGGTGACTCCGGAGATGTTGTTGAGCCGCGCTATCACCATATCCCGGCGCTCCTGAAACGCAGTGACCATTTCAGCGATTGACTCGGCGCTTTTCGGCGAGGTCAACGCCACTCGCGCGCCTTCCTGATTGTAGGGCGGGATGCAGGAGAAATAATTGATATTCAGATTTGTGAATAACTTCGCTTCCTCAACAGTCGGAAACACCGCCCAGCCGATGCGGCCACCGGTCCAGGAATAGGATTTTGAGGCGCCACTGGCGATAATAGTCTTCTCCTGCATGCCATCAACCGAAGCAATGCTCAAATGTTTGGCGCCGTCGAAAACAATGTTCTCATAGATTTCATCGGAATAGACACGCACATTGGGGTCACACTTTGTTTTGATGACATCGGCGATTTCTTCGAGCTGTTCGGCTGTTGCGACTCCACCAGTAGGGTTTGAAGGAAAGTTAAGATAGATAAGTTTGGTCTTTGATGTAATCAGTTCTGCGAGATCAGAGCCACGCATACTGAACCCGAGCTCTTCGCGCAAATGCAACGGCTTCGGTACAGCTCCGACATAGCGGATGAATGATTCATAAATCGGAAACCCGGGGCTGGGGTAGATGACTTCATCGCCGGGATTGCAGTAGGTTTGCTGGCAGAGCCCGATTGGCGGCTTGCCTCCGGGAAACACGGCAACTTGTTCAGGAGAAACACCGATTGAGCGTGTTGCCGAGATTGAATCGGCGACCGCCTGTCGGAGCCCGATGATACCCTGCGGGTCGGTGTAGTGAACATTGTCGAGGTCGAGCTGACGTTTGACCTCATCGCGAATATGCTCTGGAAGGCGGAAATCCGGCTCGCCGATATTGCACCTAACGACATGCCTGCCGTCGGCCTCGACCTCCCGAATATAGGGGCCGACTTTGAAGGCGTTTTCTGTGTGGATCAGGGCTGTCCTGTCCGAAATGAGATTCATGACAATCCCCCCTTTTTCCTTACTTTCTCCAGACTCCCCGCCCCATAACTCATTTACAGGGCGCATCTTGGAAAAAAGTACAAAAGGCGCCACAGGAAGTCAAACATTCGTTGACACCGGTTTGTCAGCGTGGGCGCCTTGCACAGGCCTGTCGTTTTCGCTACTTTCAACAAAGTCTCAAAGGGCTTCAGGTAGAACGTAGAAGTCCACACCAATTTCAACCATGCATAAGACAAGTAAAATCAATTGCCGCCGCCATTTGAAATGCGCGCCAAATGAATGGCGCCTGACGCTCATTTTCTCATGTGTACTAGTGTTCGTCACGCAGGCGCTTACCTGCAGTCAGTCAGTCGCTGACAATCTGCCTGACCCGGATTATGCGTTCACACGCTCCTATCATTACAAGCTGAAGAAACACGGCTCCCGTGTGTCACTTTCAAGCAAAGTACAGGAGACTCGTGTCCTGCTCGCTGAACGCGCAACATACAATACCGAATTCTATGTTTTTGAGGACTCTGACTCCCGTGTAAAACATTTGTCAGCGCGGCTCAACGGTAAGAAGCTCAAGAAAAACCGTATCGCCTTTCACTATCAACGGCCGGAAGACATTTTCTTTGAGCATAATAAAGTCTATGGCATTGAGTATCCGTCAAATATGACTGTCGGCGACTCTCTATCCTTTGAATACCAGCGCAAATTTACCGACATCGTTTATTTACCGATGATACGTGTGCCGAATGTCGATTATGTCAAGCGCTTCGAAGTGACATTTGAACATCCCGCTGACTTACAGCTTAGTTTTGAATTCTTCTTCCCCCGCTCGATTCTTCCGTACACAATTACCCGTGAAGAGAAACTTACCACACTGGCCTTCGATTCCATTCCCGGTGAGCGACGCCTGCCATACTATTCCTACAATGACATCCTTGCCGCTGTCCTTGTGACAGTGACACGTGGTGACACAGACCTCACGCCGACCAGCGTTGCGGATTTTGTTGACTGGTATGGAGGGTTAACGCCTCTGCAACCGACGCTCGCGGATAGTGTCAGGGGAGCGCTTAACGAGGAGATTCAGGGCGTAAACAGTATTGCCGACAAACTGGCGGTCATTGACGATTATGTCAGAAACAATATCCGCTACGTTGCCGAGGAGGATTCCGCGCACACAATCGTTCCTCACGCGCCGCAAACAGTTCTGGCCAATATGTACGGAGATTGCAAAGACCGGGCCTGCCTTGTCTCGGCTATCGCGAAGGAACATGATATACCGGTACAAATGGCGCTGGTGGCTTCATCATACTATCTACCGTTTTCCGGAGAGCATGTCCGTCAATATAATCATGTGATTTGCTACTATCAGGATGACAGTTCAGCGGTGTATTTTGATCCGACCGCGCGCCGCTGGTCATTCGCTACTATCCCGGAATCAATAATTGGCGCGCATACATTGATTCTTGACTCCGCCAAACCGCGCACCGGCTCCTTGTTTTCTGCGAACAATGACATCTCGCTGGACATCGTCCTTTCGGCGAGCGCTGACTCACTCGAAAAAGGAACCGGGCAGGCGACGTTACGCAATGGCTATCTCGCTATGGCCCTCTATGGACAAATGGAACTGACCGCAAGTGAGACAGAGCGTCAAACCCGCAATGCAATCAGTTCAGCGCTGCGCAATATCGCGCTTGATAGTTTGACTGTTGTCAGCGCAAATGACACTGCGATGCGCGTGGCGTTCAAGGCCGACTTGAGCAAGTTTGTTATTACCACAAAACGCAACATCTATCTGCCTGTGACACCCTTTGTGATAGTTGACAATGAGGTTCTCTCCCGTGAGGATGATAGCTTACCGTTGATGTTTGAAGGTCTGGAAGGTGTGCGATTGCAAGTCACATTGCACAATGCTATCGGCGCTTTGGCTCCGGATTCATTACTTCTTGGAGACGATTCAGCTTCTGCGGCAAACAAACAGCACACGTACCTGTTTTCAAGCTCGTGCGCCATATCTGAGTCCACTGCAACTGACACACTCTCATCAACCCCGGCGTTACAGACACAGTATTCTTTTCTCCGGACACAGAAAGTTTTCGCCGGCGCGGACAAACGACAATACCTGCAGTTTTGCAAAGAGTATCTTGGTGAAAAAAAGAACATGTACACATTGAAGTTGAAAAACGACAACCCTCGCAAATAGAAACGGAACAGGCAATGAAACGAACGGCGCTCACCACATTTTCTCTACTCACAGCCCTGACAATTGTCACTCTTGCCGGGTGCACCGGCGCTCCGCGTTTGACATACCTGACCCAACCGGAAAAAACACAAAAGCAAACAACGCCGATTGACCTTGAGCGACTGGAGAGACTCTATGGTGATTATGACGGAGTCTATCTCAGCCGTGAGTTTTCAGCCGAGCATGCGGGTTTCAAGGAAGATGTCGGCCAGGCCATTGGTGTTAATCTGTTCGGTCTCGGCAACAAGTGGACATTCAGCATGGTCAACAGAGACAGGTATGTCATCCTGAACCCCGAGGCGGACTGGCTGACAACAATTCGTCTATCAGCCAAGCCGGACAATTTCTTCCTGCAGGTAATCTCGCCCGAGGGGAATATTCGCAATTACACTATTAGTGACTTCCGCACTGAAAAGGATGACAACGGCTATGATGACTATGCGTTTGTGATTCCTGATGTCAAAAAGGGCACGCTCGTTGACTACGGCTACGATTTCTCCTACAATGTTCCGCTAACGAATCCTCCGCTTGAATATGAGCGTTACCTTCAATACGAAATCCCCTGTGAACATGTATCGTTTTCCTATCTTTATCCTGACTGGTGGGACATTAGTGTCAAGATGACTGCGCCCGGTACGGTTCCCAGGTCCAGGATAGTCTATGATCCAGATCACAAGAAAAAGTCATTGGTAATCACGAAGGATAACATCCCCGCTGTCGAGGATGAGCCATTCAGCCCGTTCTTCAAAGAAATGGCCGACTATATTCAGTTGCGTATCGTGGATCTGGAAATGAAAGGCGCAACGCTCGATAAGATTACAAGCTGGGAGCAATACACCGAACGGTTTCGCAAATACACGTTGAAGAAACTCGGTAAGAAAGACCGCCTTCTCAAAGAAACCTTTGACAGTGTTGTTGCCGACGCTCCAACAAGACGTGATTCCGCGCTTGCTATACTCCGGTTCGTGCGTGACAGTATTGACACCGGCGGTAAGTTCCAAAAAGGCAATGCCTACAAAACCCTCAAAGACCGTGGCGGTTCAATCTTTGATATCACCGGCCTTGCGCAAACACTGCTGCGTTACGGAAACTTTGACGCTCGCTATGTTCTGGTGCATTCCGCCGAAGACGGATATTTCGATCAAGTGTTTTTTTCCGGCGAACAACTTTACACTCCTGCCGTTGCGGTGATGTTTTCCACAGACACATTGATTGCGCTTCCGTATGTTAAGCATATCCCGCTTGACTATACACCCAAACGCTATCAGGGGCAGATGGCATTGGTGATTGCCGACAAAGAGGCGGCCTTCCGGTCGTTTGTTACACCCAAGGGCTCGTTGACAGATAACACTCATGAAGAAGCGTATACGCTGAATATAAATGAGAACGGTCTGATAGATGTGACAGAAACAAAAACTTACCGGGGTGTGTTTGCATATAACTGGCGCGAGTATTTCAGACTGACTAAGCAGGATGAACTCAAAAAAGAGCTTGAGGACATGCTGGAATATCAGGAAGGTGACATTGCGCTTGCCGACTATGAACTGGTGAATAATGATGACGATTCAAAACCTCTGATAGTGAATCTTCATTACACAATCGACAACCTCGTGACTGTCACACCTGAAGAAGTGATTTTCAAAACGAGCGGGCTTCTTTCTCCTCTGTCGGAAAAACAGAGTAAGTCCGAAAAAAAAGAACGGCACAATCCCATTCACATTTATTTTGACCGGGTGTACAAGAAGTCTATTGCCGTTACTTTTCCGGAAAATTGGAGCATTTCTACTCCTCTCGATACGGTGGCGTTCAGCAATGCTATTGGCAGCGCAGAAAGCGATTTTCAGCTCAGTGGGAATAAGCTGGAAATCAACCAGAGTGTGAATCTCACGCACGTAGCGCTACCGAAAGCCTCCTATCCGGACCTGAACGCGCTCATCGGGGCAAGCTCAGCTTTGGATTTGCAGACAATTGTATTTGAAGTTGGTCAGCCTGAAAGTGAAGCGTCTTCTGACAATGTTTCTGAATAAGGTATAAGACGGTATAAGACTATGAGCGCTACCACCTCTCTCCCGGACTTGTACACAGTCTGGGATTACAACGATTTGAACAAGACCCGTGAGAGATTTTTGCAAATACTCTCAGAAACTGAACAACGCGCTGACAAGGGCTATGTTCTGCAACTGAAAACACAGATTGCGCGCACCTATTCACGGCAATATGATTTCGATAAGGCGCATCGGATTCTTGATGAAGTGGAAGCGCAGTTATCCGATGATCTTCCGGCAGTGAACGTTCGCTACTGGCTCGAGCGCGGCCGGACATACAACACCGCCGAAAAGAAAAAGACAGCTCTACCGTTATTCGAAAAGGCCTATGAGCTTGCTAAAAGCATGGGCGCGGACTTCTATACTATTGACGCGGCGCATATGATAGCGATTGCCTCACCGGAGCAGGCCGACAAGGAAAAGTGGAACCTCATCGGTGTGGATATAGCGGAACAATCACAGGATGAACGCGCGCGTGGCTGGCTGGGGTCGTTGTACAACAATCTCGGCTGGGATTGTTTTGAGCAGGAGCGCTACGACGAAGCGCTTGAACATTTTGAAAAGGCGCTGGACTATCAGCGGAGAATCGGCAATCCGGAGCGGATAAATATCGCGCGGTGGTGTGTCGCCAAAGGATATCGCTATGTCAACCGGCTTGATGAGGCGCTGGAGATTCAGCAAGCGTTGCTGAAAGAATATGAACAAAGCGGGACACCGGACGGTTATGTTTTCGAAGAGCTGGGAGAATTGTACCTACTCAAGAATGAACAGGAGAAAAGACGGACGTTCTTTGCGCAGGCGTATGCAGAGCTTTCCAAAGACAGTTGGCTGGTCAAAAATGAATCGGAGCGCCTGGCGCGTTTGCAAAAACTAGCCGGACAGGATTCGTAAACAAGACAGTTCAACCAGTTCAACCTGAGCGATTCATCCATGCCGTCAGAGATCACATCAAACACAGATTTGCGCGAGAATACCCGAACACACAAAGTTCGATTCCCCGGCTCAACCGGCGAACAACTCGCCGGGGCGCTGGAGATTCCAGCCGGGCAGATTCTTCAATATGCAGTGTTCACACACTGTTTCACATGTAGCAAGGACTATATCGCAGTTCACCGTCTCAGCAAGATTCTCGCCGAATATGGCATTGCG
>CAZFAL010000079.1:0-13160 GCA_964516945.1 uncultured Ignavibacteriales bacterium
ATACTCTGGTCATATCTTCACACCTCGTAAGCGCAATGAATTCACAATCACCGACACCGAGCTGAAGCTCATCGCTGCGGCGGCAATAATCGGACTGAGCAGTATCCCGAAGAATGGGTAGAGGGCTCCGGCGGCGATTGGCACGCCGAGTCCGTTATAGATGAATGCGAAGAACAGATTCTGTTTGATATTGGCCATTGTCTTACGGCTGAGCACACGCGCCCTGACTATCCCGTTGAGGTCACCTTTGACAAGTGTCACCCCTGCGCTTTCCATTGCGACATCGGCCCCGGCGCCCATTGCAATCCCCACATGAGCCGAAGCCAGCGCCGGAGCGTCATTGACACCGTCACCGGCCATCGCCACAATCCGTCCCTCGCTTTGAAGCTTCTTGACAACTTCAGCTTTGGTGTCCGGCATGGCCTCGGCTTGCACATCATCAATGCCCAGTTTGGTGGCAACCGCGCGGGCGGTCGTTTCATTGTCACCGGTCAACAGGACGATGCGTATTCCTTCGGCATGCAACGCTTTGATTGCATCGGGCGTACTTGCCTTTATCGGGTCGGCTACACCAATAAAGCCGGCAGGATTTCCGTCGAGAGCAATGAACATCACTGTCTGTCCCTCGCCGCGAAGAGTGTCGGCTTCGTCTGCGAGCGCTGAGAAATCAGCGCCAATGTCGTCCATCAGCTTCTTGTTGCCAAGTTCAACCTTCACTCCGTTAACCACACCACGCACACCCTTGCCGGTGATCGATTCAAAGTCAACAGCTTTGCTGATTTGCGCGCCGCGCTCTTCTGCGCCACGCACGATTGCTTCGGCAAGAGGATGCTCACTGCCGCGCTCAAGTGACGCAACCAGCTCAAGTATGCGTTTCTCGTTGCCGTCTGTGGCTTTAACTGTCACGAGAGTCGGTTTGCCTTCGGTGAGTGTTCCGGTCTTGTCGACAACCAGAGTATCAACTTTGCGCATGACTTCAATCGCCTCGGCGTTCTTGAACAGCACACCGATAGTTGCGCCTTTGCCGGTTGAGACCATGATGGCCATCGGAGTCGCAAGCCCCAGCGCACATGGGCAGGCGATTATCAGCACTGCCACAGCGTTGATAAGCGCCAGCGCAAGCGCCGGTTCTGGCCCCCAAACCGCCCAGACAATGAATGTCGTCACTGAAATGAGAACAACTATCGGCACAAAGTAACCGGCTACGATATCGGCAAGTTTCTGAATTGGCGCCCGACTGCGTTGCGCGTCCGAGACCATAGTAACGATTCGTGACAGCAAGGTGTCCGAGCCGACCTTCTCGGCGCGCATAATAAACGAACCCGGGCCGTTGATAGTCGCCCCAATGACTTTGTCACCGGGGACTTTCTCGACAGGGATTGGCTCGCCGGTGACGAGTGACTCATCAATTGAACTGCCGCCTTCAAGGACGACTCCGTCAACCGGAGTTTTTTCACCGGGCCGGACCCGCAGGCTGTCACCGACCTGCACCTCTTCCAGTGGGATTTCTACTTCGGAGCCATCGGCGTTCACCCGCCGCGCAGAAATAGCGGCCATGCCGAGTAGTTTCTTGATTGCTGAATTTGTCTGGCTTCTGGCGCGCAACTCAAGAACCTGGCCAAGTAGAATCAGTGTCACGATAACTCCGGCGGCTTCGAAATAGACAGCCACTTCTCCGGAGGCCTCGTGAAACGCCGGTGGAAATATCTCAGGCAGAAGCGCCGCTATCAGACTGTAGACATACGCTACGCTGACACCGAGGCCAATGAGCGTGAACATGTTCAGATTCATGTTTTTTACAGACTGTATGGCTCGCTGATAAAAGGGCAGGGCTGACCAGAGGCAGATAGGTGTCGCGAGCAGCAATTCTATGTACACTCTCCAGCCAGCCGGGAGGAGGTTTGATATTGGTTTCCCCGGCAGGAGGTCACCCATTGAGATAACCAATAGTGGAACTGTCAGAAAAACAGAAAACCAGAACCGGCGGGACATATCCTCCAATTCCGGGTTGCTCTCATCGTCGTCCATTGAGACAGTCTTTGGCTCCAGCGCCATGCCGCATTTGGGACATGAGCCGGGCTTATCGCTGACAACCTCCGGGTGCATCGGGCACACCCACTCTGTTTTTGCTTTTGTCACCGGTGGAGAAAGTGGCTCCAGCGCCATACCACATTTCGGGCAGGGGCCGGGTTGGGTCTCACGCACTTCCGGATGCATGGCGCACGTCCAGATTGTTTCATTTGCTACCGTGTTATTCGAGGACATATCTCTTGACTCCCTTTCGAAAAGATAATTGGTATCTTCTGCGGGATTATACGCAATTCCTTGCCGGATGAACAATATTTTGTTCGGGTGTTTGTCAGAAGGGTGTAGCATACTACAGCGTTGAACGGTTGATGGCACGAGAGTGAACAGTTTACAATACGTCAAATGTGGGACGTCACATAAGTTGCAGCCAGACGCTGGAGCCCAACTGTTAGAAGAATGTCCACCGGAGGTATTACCGTTCTAATCGCAGCACAGTGTCACGATCCGTCATTTCCGCGCAGGGGGGTGTTGAAAAAGTCCCGTTTGTTGTGTCGGGTCTTGATTCTCGCAAAGCGAGAATTGTGACCCGACACGTCTCCTCAGCTAAAGGGTCAGGTCACACGACAGCAAAAAGCGCTGTCGCAAGACCCGCCCCAACGTTTGATGACTTTTTCAACAAGCCCGCAGGCGGAAATCCAGCCAAGCCGGTGTGTAAGGCAACCATCTTCATAATGACCCTGTTGCGTAGAAGGTTTTTCATTACGGTCATTCTTAATTGAAGAACACCTCATCATCGTAACTTGTCTGGATGCCCATCGCCATGGGCATTAGGATGTAAGAGTGACTTGCATACATCGGTGCGTGTTTTCAACAATCTGCTATTGAGCTTCGGCAAGCGCTATCGCTTGTTCTGCGCCGGGTTTGCTGTGACTCATCAAGTGAATATGAAGATGAAAAACTATCTGTCCGGCGTCGGCTCCGTTGTTTATCTGCAGGGAGTAATTGTCCTCGATACCGAGTTCTTTTGCAAGAAACTGTACGACTGCAATAGCCCCGGTGATTATTTCCGGACGTGACTCCTGCACGGTCGCAGAATGTTCTATCGGGCAGATGAGCAAATGCAGGGTTGCTTTGGGATTGACATCAAAAAACACGATATACTCTTCATCACGGTAGACAACCTTCCCGGGTATTTCTCCGGCAATGATTTTGCAAAAAATACAATCAGCGCTCATATTCCATACTCCTTGAATTGGTTTGAATAGGTTTTCTCTCAGGGGCAGACAGGCGCCGGGCCGCCTCGAAACACTCTGTCAATTACATAGGTCACATCTGTCAGATTAAAGGTTCCGTCACCGTTGGCGTCCATCTGGTCGGGGCAGGCGCCATTGGGGCCGCCACTGAAGAGCCGGTTTATCATAAATGTAATATCTTCAAGATTGAACACGCCATTGTCTGTGGCGTCACCGGCAAGTCGGCAACAGCTTGAGCCGGCGTCATAAATCGCGAAGTCATCCAGCGCCGCCTCGACGATATTAGTAATACAGTCATCGCTGGCGACAAACTTAAACATCATCTTGTCCGTGACCGGCAGGAAATCACGCAAACGGAAATCCATTTGTGTCCAGGCGGCCAAAGGTGTTGTTGTATTTTCAAGCGTTACCCATGTTTGCCCGCTGTCATTGGAAACGGCGCTGACCCACGGGTCGCCGCCATTGCCGAATCCCCGGTCATTACTGAACCAGCGCCAGTATGTCACATGCGGGTCGCCATAACGTCGAAGTTTCAGGATGGGCGAGAACAGCGATGTCGAACCGGCGGTGACATCATTGGTGGTTGCCGCTGTCCCGGGTGGTGAAGCGCCGGTCAACCAGCAGAGTTGGTCGCCTCCGGAACCATGATCAGCATCCGGCTGAACAATAGAGCCAAGGAAAAACGTCCCAAATGGTCGGGCCCGCTCCCAGGCGCCGGTTGTCGATGATTGTTCGCCGACTGTCCAGCCCATGTCAAATTCAAAGTTGTCACTGTATCCTTCCTGCAGGCTCAGATTCAGAGTCAGGGCGCTGGTTCCGACTTCGATAGTCGTGTCAAATGGGATGTATCCCCAGCCATAGCCGGTGATACGTTCTGTGCCAAACCGCAGATTCCCCAGAACATAGGAGCCGTCAGGCGCCGGAGGAGTCGCCCCGATAAAGTGGGCGCTGACGCCGACCCGGATGGATGTGTCGACAACAGTTGCGCCGTTAGCCGCGGTTACCGTTACCACACCGGATACCGGAGCGCCCACTTGTGATGTCATAACCGGATTGAAGACAGTAGTTGTCGCCTGCGCCATCACCACCGGCGAAAAGAACACATCATATCCTGAACGAAAGACTGTGACAAACTCTGTCCGGTTTGGCGCCGGAACTCGATAGGAGCCGTCAGCGGCGCTGTAGGTTTCATAGGCGGTGTTTTCGATGCTGACTCGGGCGCCGGGAACGGGCTGGCTGTTTTCATCGCGCACAACGCCCTCCAGCCAGCCATGATTGACTTCGGTGAGCGACAAGAGGAACAATCCATTGTTGATGTCCGAGGCGGCTATGACGCCGGAGTTGAAGTATGGGTAGACGCCCCAGCAACCGTTGAATGCTGTTCCTGTTCCCTGGGGATACGTGTCGTATGAGCCGACCTCAACCGGCATTGTCGGGTCAGTGACATTGAGAACCTTGACCCCTTCACCGTAATACGCCGCGAAGAGTAACGTGTCGCGTACGAAGACATTGTGGATGATTGTGCTTTCTCCGGCGCTGTACGATCCGACCTGATGGATCTGCTCTTTGTTGCTAACATCAAACACTCGCATGTGACCGTTAGGTTTTTCATCGGTTGTGAAGACGAAGTTTCTATCGGCGCTCGGCCAGAGACTGTGTGTGAAGTTGCCCGGATAGCGGTGGATACCGATGAACGAGGGGTTGAACTTATCTGTGACATCAATGACAAGAACACCATCCCCGAATGAGGCATAGTAACATGTGTCACCCTCACACCACATGTCATGTGTGTCACTTAACCCGGACGAGCAGAACTCGGCAAATTGGCTCAGGAAACCCGCCGCAGCCGGATTCACCGGGTCGGATAAATCAAGAATGCGTATGTCCGCTTTACCGGCGCCGTTCATGGCCAGGTATGCGAATCCAAGAAGCGTGTCTATGAATATATTGTGTGAGCCAGTGATGTTCGGAGCGGTGAATGAGCCGACAGTGACGGCGCTATCCGGCAGGAATTGCAGGTCGATGACCTGAATCGGTCCGCCCTGTTCTGCGGCGTAGGCATAATGCAAGTAGGTTTTGACGTCTTTGAGGTCAAAACCGAGCGCCGGAACAGTGGAGACGAGCGTTGGATTGGTCGGGACACCAATATCGTAGATTTCCAGGCCGCTGCCGACGCATAACAACACATATTCCTTGCCGTCGACGGGGTTCGTCCAGCCCCAAATGTCTTTAGCCTGTCCGCTGGAGACCTGCCTGTTGGCAAGCAGACTTAGATTGTAGTCTGTGGAAACATAGGCATCTTCCTCAGCCGGATACAAAGGCCTGCTCAAGAGCAAGAAGGCAGGGAGGGCGAAAGCGAGGAGCCGGGAAATATATTTTGGTCGAAGCACAGCATGGACTCCTTTGATTGGATTACTATTTGTGGCGTTGCTTTTGGTGACATTCCGTGTTCATCAAGCGCCTGCGTGAGAGGGAAGAACCAGACACTGTATCAGTAACATACAGTATCCTGAATTGTGTTCCAAATCAATGGATTGCCTGAGAATCTAAGAAAACCATCTGTGATGTCGATACATAGGCTAAAGCAAGCTCAGTGTTTGTAATTGTGTTTGTGGCTCGGAAGTAATGTCGATGCAACGTCTTATTGATGCAATACTTTATCGGTGAGACATACTGTTTCAACGAGAAAAATTGTTTCAATGTGGCCGGCCCGGAGAATTGAATCCCGGCGGGGTGGCCTCTTAAGTGGCAGAATATCATAGGGTTGTGGCAGACGCCAATGGGAAACCTTTCAAACATAGATTCAAACATAGAGATGGAGAGTCAGTTACGCAGACGCGCCTGCGATTTTTCGCTTATCCTGTTCCGTATTGATTCCGAAGGGGTATTCACTGAGTTGACAGGAGAGGGGCTGGCGCGCCTGAAACTACGCGATCATGCAGATCATGAAATGGTCGGGCAGAGCGCCCTTGCTCTTTATCCGAATCATGCCAACCAGATTCGGGTGGCTCTCGATGGTGGGGCTGTTCGATTTGAAACGCACGGCGAGAATGAACTCGGCCCCTGGTGGTTTGACACACAAATCACCTATGATAGTGAAACCGGCGGGGCTCATGGATTTGCCGTTGATATGACTCCCTTGATGTTGCCGGACGCCAAACTTGAGCCCGAAGAGAGACGTCATACTGACTTGATCGAGATAATCCCGCATGGAGTGATTGAAATTGACCTCCGGGGGCGCATAACATTCTGCAATCAGAGCTTCTGCAGATTGGTAGAGTCATGCAAAAAGGAAATCATTGGCCGGACGCTCGCAGAGTTTGAAACTCTTGATGGCGGTAGCGATTCGCTTACGGCCTATCTGGATTCTGTAATCAAATTTGAATCACCCTGCCCGCCGTATGAGACGACTATCCGCACGGCCTCGGGCCGGGATTTGATAGTCCGCGTGGATTGGAATCGTAAGCTGGATGAGTCAGGCAATATCGTTGGCTTTGTCTCAGTTATCACGGATATCACTGAACAGCGGAAAGCACAGAAGGCGCTTGAGAAATCTGAAGAGAAGTTCAGTAGAGCGTTTCGGCTGAGTCCGGAGCCCATGGCTATCACTGAATTGCCGGAAGGGATATTTCTTGATGTCAATGAGGCCTTCGTCAGGCTCACCGGACACACATACAAAGAGATAATCGGAAAGAACGCCGCAGAGTTGGGGTTCCTCGCTGACCCTGAGCAAGATGAATCATATCTGCAAGTGTTGAGCAAGCGAGGCGCTGTGAGCGATCGCACCTTCCGCTTGCGCTCAAAAACAGGAGCTATCAGGACATGCTGTGTATCATCTGAACTAACTGAATACGCCGGAAAACGCTACGCGATGTCAATCGCAACAGATATTACCGATCGGCTGGAGCGTGAAAGGGAGCAGTCCCGTCTGGCAAAGCTGGAATCGGTCGGTGTCCTTGCAGGCGGAATCGCACATGACTTTAACAATATTCTGACAGCCATTGTTGGAGAGCTGAATCTCATTCGATTGGGAATCGCAGAGGGGGAAGATGTCTCAGGGGACATAGCCGATTGTGAGAGTAGAGCCCTGAAGGCCACAAAGCTGACGCAGCGGTTACTCTCGTTTTCGCGCGGCGGTGATCCGGCGCTCAAACCTGTCGACTTGGGAGATATCGTTGATGCGGTTGTGCAAGACCCCCCTGAAGGTTTCACCAGAGATATCTGTGTTAGTAAACCGGATTCTCCGTTTCCGGTTGCCGGTGATAGCAGACAACTGAGCCATGCCCTGAGCGAATTGATAACCAACGCAGTTGAAGCGACACCTGAAACCGGCCGGATTTCTATTGCCCTAAGAAGCTGCACACTATGCAAAAATGAAATAGAGGGCCTTTGTGGCGGTGATTATGTCGAGGTTACGGTTTCGGACAACGGAACAGGGATAGAGTCTGGAATTCTGGATAAGATTTTTGACCCCTATTTTAGCACCAAAATTGGCGGAAGCGGCCTGGGATTGACAAGCGTATTTACTATTGCCAAAAAACATTCAGGCGCTATAATACTAAAGTCGAACGTAGGCTGCGGGGCGACGTTCGTTTTATTGCTTCCGCAGTTAGCATTTCCACGAACTAGTGAAAGGGGGAGTCAGGGAGTGACTAAGCACGAAAACGCCGATAAGAGGCAATCCGGCCGAATTCTCATCATGGATGATGAAGAGAGTATTCGCAATGTTATGCAACGCTCTCTGGTGCGACTTGGTTATACGCTGTTTCTGGCGGCAAACGGGGAAGAGGCGATTGCTATCTACCAGCGCCAGATGGAAGAGGGCGAGCCGATAGACATTGTTGTTTTGGACTTGACTGTCGCAGGTGGTATGGGCGGCGCCGAGACCATTAAACTGCTGAGAAAGATGGACCCACAGGTAACTGCATTCGTTTCCAGCGGGTATTCGAATGACCCGGTTATGGCAAATCACGAAGAATATGGTTTTGCCGATGTGCTTTCCAAGCCATTTCGCACAGCGGACCTTCATCAAGCGCTACAGAGCGCGTTAGCTCGTAAACATTCCGCTCCAGATTGACGGATTGTAGAATTCGGGCGGTTTTCACGCTACCAACTCATTCTGAACTATGACGTTAGCAGCGGTATCCGCGCCACATTGCAAAGCCTCGCAAGACTACTTATAATATGCGCTTGAGGCGCTGAGTCGTTTGGCCCTCGCTTTGGATTGCGCCATCGCTTCTGAGTTTCCGAGAAAACGCTCAGGATGGCTTAATCTATAATCATATGTCTGACAACACATTGGTAGGAGGATATTGTGTCCGGTCACAGTAAATGGTCGACGATTAAGCGCAAGAAGGGCAAGGCCGACGCCGCCCGCGGGAAGATATTCACCAAACTCATTAAGGAAATCACGGTTGCCGCGCGCAATGGTGGCGGGGATGAGGCCGCGAATCCGCGGCTACGTACGGCAATCCTGAACGCCAAAGCCCAGAATATGCCCGCCGACAATATCAAGCGGGGCATCCAAAAGGGCACCGGCGAGATTCCCGGTGTAGTTTACGAAGAAGTCACCTACGAGGGCTATGGCCCCGGAGGTGTTGCATTGTTTGTAGAATGCCTGACAGACAATAAGCAGCGCACAGTAGCCGATGTCAGACACATCCTCACAAAGTATGGCGGTAATCTCGGCGAAAACGGATGTGTGGCATATCTTTTTTCACGGCAAGGGCAGTTGCAGATTCCCTCAGAGGGAGTCGATGAGGACGCCCTGATGGAGCTGGCGCTTGAGAAAGGCGCCGAGAACTTCGAAAACGAAGGTGATATGTTTGTTATCACGACTGCCGCGAGTGACTTGATTCCTCTCCGTGATGGACTTGAAAGTGCCGGGTATACAATCGAGTCCGCCGAAACTATCCAGACGCCATCAACAACCGTGACGCTTGATGAGGACACAGCTGCAAAGTTTCTCAAGCTTTATGATGCGCTCGATGACTGCGATGATGTCCAGAAGGCGTGGGCGAATTTTGATATCCCGGATGAAATCTTCGCGAAAATATCCGCCGAATAAGACCTGAAAGTGTGTGTTGTTTTTGCAGGGGTGTCGTTTCGGCGCCCCTTTTCTTGTTAGAGCCAAATCTGTTTGACGAATGTGAAACCCGCGGGAGTATTTTACTTGTCCTGTCACCCCGTTTCATGCAGATTAGCTATGTGAGAGCGGTAGAAGACATCCAAAACGAGTATACCAACCCGGCAGATAAAACAATCATCCTCGGTATAGACCCCGGATTGAACAACACGGGCTATGGAGTAATCTCTGTGACTCACAGTGATGTGGAATTAGTCGAGGCCGGTGTTGTCAAAACCAACCCGCGTGAAGAGCTGGCCTCACGTTTGAATGAAATCTACTGCGGACTGGCCGGTGTGATTCGCGAATTCAAGCCGGAGTTGATGGCCGTCGAGGATTTGTATTCACATTACGGTCATCCGAAGACAGCGATAATTATGGGGCACGCCCGCGCGATGGTCTTTCTGCAATCAGCGCAATCAGGTGTGCCGATTGAGACATACGCGGCGACCAAAGTCAAATCTGCGCTCACCGGCAATGGACGCGCCAGTAAAGAACAGATGCAATTGATGGTCAAGTCACGGCTCGGATTGTCAGCGGTTCCGAGACCTGCCGACGCCGCCGATGCGCTTGCGGTGGCGCTGTGTCATTGGCATGTGCATTATCAGTTGCAGAAGGCGGCGATGTTTTGAATTCGTGAACAAGCAACTTGTGTTCCGAAGGATGTAGGTCGGGTTCCGTCGTTCGCTTTAGCGAACAAGAAACCCGACATGACAGGTTGTAGCTACTTGTCGGGTTTCTCCGTCCGGCAACTGCCGGACTCCGGAACCCGACCTACCAGAATAATAGATAGAAAACACTATGATCTCACGAATCTCAGGAAAACTGATAGCGCTCCTTGACGACACCGCCACATTGCAGGTCGGCGGCATTTGCTACAACCTCTATATTCCGTCCGGGCTGGTTGAGACACTCAAGTCCTATCTCAATGAAGACACAGCTATCACACTACATACGATTTATTATATCGAAGCCGGTGATATGAAATCGGCGCACTATCCGCGTTTGGTTGGTTTTACAGACCCGGTGGATATGGAGTTCTTCCAGCTTTTTATTTCTGTACCGGGGCTGGGTGTCAAGAAAGCGCTCAAGTCCTTGATTATGCCCATTAGTGAAATAGCGAGCTATATCGAGGGGAAAGACCCTGCGGGATTGTCGCGCCTGCCGGGAGTCGGCCCCCGTCTGGCTGAAAAAATTGTCGCCTCTCTCGCCGGCAAGACCGCCAAATACGCGCTGGCGCAGGGCGGCAAACCGTTGGCGCCGACAGCAAAGACCGGCAGGGACTCAATCGCCGATGAGGCGTTGGATGTGTTACTGCAATTACAATACAGCCGAGCGGAGGCCGGCGAGATGATTCGTCTCGCGCTCGCAGACTCTCCAAAGGTCAAATCATCCGAGAACCTGATAGCGCGTATCTTTGCATCGCAAAAGACGCCGGTCTGACGTTTCCTCAAATACTGTGAAGCGCTACGTTACTTCATAGTGTTACTTCATAGCTACTTCATAATTCCCGACCACGCGGGAGCGCTACACAAGCTGTCTGTCAGGAATAATGTCTCCTGCAGAGTCGAGAGGTCTAATTGATACATTGTTGAATTAAATCGGTTATTGTCATATACCAGTTTAGCGCCATCCGGCGAGGCGCTGAAGAAGTAAATACCGGTATGAATACCTGTGTATTCCTGAAATCCTCCCGCCAGATTAATGCGGAAGAGCCGGTGGACCAGGTTGTTGTTTCCTGGATTTGTAATCGTATGCAAAACGATGGCGTTTTGAGTAGGAAGGAAGGCAGCTTGTTCATTGCCACCACCCACTGTCGCAATAACCCTGTCATTGGCTCCGGATGCGTCTACGATATGCACTTCCGATGTTCTATTAGCGACAAGGCCAAAGTCCTCTTTCGTGTAAACAAGAGAGAGTCCGTCCTCTGTCCAACCAACCAAATGACCGGCGATATTCACGTTTCCATCGAATGGTCCGGCGACTTGTAGCGGAGCCCCACCGGAGATATTGTTTGCATCCAGTGTGAAGAGACACGTTGAATTCGAGCTGCACCCACCGATGTAAGCAACTGTCTGGTCGTCCGGGGAGAGAAACATGGCATTAGACCGTTGTGCCCTTGTGCCGTTGAGCAGTGTGAACCCGCCTGTGGCGTTGCAAACAAACTGGCCGGCAATTCCGCGTGAAGAGTTCCATTGTGTGGCGCCGATGAGGAATTGGTCTGGTGTCGATGTGTACCATGACTGAGCATTCGGTAAAGTTGGCGAAAAGACTGACCGGGACATGATTTCTGTTTGGAAGCCTGCTGTTCGTGCGCCGACAGCATAAATGCTCCAACCGTTACCAAAGCCCACGTTTGCAAAGAGGCCGTATGCCAGCCAATTTGCATCGCGTGACCAGAACAGTCCGCGGAGGGGGTATTTGTCTTTGGTTCCAGCGGAATTGATAATTGTACAGACTTTGAAAATATCGCTGGTATCATCAGGATTGACAGACCAAACCCCCGGAGCCCCGTCACGCCAGGATGAAAACGCAATCCTGCTGAGCGCGACTTGTGTTGTCGCTGTCACTGTGTCTTTGGCTATTGCGCCGTCGATGGTGTTAGTGGCGGTGATGTGCACCGTTACTGTGTCAGTCAGCGGATTGAGTGAGACTACGCTGTTGAACTGACCGTTGACATCAGTGAAGCCGGAAACGGGATCGGCGGCTCCGCCGATTGTGAACAGGTCGATCTTGATTCCCTGATCGGGGACAAGAGCTCCGGCCGTATCAAGATGTCCGGCAGTCACACCGAGCACATTGGCGCCGCCCTGACTGATTTGCGGGGCAAAGTCGACAGTCATCGTCAGCTTCTTTGTTGTCCAGACAGAAATTGCCGGAGCCGCCGCGACATCCTCGCCGAACGCTCCGGCGGAATAGGCAAAGCCCGGTGGTTGTGGAATCACAGTTGCGCCACCCGCGGTTGTTTGCGCAAAAATACGGCCCTCACCGGAGTTGTTGAGATCCGCCTGCCAGTTGACCACATTCGGAACCGGCTGAATAAGGTTCGGCGTATGCGTTTTGACATCAAGGAACTTTGTATCAGTGATTTGCGCCTGCCAGCGAAGTTGTGGCATGGTGAAGACGGCAATATCAAGGTTCAACTCCGGATGTTTTCCTGCATAGTCGCTCAAGCCGGTTTGATAGAGGCCTAGCATATAATTGGCGACATTGAGCAGGACATCCTTGAGATCATCAAGAGCATTAATGGCCTGCGGTCCCTGCAATGACGCTTTTAACCCAATAGCATTCAGTATCTGCGCCACCATATCCTGAATGGTAACCGCCTGCGGATCATTGGCGGCATAGACAGTCACGGTCGCATTTGTTTGCTCACCGACAAAGATAGTGTCCTGCGCAACGCGTATTCTGAGCGAATCCAGTTTGGCCGGCAGGGCGGAGATGACAAATTTGTTGACGACAAAATCGATAACAGATAAACTCGCAGAAATGACAGAAGCAAGCGGGATATTACCGATAAGCCCTAGCGCGCCAGTGACAATCGCATAGTTTTTGGCGGTCGGCGCAATCACTGTTCTGCCAAACTCGCGTATCACGACATACATTTGCATTTTATAGGCCAGTTGCTCATCGGTGAGGACCGTCGGACTTAGTGGGTTTCCAGCCGCGTCACGATGCAATGTCGCTCCACCGAACAACACCACAGCCGAGTCAGCCAATTGCTGAAACAGCACAGCATACTTCTGTGACTGCTC
>CAZFAL010000080.1:0-13033 GCA_964516945.1 uncultured Ignavibacteriales bacterium
GGACTATATCGCAGTTCACCGTCTCAGCAAGATTCTCGCCGAATATGGCATTGCGGTTTTGCGCTTTGACTTTACCGGACTCGGTGAAAGCGCCGGGGATTTTTCTGAAACAAGCTTTACCACGAATATGGCAGACATTGTCTCAGCCGCAGATTTTCTTCGTCGTGAGTATCAGGCGCCGTCGGCGCTGATTGGCCATTCACTTGGTGGAGCCGCGGCGCTGTTAACCGGTTCGCGCATAGCGGAAGTCACATCTGTGGCGACACTCGCGGCTCCGAGTGGCGCGAAACATTTACAGCGGGTTCTCGAGCCGGCCCGTCCGGAAATTGAAGCCAGAGGACAGGCCGTTGTCAGCATCGCCGGCAGACCGTTTGTGATTAAGAAGAATTTTCTGGAAGACATCAGCGCTGTCAATATCGAATCTGCGCTGAGACATTTCAACAAACGACTACTCGTGATTCACTCGCAAGCGGACAAAACCGTTGCGATAGAAAACGCCTACGACATTTTCAACGCGGCGCCGTCCAACAAAAGCATGCTGACTCTCGACAATGCAGATCATTTGCTGACAAATCGTGATGACGCCGAATATGTCGGGATAATGCTGGCGAACTGGCTTCTACAAATTCCGGAACACAAGTAAGACAATGGCTTTCGTGATACGCAACGCAGAGGAGAGTGACACAGCGACATTACTGGCGCTTATCAGGGAACTGGCTGAGTATGAGAAGATGTTATCTGATGTAGTCACTACTGAAGGGACATTGCGCCAGTCATTGTTTTCTGAGAATGCGACAGCCGAGGCGCTGATTGCCGAGTATGACAGAGAGCCGATTGGCTTTGCAGTGTTTTTTCACAATTTCTCCACATTTCTCGGCAAGCGCGGCTTGTACCTTGAAGACCTATTCATCAAACCGGAGTTTCGCGGGAAAGGATTCGGCAAAGCGCTGTTGAGTCATCTGGCGCAGATTGCTGTCGACAGAAACTGCGGACGATTCGAATGGGCGGTTCTGGATTGGAATGAATCGGCAATCGGTTTTTACAAGAAACTGAGCGCTGAGCCAATGGACGAATGGACTGTGTTTCGCCTCAGTGGTGAGGCGCTGGAGAAACTTGCCTCTACAAACAATACTTCAAAGTGAGCTTGGAAATAGATTATGACTGACTCAAAACAACTCCACAAGCGGGCATTCGTCGCGGACTTACATTGTGACACAGCGCTGTTGATGAAACGCGGCTATGATCTCGCAGAGCGTCACACAGAAAACCATGTAGACATTCCTCGCCTGCATGAGGGTGGAGTCAATCTGCAGGTCTTTGCCTGTTTTCTTGACTCGGATATTCCGCAGGAGCGCCATGTCAGCGCGACTGATGAATTGATTGACACTGTCCTGGAAGGAATTGAGACTTATAGCGCTGATTTGAGTCTCTGCACAACGGCGCAAGAGGCGCGGGACATTGCCGCAACAGGTGGCATTGCGGTGTTTATCGGCATCGAAAACGGCATGGCGCTTGGCGGCGAGCTGGCCAATGTCGAGCGTTTCTATCAACGCGGTGCGCGGTATATGACATTGATACACAACGTCAGCAATGAATGGTGTATCTCGGCAAATGACACAATACCGTCCTTTGACGGCCTGACAGACTTTGGTTGTGATGTGGTGCGTGAGATGAATCGTGTGGGGATGATTGTCGATGTTTCGCATGTCCATCCGCTCGGAGTGGACAAAATTCTCGAAGTGACAAACAAACCGATTATCGCCTCGCACTCCTGCGCCCACGCGCTCTGTCCACACCCTCGCAATCTGACGGACTCACAAATCAAGGCAATTGCCGACAAAGGTGGCATGATTGGCATTAATTTCCATGGTGATTTTGTCTCTGAACGACGCTGGGAAATGAGTAAGTCGCTAGCTGAAAAAAGTCCTGAAGTAGTTGAAGAGCTCAAAGGGTTGCTATTTGGCAAGTATGAAGGCGCTGAATATGAGGAGCGCTACAAGCGTCTGGAACCGACTATCAAGGAATGGATTGAAACGATTTCATTTGTCAACGCCACTGTCGAAGATGTCGCAGATCATATTGATCATATGGTGAATCTTGTTGGGAGTAAGTATGTCGGCCTCGGTTCAGATTTTGATGGTATCTGGTTACCTCCGGCGGGGCTGGAGGATTGCTCAAAGTTTCCGAATCTGACCGAGGAACTCGTCAAGCGTAAATACAGTGACGATGATATTGAGAATATCCTTGGCAAAAACTTTCTGCGTGTATTTGAAGCGGTTTGTACAAACGGCTCTTAATGTCACTCTCATAACGCGGTTGTGACAAAAGTTGAACATGCAGCGAGCATGTCGGGTTTCTCCTTCCGGCAGATGCCGGACTCCGTAACCCGACTTACAAATTGCAAACCAACTCCTCCTGTGCTCCGCTCTTGCCTTTTTTTCTGAATTATCTACCTTACCGATTCTGATAATCGGAGTCGGCCACCGCCCGTATCAGATATGCATGTTTCAGACAGCATTGTCCGAAAAATGCCATTCAGGACAGTAAGACGTTATTGGCTCCACACTCAAATCCCGGGAGGTTTTATGAGACTGCACCACTTCAAATCAGTTGCCGTAGCAGGCGCTATTTGTATTCTTGGCGCAACGGCTTTTTCAAGCAATGTTTCTGCGTTTCCGCGCCATGAAACGCCACGCTATCAAAACGCTTCGGATGACATGCGGCCATTCTATCCAAATGGTATCTATGACCCGACTATTCCGGTCCCAAAAGATAGGATTGCCCGTGGCGCTGACGCCCGACCGATCCGGATTTATCAACTCCATGATTCCATTACATAACTGGCCGGCTCCACCCGCCGCGCTGAGTTGTTTGAGTACGGCAGAACCTATGAGAATCGTCCGCTGATTTATCTGGTTATCAGCTCTGAAGAGAATATGGCGGGGGTGAAAACACTCAAGGAAAATCTGCGCAAGCTCGCCAACCCCGAGGGAATAACTGAAGCCGACGCACAGAAGATAATCAAAACCAATCCCGCCATCGGCTGGCTGGCGTATTCCATTCACGGTGATGAAATCTCCGGCACAGACGCCGCAGTTGAGGTCGCCTATCAGCTTGTCGCCGGGATGGACGAGCGCACAAAGATGTTGCGCGATTCATTGATAATTGTCATTGACCCGTCGGAAAACCCGGACGGCCGTGAGCGCTATCTGTCAATGTTGCAATCACACAAATCGGATGTGCCTTCAACTGACGCGCAATCATTGCAACATGGCGGTTTCTGGCCCTGGGGACGTGGCAATCACTATCTCTATGATCTGAACCGTGACTGGATACTGCTGGAGAATCCGGAAACACGCGGCAAGGTGAATGCGATTCTTGATTGGAATCCGCAGATGCTGGTGGACGCGCATGAGATGGGCGCCTATTCGAGTTTTCTGTTCAATCCTCCACGTGAGCCAATCAATAAGAACATCCCGGACACTATCAAAAGTTGGTGGCGGACAATCAGCAAAGACCACGCCGAGGCGTTTGATAAACATGGCTGGAGTTATTACACACAGGAGTGGCACGAGGAATGGTATCCCGGTTATGGCTCGGCCTGGGCGAATTATGTCGGCGCGATTGGTCTGCTCTATGAACAATCCGGCGCTGACGGCCTGCCGACAAAACAACGTGATGGCTATATTCAAACATACCGCGAAGCGGTCCTGCATCATTTTACCGGCTCAATCGCCAACCTGACAACCATCGCCAAACACCGCACTGAGTTGTTGAGTAATTTTTACGCGATGAAACGCGCGGCGATACATGATGGCAACGCAAAAAGCCCAAAACGGTTTGTCATTCCGGCGGGTAAGCACAGTGAGCGCGCTGACCAGCTTGCAAAAGTCCTGCTCGGGCTCCATGTCCGTCTTGAACGCACAATCGAACCGACAACCATCGGCGGAGCGCACGACGGATACGGTAAGACTCATCGAAATCTGACGCTTCCGGCCGGAAGTTATATCGTCAACTTGAATCAACCGCTTCGCCCGCTTATTAAGGCCATGCTGGAATTCGATCCGCATATGACGAAGAAGTTCCTTGAGGAGGAGCGTCGTGAGCAGGAAAAATGGGGCGAGTCGCGTCTCTATGAGTTTTCCACGTGGTCATTGTCGCTGGCCTATGACGCAGATATTGTCTGGACAGACAATCGCATTTCTGTGACAACTGAAAAAGTCACGAGTATTGAAAAAACCAAAGGCGAATTCCTCAATCCCGACGCGCGCTATGGCTGGGTAATTGATTATACATCGGACAAGGCGCCGATTGCCGCGATGCGTATTGTGAGCGCCGGGTACAAAGTCCAATCAGCGCCGCGTCCATTTCGAGTTAATGGTGACGCATACCCGGCTGGAACACTGCTGATTCGTCGTCACTACAACGATCCGGCGGTTCAGAACTATCTGGCCGACCTTGCAGACGAACTTGGAATCACTATCACCGGTGTCAACAGCGCGCTTGTGCAAACAGGCCCGGACCTCGGCGCAGATAGTTTCAGGAATCTCGAATTACCGCGTATCGGACTGTTTGGCGGTCCGGGTATTAGTTTCACGAGCTACGCCTCGCTCTGGCATCAAATGGATCAGGAGCTTGGAGTGCGTCACTCGCTGTTGAACCTGTCGCAAATGGGTCAGTATGATCTCGACAGATACAATGTCTTGATACTGCCGGATATCTGGGGTGGCGGTGGAGCCGCTTCACGGATTATTGGTCCCGGCGGCGCTAACGCGCTGAAATCCTGGGTCAAAGCCGGTGGCACATTGATTTGTGTTGGCGGCGCCGCACAGTGGGCCGCAGACAGCGCCAACGGTGTCAGTTCGGTGCGCTTGTTGCGTAACGTTCTCGACAAATCTGATGAGTATACCGCTGACAATCAATTGGAGGTGTTTCAATCACATCCCAGTGTGGACACAAATCAAATCTGGCATTACAAAGCGCCAAAGGCCGACAACGCTGAGAAGAAATCAGGAGCAGACGGCGACATCGAATCGCGCAAGAGAAAAGATAGACGCGCACGCTCATTGTTCAGTCCGACCGGTGTGATCTTTGATGTGTTGCTCGATAATGAACGCTGGCTGGCATTTGGTTGTAATGAGCATGTTCCGGCGGGTCTGTACACCAACGCCGCGTTTATGTCTAAATCTCCGGTTCAGACAATCGGCAGAATCACTGACGCAGAATCCTGCCGTCTGTCAGGTTTATTGTGGCCGGAGGCGCGGGAGCGCTGGGCGAAAACCGCCTATGTGACACGTGAAGCATCAGGCAAAGGGCAGGTGATACTGTTCGCCGGTGACCCGGACTTCCGCGGCTACTGGAAAGGTACGGCGCGTTTGTTCACCAACGCGCTGGCGCTTGGTCCGGGCTTTGGAACGAGAGTGTCAGTCGGCTGGTAACAAAAGAATCTATGCAAGCGTTATGACACAACAAACGTGTGAGCCGGAGATTGAAGTAGAGCGCGCCTATCAGCGCTATTGTCATCTGCTTGAATTGTGGTCGCGCGAAAATGCCATCAAGACTCAGAAGCTTCAGTATTTTCTTCTGACAACGGCGTTACTGATAATCGGCTACGCGCTGACGCCGGACAAACCAGCGGGACAAGCAGGACAACCGCTGATTTGTCTGGTGGGCGCGGCGCTGTCATTAATTTGGACACTGTCACTCGGCAGAACAATGCGCTTCCAGAAAAAATGGCAGGCGTTACTGGCGGAATTGAGCGCGGAATACAGCGCTGACGAACGCTTCCAGATTCTCAAGAAAGCCCCGTCTCAAACAAAACTACCACTCATCGTACGTCTCGCCGGGTCTGTTTCGTCAAAGTATTATTTGATAGGCGCGCCGCTGGGGGGAATTGTTTTCTGGGTTTGGGCATACAACAGTATTCTCTACCCATTCTAAAGTTAACGAAACCTGAAAAAAATTTCTCCGCCCTGCTAATCATTTGTTATATTACTTTTCGATGCGACTTGGAGAGTCCGGGTATCCGCCAAACCGGAAAGCCGACGCTCTCCTCCTCGCTGTAACTGTCCATACTACTTCTGCTTAGAGTAACAAACCACTGACTTCCCCGACGAGTGTCGTTTCGGTCATCGCCGATGGAGTCATAGGGGTTTGGCGCTCCGCTTCTTGCGAAACTGATTGTATGTCACGATGTTCTAAATTATCTATCTACGCGCTGGCTCTTGTGCTGTTCGGCTTCGCGGGGGCTTTTTCCATCGATTACCCGGCAGATGCGCTTTATCGAGTCCCCGGCGCTCCCGAATTTGACCCCGGCATCGCCGATACTGTGCGTATCGGTCCGGCGCAATCCGGCCTTGGAGCTCCGGTTGTGGCGCCGGTGTACTTTTTCTCAGACGAAGTTCTGGGCGGTATTCAGATTATCATCGGCTATGACGCGCTTAAATACATTTGTGATTCGGTTTCATTCGTCGGAACCGATCTAACAGGTGGAGCGCAACTGTACACTATCGACACAACCGCAGGAATTGTCAATGCCGGTGTTCTCTACACAGGAGTAGAAACGATACCACCGCAAACCGGATTCTTTGGCTCACTATATCTACATCCTGCCGGAGCTTTACAAGGTGACACAGTCATTCTGGATACTGCATCAATTGCCATTGACACTATCAACACAATCGTTACCGTTTTCAGCGCTTCGAATCCTGCATTTTCTATTTTTCCGCAGTTCATTTTGCTACCGATTGTTATCGAGAACTATGTCCCCGGTGACGCGAGCAATGATGGAAGATTCAACATTGCCGATGTCACATTCCTGATAGCGCGCATATTTTCCGGCGGATCTGCGCCCCCAATTCCTGCGGCGGCAGATCCGAATGCCGATTGCAAAGTCAATATCGCTGATGTGACATTTATGATAGTGCGCATATTCGCCGGTGGCGCGGCGCCTGAATTGGGCTGTGCAATATAGACGAAATAGGCAATATAGAGGTGAACGCTATAAAGACGGAATTGAGGTCAGACGGTGACCAGAGAGGGGGGGCTCTGCTACCGAAGTCGAAACGGAAGCGCCCTCGTCTTTAAGAATCTTGCCGACCATCAGGCGTAGCTCGTTAACGTTCAGTTTGGTGATATGACCGTCGGCCTCAAGAAATTCAGCGCGGCGTTTCATTCCCAGATCACCAATTGAAGAATAGATCAGCACCGGGAGTTTTCTGCCAAATCGCTCACGAATAGCAACGAGCAAAGCCAGTCCGTCCATGCGCGGCATTTCAACATCAGTAATCACAAGCTGAAAATCAGGATTAGCTTCTATCTGCTCAAGCGCTGACTTTCCGTCGGATACCGCAACAACATCAAAACCGCTCTCGGCGAGTTCCAGTTCGAGCATGGTTCGTACTGCGGGGCTGTCTTCTGCAATCAAAGCCCGCTTCCCGGAGCCGTCAACCTGCGGCAATTCTCCAGTGACAATGTCGCTCTTTTTCTCAAGCTCCGGACACAAATCAAGAATAATAGACTCATAATCAAGCATAAAGACCATCCGCCGCTTATCTTCGTCAACTTTCGCACCTTCGTGATTTCTTTCCGGACGCACAATACCACTGACAAAGGGACCGTTGACGCCCTTCAATGTCTCTGTAGCGTCAATCAGATCTTCCCAGTAAAAGTGATGAATCCAATTAATTTCATCAACGAGAAATCCGTTTGACTTTCCGAAGAACTCGGTCACGATAACCTTTGGGCTGGCTGAACCTGCTTTTTCGTTGTGATCGCCCAGGTCGAGGAAATGTGTCAAATCGATAATTGGAATAAGCGTGTCCCGGTCACGGAAGACACCCCTGACAGCGGGGTGAGCATCCGGGACTTGAGTTTGACAATCAAGTTCTTTGGATATCTTTTTGACTTTGAGGATATTGATCCCGAACGAAATACCCCGCACCTGGAATTCCAGTACACGCAATTCATTCGAACCGGATTTTAAGTATGATTCTGATTTCACTTCCATAGTCGTGTTTCTCACTTCACAGTGTTCTCTTCAGTGTTTGCTGCATTCACCAGTCGAAATGTAATCCCGAATTGCGCGCCCTGTTCCGGGGCGTTACGAGCGAATATCTCGGCCTTCATCGCCTCGGCGGCGACACGGCAAAAGAACAGTCCCAGGCCAACGCCGCGGTGTTTCTTTTGTTTGCGGTATTCTATCTGACCGAATTTTTCAAATAGTTTCTCCGGCTCAATTCCCTGAATACCCTCACCGCTGTCAGTCACAACCAGCGATACCGTGTCGTCGTCACATGCCAGGGAAACAACAATCTCACCATCGGATGGCGTATGACGAATAGCATTGAAAATCAAATTGTCAACTATCCGTGTCAACAAATGTTCGTCGGCCTGAATCACCGCATGTTCGCAGTTTTCAGAGGCCGGATCAAGCGCAAGCCGTGCGCCATTCTGCGCCGCAGACGGTGAGGCCATCTCCACTGCATTTCTGGCAATTTCAAATAGATTCACAGATTGCCAGTTGACAGCCAGACTTGTTTCTTCAGATTTGGCCGCGCTGAGCATATCAGCAACAATTGTTTCAGCGCGCTTGATAGCGACATGCGCGCCTTCGAGCATCTTCTTATGTAATGGATTGGAATCATCGAAACGACCGGACTCCATCATTTCGAGTGTGTAGTTCATTGAGGCCAATGGTGACTCAAGATCGTGCACCAGCATTGACACCAAATCAAAAACAGATTGGGTGTTCTCCTTCTGCTTCAGTTGTACCTGCGGCTGAATGGCTGGAGAGTCAGATACAGTTTTCCCGGCAGTCTTCTTTGCAGGATTTTTCCCTGCTTTTGTTGTGGCTGTAGCGCGAATCTTCGCAGCGCTACGCTTCTTTGATACTGCTTTCTTTGCCACTACTGACGCTTGTTGTGGTCGTTTTGTTGCTGACGATTTCATAGCGCTACCATAGTTTTGAAAGAATTCTTCATGGACATAGCCATCATGGATATGATTTGTAGATGTAGGGGATACATCCCACACCTTGTCCATAATGTATCGGCGCGGAACCTGTCTACCTGAAGCGCGCAAACCGCCAGAGACAAGAATACCGATGTTTCGAAGTGAAACACCGGCATTCTGATAAGAGTTGCAAACAGAATATGAGTGGGATGATATGGCTACTTCTTATTCAGGAAACCCGCGAGTCCGGCTTTGAAATCTTCAGTCGTGCGGGTTAGTGCGTTCAAATCGCGGGCATAACTCAATGACGCGCCAAGTGACATTGAGCCAAGATGCTCGAACATCCCCTTAGTCAGCGCCAGAGAGCTGGCGGAGTTTTTACTCAGAGTTTGTGCGTACTCGTCTACTGTTGCATTCAATTCGGCCTTGCTGACAACCCTATTTGCCAGCCCCATCGCCTGCGCTTCATTAGCTTTGACAAAGCGCGCAGTCAGCAACATGTCTTTGGCGTGTGACTCCCCGACCTTGCGCAGAAGAAACGCCGCTACCAGCGCCGGGATGAAGCCGAAACGGGTTTCTGTGTAGCCGAAGATTGCGCTCTCATCGGCGATAATCAAGTCGCAGGCGCTGGCAATACCACAGCCACCGGCGAGCGCATAGCCCTGCACCTTGGCGATAACCGGTTTGGGACAGCGGTAAATCGCCAGCAAAAGATTGAGGAACATATCAGAATCTTTCAGGTTTTCAAGCGTCCCGAACTGGCTGATTTCCTTGAGATAGTTAAGATAGAGCCCCGAGCAAAAATGCTCGCCAACACCGGAAAGCACAATCACCCGCACCGATTCATCGGCTCCCAACGCCTCAAACGCCTGCGTTAAGCCGCTTATTAACTGCTGGTCGAGCGAATTGCGTTTTGCCGGACGGTTCAATGTCACCAGCGCAGTTGAGCCACTTTTTTCAATTATCAATGTCTCCATCTTCGGAACTGTATTCGCCAGCATAGCTGAATCTCCTGCATTCTTTCCTGTTCAAGTAATCTATATCCTATTATCGGCAATCTTCTCCATGTTCATCCAGAGAACACCGAAGTTGCGCGCAGAGGCCAATGTCGCCTTTTTCGCGAACACTGTCAAAATAGAACTCAGCGATTGCGAATTCAGCGCTGTTCAAGTCGCAGTTCGAATTCATGGATTTGACAGAACCTCTTTCGCTGAGTATGTATAGTGAGACAGAGAGCGCCGTTTTCCCGGCTTGTAGCTGTGCGGCTGAATCATTGCCGTATGGACTACCCTGACGGAACAGTTTTGCGGCCAACGCGGTTTTGCGAGTATGCGTACGCGCCTGCCCTGCGCCGCACGATCATTAACCATGTACAACACTGAGTTAGCGCTGAGTTGGGAATATCCACTGGCGGTAAGATACAAGGAAAGACTTCATGCCCGTCCCCTATAACAAAGTTGAATGTAACAAAGAACTGCATCAGCGCCTTAATCACTGGCTGGATACATTTTTCCCCGAGCATATCACACTCACCCGCAGTGACCAGAAAAGCGACAACTGGCGCAAGTATTTCAAAGGCACTCCGCGATTCGAAATGACCGGCAAACTCGCAGATGTCAATGACGGCTCCAAGGCCGACCCGCTGACCGGCAGACAGCATGGCGGCGTGTACCCATATATTCAATTCGGCATGTATGAAGGACAGGAGAAATTCACCAACCCGCGTGACGCCGGCTATAACTTCGCTGACCGGCTGGTGCAGATTCTCGATGTGCAGGGACAGACTGAAATCGGCTCGGTGCAACAGCATCGTGTGACAGTCAACTCTGATGAACTGCTGTCAATGCCGCCGAAAGTGCAGGCGGACATTATTCGCGTCGCCGCTGAAGAGGGACGACATTTGTATCAGGTGATCTGGATGCTGGATTCGCAACGTGACAACTGGACCTGGACCGGTCATGCCAGCAACCCCGGCGAGGAGACAGTCGATAAGTTACTCAATATTCAGATGGGTGAGTATCGTCTTGAGGCGTTCAATATCAAATGGGGCAATATCCTCGACGCCGGTGTGTATATGTGTTTGATAGATCTGGTCGGGAAATATCAACTGGAGATGCAGACATTTTCGAGTTATCTGCCGATGAGCCGTTCGATGGCCTGTATGCTCGATGAGGAGTTTTTCCACACCGGCACCGGGCGCGGGATGTTCTTTAGTTATATTGAGCAGGGCGCCAAAGAGAACGGGCGTTACTCACTCAATGATGTTCAGCGCACATTCAATCTCTGGTTCGCCTATGCGCTGGAGATGTTTGGCGATATTCGCGGCGGCGAAACAAATATCACGCTCGGTATCAAAGCCAAAACCAATCGTCAGGCGCAGGAAGAGTATTTGCATGAAGTGCGCACACAGGTAGTGCGTAGCGCCAATCGCCGTATCGCGCAAATCCGTGAGCCAAAGTCTGAACCGTCAAAGGTTAACCTCGGTGAGGATACATTTTATATGCCGGACACAAAGTTTTTCCGTCGTCAGGGGATTGAAGAAATCTTTGAGCCGTATGATGTGCACGGTAATCGGATGAATCTCTCACCGGAAGAGTATTTTCAGTATCTCGCCACAGTTCTGCCGGAATACTATAGCGTCTCTGACGACTTCGAACGCTACAAGAATCACTATCGTGATGTCTGGAAAGACGGCAGTAAACATGTGCAAAAACACTTCGAATTTCCCGAAGCCGAAGGCGCCGGCGGAGCGGTTCCAATGAAGTGACACACCTTTTCAAGTTCATCACTTCACTGGCGACGCAGCGTTCTGCTCCTGCATCCATTGCTTCATAAACGACCCGGCCACAGTAGAGGTGTAATTCTTGTCCTGCAGAAGTTTCGGCCATGTGAACGGCGAGAAGCACCACGCTGTCCAGCTGATTTTCCTGCCGTTCAAGTAAGCTTTGATAGCGTCGCGGTATGCTCCAACGCCAACGAAGAGTCCTTCGTAGTATGGGGCGTCATTCGGATTGTCCAAAAGAAATCCAATCTCAGATGCGAAAATCGGATAGTTGGCGCTGACTGTTCCGAAAGTAACATCCCAGTCGGCAACAGTAGAATCCATGAACGCCATCGCTCCGGGATAGGGGTGTACGGAATAGATGATATTACTCCTGTTGAGAGCATTCGCGGCGTTTGATAAGTAGGACAGGTCATAAGCCCAGTCGAGCCCACCTACTATAATCGTTGAACTTGGGTCATGGCTCCTGATAGTGTCAGTTACTTCCTCTGCGAATGTTTTCCAGGCTGACCAGTTTACGGTCGACTGCGAATAGGTAGATGTTGCAAAAGACGGAAACACCGGTTCGTTGAACAACTCATAAAACGCAACGGTCGTGTCGTTCTTGTAATGTTCCGCTACAATGCTCCAAAAGCTGAGTATCTCGCTCTGCGTGGTAGTGTATAACTCTCCATATGCTCCAGCGACATTTGACTCATAATCACCTGTGGTTGGAAAGCCGATTGAATGGAAATCAATGATTACATAGAGCTTGTTTTTCGCCGCCCAACCGATTGCTTCATCCAGGATTTGCAAACAATCCGCGGAACCGAATATGCGCCAAGCAGATGGATACACCGGTAAGCGAACAATGTCAGCTCCCCACAGTGAAAGATTCTGGAAAATACTTTCATTCCATTCAAGATATTGGTCAAAATAGTATTGGCCGGTCGTCACTTTGTCTTGCAGAGAATGTGAGAGTACGATAGGACTTTCGATGCTGGCGCCCCTGAAGACTGTCTCCCGATTCGACTCATCCACTATCATCGTTCCTGAAGTGTGAAATTGTTGCGGGAAGACGCCCTGTCGCGTGTCGCTATTGGCCACGTTTCCACCACAAGAGAACACCAGCGCTCCTGCCAAACCTGCAAGCAAAACTGTAAGCGCTTGCTTTCCTGCCATTGTCCTATCCCCTTTTCAAGTATCGAAAATTGTCTTACCCGGTAACTGTAATCACGGGCCGAAGCGAAAGTGTCGCATTCCTTTGATTGAATATCATTATCGGCAGAAAGTTGTATTGATTTATTGATAGAAGGTATT
>CAZFAL010000081.1:0-12973 GCA_964516945.1 uncultured Ignavibacteriales bacterium
CTACTGGGTGGCCCTTGAACAAGCGGACGGGCTGTGGAATCTCGAAAAGAAAGTCGATCTCGGCAGTGTAGCTGACCCGTTCTCTACCGGAACCGGGGCGACATCGTTCTCACCGACTACCACGCCGAATTCCAATTCCTACGCCGGTTCAACAACCTTTGTGGCGGTCAACAATATCAGCGCTTCAGCGGCAACTATGTTCGCTGACTTTTCTGTCTCACTGATTGCCGGAATCAACGACGATAAACCGGATCCGGTGTTGCCTGACCAGTTTGCCTTGAGGCAGAACTATCCCAATCCGTTCAATCCGACCACGACAATCAGTTTCGATATGCCGAAGAGTGGCAATGCAACGGTCACCGTGTATAATGCGCTCGGACAGGTAGTCGATATTATCGCTGACGGTATTTGGTCCCAGGGCACACAAACTGTCGTCTGGGACGGGAAAAACAGTTCAGGCGCAACTGTCGCTTCCGGTGTCTACTTCTATGAAGTAGTTACCGACGACAATCGCGAATCCAGAAAAATGGCGTTGCTCAAGTAAAGAGTCACGTAAAGAGACAGTAATCAACTGGCGGTGAGAAATTGCAAGTTGTTCAAACGAAAGAGCATCAAGGTAGTATTACTTGATGCTCTTTCTATTTCCGTTGGCCATTCGCACTTGAGAAGAGTCAGCATGCTTTCTCAACTCGGAATCCTGAGTGCGCTTACCACGCTTTGACTCGGTATAGCAACTCTTGCACATCTGCGGATCATCCACTAATCCTTTTTGCGCAAAATACTCTTGCGCCTCAACAGTAAACACGAATTCCTCATTGCAAGACGCGCAGAGCAAAATCCGTGATTCGAAATTTGATTCCATTCTCCCCCTCCATGGTGTGAATGGTTAATGTTCTATGTCGCGGCTGGGCTGACGGTGCGACACGTCTCTCCCGGATTTATCTGGAATTACCTGGGCATACTCCCTCATGCAATTCATGAACCAGTAGTCTCGCCCCTTACGCTGCTTTCCAACAGAAAGGCGACTCCGATCCAGGATGAAGGCAAATGTAACTGCCTTGTTTAATATATGTCAAGTTTGTTTTTTTCGACTGATTAGGCCGAATTAAAGCGGGTCAGATACATTGCAGGACGGTAAAGACTGCCCCCGAAAGAGAATATTGATAAGAAACACGACATCCTCAAGATTGACTTCCCCGTTGCAAGTCGCGTCAGCGGCAATTTTTTCCGGCAAAGGCCCGGCGCCGCCTGAGAATATCCAGGAGATTAAATATGTGGCGTCTACGAGATTGAGCTTGCCGTCCCAGTTGGCGTCGCCGCGATATATCTCGACAATCTGGCGGGCAGTCACCGTGTCGCTTGCAGAAGGATCAGACATTGATTGTACATCAATACTAACAGCGCTCGAGGCCCCAGGTAGTGTTCCCGCCGGTGGTATTACGGAAACAATCACTGTTGTATCCGCTCCCGGTGAAAGAACAAAAGCTGAAGAGTCATCAATGCCGACCGTCCAGCCACTATTCTCATTCGCGGACAGCATGAATGAATCAATCCCGATACCAAAATTTGTAAATCGGAAACCGATGTGGTTTTCCCGGAGAGTATAGGCGATTGAGTCTGTGACAGTGACACCCGCGACCGCGGAGCCAGAAACGATGCCGGCTGAATATATGAATTCAGCGGCGACACTATATGCCGTTAGATTCATACCTATCAGAGTAATCTCTGAATACTGCTCATGGGCGGGGATATACAACGTTCCGGCTTGAGAACTATTCAAATCGATAGTGAAAATATCATGATCATTCACACCGCGAGTGGCAATGACCGTCGCATTCCATTTGCGTCCCACGTTCCCCTGAAACGAGATCTTCAATGTACCGCTGGCCGCGGTCGGGGAAAAACGCACAAAGCCGCTACCATACCCCTGTGGCCTGGCCGTCGCCTGTTGACCGGCTACCGGCAACGCTGTAACGGTATCTGCGATACTCATCGGAGGATAAAATGCCGCCTCCTCAAAATGCCGGCCGTCATCCCGCTGGGCTGTTAGGTACGACCAGACAATGAATTCGGCAAACGCGCTATCGCGCGTTACTCCGTAGAGCGCAGGCAATGAATCGGCGATTGCCGCCATGACATCTTTGAATCGTGCGCCCTCCCAGGCCTGACGCATCAATGACGTGTCATACTGTTGCGACAAGTAAAGAGGCCAGATGAAGGTCGCATAGAAGTGCGGCGGCTGGTCTCTGGTCAGAGCCGTTTGCGGCGTCTTTTGAAATTCCGGGAAATAGTTGTAATTATCGTTCACTTCGTCGAAAAGCATCTCTTCCATCCACGTGGCGCTGGATTCCATGAACCACTCTTCGTCATTCACGTCATAGGCAAATTGCACTGCGTGCTGAAACTCGTGGGCAATCGTAACCTTTGCCGCGCCGATTTCGCTCCCCTCCGGGTCTGCGTTCGTTGTTAATCCTGCAAAATTCTTTCTCAGCACAATGTATGAAGTCGCGTCGTTCCAGCTTGCCGGCCCGAATGATTCTGGTTGGGTGAATCCGAAAAATGTGATATCCTCAAAGTAGATATCGTAGCGGGAATCTCCTCCTTCAAGACCGTCCGACGGTGGAGGCAGATAGCCAAATAATTCCACTTCACCCCTCCAGCTCGAATCCGCATACAGAGCAATGCGCTCAATATAATCCGGGACAGTGTTGCTGTCAGCGTCAGCAAGCGGCACAGCGCTCGCGCCGCTTGTGTCATAATGGAGTTTGAAATGTCCGCCCGGCGAATCAAATTCTCTTTGCATTGACGGTCTGGTAAGGACACGTTGCAATTCTGTCTGCAATGTCGGCTCAAGAGTATCAAATGCACGCCGCGCCTCGAGCAGAACCGGAGTCGCACAACGGGGAACCGGCGCAACAGCCCCCGTGTCCGGTGCAGTCATTGCGCGATACTTCAATGGAAGCGTCCAGGGACGGCGGACTGCGCGCGCTTTTAACACCAACGCCTGCCCGTATGTGAGCGCGCCGTTGTCATAGCTGCTCTGAATCGCTTTGAATACAGGTGGCAATTCCGAAATACTTATTGTTTCCTGTGCTACGCGCTGAGTTTTCTCGTGTGAGCGCCGGGTTGGCGCCGCATCTCCGGGCTTACTGAACGCAAGCAGGCAAACAACTGGCAACACTACATAACACCACAGCCTGTAACGCCACAACCTGTAGCGCCACCATTGCGCTTCCGCAGATTTCTTTGGAGTAAACATATTTCTATGTGGGAATCCCTTTTTCGACACATTCCATGTATCGGTTGGTAGAGAATAACCGGTTAGCAAAGAACTTTACAAAGCAACGCCTACTCGGCCTCTATTGGGCGCATGGCGCAGGGCCACCGGAGAACACAAAAGCAATCAAGAACGTTACGTCCCCGATATTTATCCGCCCGGAGCAGTCCGAATCGCCCATCAGCAGGTCATAAACCGGCTCCGGCCCGCCTGAGAAAATATAAGAAATCAAATAGGTTACATCTGCGATATTGACACCTCCGGAAGCGTCAGCGTCACCATGCGGCAGAACCGAGGCGGATAGTGTATATGTGTTATCATTGAGGAACGGACTGACAACCAATGGCGACACAAAAATCGTATCCCAATCGGTGTAATTGTATTTGGTAAATGTCATGTCCGAACTGGGAAGCCCTGTTGTCGGCGCCAACTGCAGTGACTCATACGCTCCGCTTGAATCTTCGAAATAGACGTTTACCCGCCATAGCACACTACTGGATCCGGTGAAATCGACCTTGAGCAAGCCCGATGGACTCCCTTGTGTGGGAAGCGCCAGATAGTTGGCGCCGAGGCCGTCAGGTGGTATCAGTGGGGCTACACCTGAAAACGGCGCCTGAGGTAACGTCTGAGATAAGACAGCGCCGGGATAGTTGGCCCCGTCTGCGAAATGACCCGGCTCAAACCGCGGTCCTGTAAAAAAGTTCCACAGCGCAAACAATTGAAAAGCGTCTTTCGTCGAACTGCCATACAAGTCCAGCGCACTGTCAAATGACGTCATGCCATCATAGAACCGTGAGTACTCCCAGAACGTCCTCATCACCGAATCTGCGTAATTGTCTGTCAGAAAAGATGGCCAGACAAAAGCGCCATATTTGTGAAACCCGGAGTTTACCGTCAAGAATGTATCCGGGTCATTCCAATAGAACGGAAAGTACTGGTAGTTGTCATGCGTTTCCGGGTATAAGGCGTCTTCCTGCGACGTCGCTCCTGACTCGTAGAGCCAGAGGTCGTCTCCGCCGTCATAGGCCAGTTGCACGGCGTGATAGTACTCATGTGCGCAGGTAACTTTCAATGCTCCTAATTGATCGCCGTCAGGATCCTGGTTCGGCGGGAAGCCGAGGAACGTGTTATGCATCTGTATGTAGGACGTAAAGTCATTCCAGGGCTCAGGACCGGCGGCGTCAAAGATAGTCGCCCCAAATGATGCGATTGATAAGAAATATATGTCATAGGTCGAATCTCCACCTGCAACACCGTCCGATGGCGGCAGCAAATACCCGACCGTCACATGGTAATAGTTCCAGGCGCTATCGAGATAGATACCTGCTTTTTCGATAAAATCCGGAATTCCTGTAGAATCCACATCCGCCACCGGCACAGACTCTACCCCGGATGTGTCATAATGAAGCAGGAAGTGTCCTTCGGGTGAGGCAGTGGCAACCTGTTGCGATGGCCGGGCAAGAAGACTCGTAGCCAATGTTTGTTCATCAGGGTTCAGTTCGTTGAATGCTGCATGAATGTCGCTTGCAGCGCCAAAGCCACACTTGACAGGTATCGGCGCTCCCGCCGTCATTCGATATTCTGTTGGAAAATCGGAGTTCTTGTAGATGTATCGCAACTCCGCCAGCGCATGGGCGCCTCTGGAAACTTTTCCCTGCTGGTAGGCCTCATCCAATTTCGTCAGCGGTGAGAGAATTGACGCTTCCTGCGTCACCTCATGAGGACTTTGAGGCGCATCCTTTGCCTCTGATAGCGCCCCAGCGAGCGTCACTACAACAAAAGAGCCGACAGCACACAACCGTGACACCATCCTCAATCGTCGCACGAGAAACCGTCTTTGGTAGTAAGGTTTTTGATGCAATCTAATCAACAAAAGTCTGTAGTCCTTCCGGCGAGTAACACACTGCAGGTAATGATTGCCGCTCAATCGGCCAGCGCCCCGCAGCAATATGAAATCACTTCTGTCTTGAACTTATGTGAGGGCGAGTACGACATTCTGCAACCCGACCGATTATGAGCTAAGTATCGGCCATATATAAAGTTACCATTAGTTTCCGGTTTGTCAAGCGCTTTTCTTCTTCACTGGCCAACCATAAATGACTACATAGGCATAACTTACAGGGCAAGCGTCAGATTTCGGGTAATTCCATAGAGCGCCGGAAGTCCGCTACCTGCAAAGCCGGGACTATTTCCCGGGATTCAAGTCAAAGAATTGCCCTGTCGCCGCTGAGATTTGCCAACTGTCCAGGGAGCGCACATAAGACAAATCAACCCGCACTGTCCCGATTTGCCCCATGTCTAACCTCAGTCCCGGACCGGCTGACCAGACGAATTTGTCCAGACTGAATTTCTCGTCGGCGCCCCAGGCGGCGCCAAAGTCAAAATGAAGCGCGAATCCCATTCTCGCTGTCAAAACACCCACTCCGGAAATAAGCCGCGATTCCAGATTGCCGATGAATAGTTTGTTCCCGCTGACAAAGTTTGCCGGATAACCCCGCACGCCTGATGAGCCGTCCACACTCAGAGGATTCGGATCATCTCTCCGCTTGTCAGAGCTGAACTGGGTCCTTCCGGCAAATGTCACCCATGATATGCGATTGTAGTAGGCAATCAGAAACGAATGCACAGTCGAACGGATTTCTTTGCCGCCCTTTCTCCAACTTGTCCGGCGCGTTGAACCTCCAAAGATGAAATCATTTATCCGTGCGCCATAATTAAGCGAAGCTGTCCAGAGTGTATACAAATGACCTCGCAGACGATCATCGCGCCCCTGCCCCACACCGGCTCCAATTCCGTTCAGAATTGTGATGTCTTCCACACGGCTCTGGTATTTAATTCGGCGCTCACGGTAAAAGTCGAATCGTGACGCGCTCACAAACAAGGTCATTTCATGCAAAAGACTGTCGGTCGGAATAGTAAACGTATCTGCAGGTGAGGTTATATTGCCGGGCGCTATTTGTCCTATTCCGTCGAATGCATAGCCATTGAACGTATTAACATCCTGTGTCCCACTGTTGAGGTAACGGTACAGCCCACTGATTGTCAATTTACGATGATAATCTCCTGTTCGGGCAGATAGGCCGATTTCGACCTTATCTCCATCCTGAAAAAATGTCGCGGCGGTGTCTCCAACAGAAGTTACGTTGATGTCGCGACGTCTGAAATTAAAGTACGAGAGCCGATACGAGGTCACGTCCTCTTGATGCAGATATCTCTGTTGCAACGTCAGTCTTGTGGATCTATCGAAGGGATTGCTGGTGATGTCTACGCCGAACTCATTGAAACTGCCAAAGACACGGGGGTTCTTGTATTCAAGCCGTACGTAGCTCGGGTCGGGATTAAACACCGTATAGGTAACTCCTACCCGGTGTCCGAATCCGAGCAGGTTTGACTCTGTCACGCCAATTTGCAGGAGGTTCCGTTCAGAGCGACGCAACAGTTTCAGACCACTACTCAACGACCAGCGATCTATCGTACGAATATACAAGGTAACACCTTCTGACTCCGTTTCTTCCGAAGTCAAGGTGTCAATTGTTACAGTGTCAATTGTTACACTCGCCTCATATATGAACGGCAGATTACGCAGATTGCGCTCTGTCTCATAGGCCAGATCCGGATCATACACGTCACCGACTTTCAACAACGATTCGCGCAAGACAACATATCGCCGGGTGGGCGTATGGATACGATTGAGGAAACGCAAGAGGCGGGTTTTCTTGATGTCCTCAGCGCTGAACACATTCTGCGCTACCACGACAATCCTCTTGATAGTGTAGTCCTTTTCCGAACTTGCCTGATTTAACATGCGACTCTCAGCTACCGAAAGCTCAGTGGCTGACGACGCATTGGCGGAAATCCTGCAGAGCAGGACTGCAACTATGCAGATTAGAACAAGCCGCCGACGGCCTCGAGCGTCCGGTTTTCGGGCGGAGCTAACAAGACAGCCGGGAAAGCCGATATATTGAGACGGCACGTAATTGTCCATTGATTGCCTTGGGAGTGATCGATTCCGGGGCTGAATTCTATCCATGTGAAACTGCGACCTGTGCAATGGCAAACAAGAAACTCGGCGAATTATTGATTGAACAGGGCTTCCTCACTGAGGAGCAACTGAAACAATCACTTGAGGAGCAAAGGCGCACCGGACAGCGTCTCGGCCAGATTCTTCTCGGTAAGAAACTCGTCACTGAAGACCAGATGGTTGAGGTGATGGCTGAACGTCTGAAAATGCCCAAAGTAACTCTTGAATCTCTGATTATTGATCCGCACGTCATCAAATCTGTCCCGGTCGAATTGGCGCGGCGCTACACATTGCTACCGGTTTTTCGCATCGGTAATGTCCTTACGGTCGCAATGGCCGACCCTCTTAACATTATCGCCATTGATGAACTCTCCTATACCACCGGTTGCGAAATCCGGCGGGCAATAGCTACTGAGCATGGCATCAAAAAAGCGATTGAGCGCTACTATTCAGTCCAGGAACGCCTGAAGTCAGTTATCGGCGACATGCCGGTAGCAGGGACTGAGACGGACACAGCCTCCTCCACAAAAAAAGAAACAGAACAGGACGATGCGCCGGTTGTTCAGTTGGTCCAGCTTGTCATTTCCAAAGCCGTTCGCGAGGGCGCTTCAGACATCCATGTCGAGCCGAGCGAAACATCGTTGAGAGTTCGCTACCGCGTCAACGGACGTATGCGCGCTGAGGCTGAACCGCCGAAGTCATTGCAAGCCGAGATTACATCACGAATAAAAATCGCGGCGAATTTGGATGTCTCCGAAAAACGAATTCCTCAGGACGGCAGATTCTCCATCGAAGTTGACGGGATTATTATTGACCTGCGTATCTCCACTCTGCCGACCATTCACGGCGAAAAAGTTGTAATACGAATACTGGACCCGCGCAAAATCAGAATCGGATTGACCGAACTGGGACTCACGGACACGTTTCTGGAACAATGGCAGGAGCTGATTCACGCGACTGAAGGCCTCGTTCTTATCTCCGGACCAACTTCCAGTGGAAAAACAACAACACTTTACGCTTCGTTGCAAGAAATAAACTCAGTCGAAAAAAACATCATTACCGTCGAGGACCCGGTTGAATATTCGCTTCCACTTATCAATCAGGTGCAAACCAACGACAGGGCGGGATTGACGTTCGCATCCTGTCTTCGCTCAATCCTCAGACAGAATCCGGATATCATCATGATCGGCGAAATCCGGGACGGTGAAACTTCGTCTATGGCTGTGCGAGCAGCTTTGACAGGTCATCTGGTCTTCTCGACTATCCATGCCAATGACTCCGCCGGAAGTGTCACTCGTCTCGCAGATATCGGAGTTGCGCATTTTCTTGTCGCCTCGTCGCTAAAAGGCGCGTTGGCGCAACGTTTGGTGCGGCTGAACTGTCCGGATTGTCTTGAGGAGTATCAGCCCCCCGAAACAATAGTTCAGGCCGGCGGCTTTCCGGAGGGTACTGTTTTCCGCAGATCGAGCGGCTGCGCTACGTGCTCGATGACCGGCTACAAGGGCATGTGCGGCCTGTATGAGTTTCTACCTATAGATAATACTATCCGAGAAATGATTGCTCGCAATGAGCCGGATTCGACAATCAAAGCCTATGCTCGCAGTCTGGGCATGGAGACACTGTTTGAAGCGGGCGCCAAAAAAGTTGTCGCCGGTGAAATAACACTCGAAGAGCTGTTGCAGGTTGCAATGCCTGATAGAATTGTCGATGACCAGGAGCAGGTGAGCGCCGCCATACAAAGCAACAGAAGTAGTGACATAAACAGTGAAGCGGCCACAATTGTCAAACGTTGATTTCTCCCAACAGGTCTTGCACGGGTCTGACGTAATCGAAAAAACAAACCAGAGAAACATAGAGTGGCAATTTCGTTTCAATATACCGGACGCTCACATCAAGGTGAAAAACTTGCCGGTGACTTGAGCGCCGATTCGAGAAGACAGGCGCTTGAAGCGCTTGAGCGTCAGCATGTTATTGTAACCTCACTGTTTGAGCGCGGAGAAAGCCTGCAAAGCAAACTGTCGCTGAGGTTTTTTCAGGCGGATTACAGCCAGCAGTTGATCATGTTTGCGCGCCATCTCGCGACATATCATCGCTCAGGCATCCCGCTCTTGAAGGCGCTTTCACTGATTCGCGTCGACAAACCGGAAAGCAGTTTCCAACAAATCCTGAAAGTTATTGCGCAGAAAGTATCTGAGGGGAAACAACTTTCAGCGGCAATGCGCGAACGTCCTGAAGTATTCACAACAATATTCGTCAACGCTATTGAAGCCGGTGAAACATCAGGCCATCTGGCCGAAATTCTTGACGATTCAGCGTCTACTCTCGAACGGGAATTGGAGCTTCGACGGCAGATAAAGTCATCCCTCCGGTATCCTCTGGTTGTTGTCACAGCCGTGGTACTGGCAATCGCTGTGCTCATTACATTTGTCATTCCCAAGTTCGCCGCTTTCTACGGCAAATTCAACTCTGAACTCCCGGCGCCGACCCGGGCTCTGATTTGGATAAGTGACATGGCTCAGGCCTACTGGTACTACTTCATAGCCGGATTTGCCGTTCTCGGATACGCAATTCGCCGCATCTATGGCACAAACAAAGGTCGGCGCCTTTGGGACGGCATCATGTTGAAGCTCCCCGTCTTCGGAGACTTGATAGTCAAAGCCGCAGTCGCGCGCTTTTCCCTTTTGTTCATGATTCTCTTCAAGGCCGGTATTCCGATAGTCAGAGCCATGAGTCTGCTGGAAGATTCGCAAAGCAATGTTCATCTCAAAAACGAAGTCACCGAGATGCGACATTCATTCGAAACCGGCCGGGAGCTTGATGTCAGCGACAATGTCGAGCGGTATTTTCCTCAAATGGCGCTAAATATGATAAAATCCGGCCTTGAGAGTGGATCATTAGAGATGATGCTCACGGAAATCGGTAACCACTACTCACGTGAAGTAGAGCGCACTTCCAAGAATCTCGCATCACTGATTGAGCCGATGCTGACTGTGGCCGTAGGTGGTGTTGTTTTACTGCTGGCATTGTCGATTTTCCTGCCGATGTGGAATCTCATCAAAGTGTTCCATTAGGAAACATGGATGTCGAAATGATTCTTGTCTGCGACAGTAAAGAGCGGATAGAAAACCGCCGATTATAATAACAGGCAGAATCAGGAATATAACGAACAAACCATTATTCTCATGTGTGTTACGGAGGCAGTATTATGTATGGTAAGAACCTGAGGAATCAAAAGGGTTTCTCCCTAATCGAACTGGTCATCATCATTGTCATTCTTGGCATTCTGGCCGCAGTTGCAATTCCGAAATATCAGGACATCACTTCGGAGGCCAAGGAATCAAGCGCGCGCGCTGCGCTTGGAGGTCTGCGTTCCGGCGTCATGATTTTTTATGCAAATAAAGCCGTTACTACCGGCACTGCGACCTGGCCGACACTCGCCGAACTGGAAACAGCCGGTACCGTGATGGAGCAGGGAATCCCGAAAAACCCGTATCAGGCCAAGACTAACGCACCAGACAGCATTGTGACCGGTGTCACAAAGGGCACAATTGTCGGGACACGCGGCGGCTGGGCGTACAAAGCCTCAACAGGCGAACTATGGCCAAACACAAATGTGGCCGGTGAGAACAATTTTTAGTCAAAAACTTCTCAGTAATGCCCGATGGAATCCGGGTTTTCATTCTGTGAAACATGAGGGCCTGTTTTTGTGAAACAGCCACAAATGCAATCGCTCAATTACTTTCCCAAGCTCGATCAGCGTGGATTCACGCTGGTCGAGCTTGTTATTGTGCTGGTAGTCCTTGCTATTGTTGCCGCGGTGGCCATACCCAAATTGGGTGACGTCACCGAGAACTCAAAGATT
The DNA here is from genome assembly GCA_964516945.1 of uncultured Ignavibacteriales bacterium. Lineage (GTDB taxonomy): Bacteria > Zixibacteria > MSB-5A5 > GN15 > JACZUZ01 > JAJRPJ01. Next base: position 11,161 of record CAZFAL010000081.1, read on the forward strand.
ACGACAACAAAAGAAGAGATTCGCCGGCTCAAGGTTTCTATCGTCGGAGATCCGTCTGTCACAGCCGCCGGCAAACAAGTCAGTCGCGGGTATGCCGGTGACGTCGGAGCGCTTCCCTCCTCCCTTGTCGATCTGGCCGTGAAACCGAGCGGTGTCAGCGCATACAACAAGTTCACCCGTCTGGGCTGGAATGGCCCCTACATTGATACTGCTGGTGGTGAATACCTCAAAGACGCCTGGGGTGTCAATTATGTTTACGACGCAAACGCACGAACTATCACTTCCACCGGTGGCGCGGCAAATATAGTCGTTTCCTTTTGAGCATTACATGCAAGCAACAAAGAGAAACCAATGAATTCACAGGGTTTCACACTGATAGAGCTGGCCGCAGTGATTGTCCTGATTGGAGTCATTGCAACAATGGCCCTCAAAAAGAGCGATGGTGTGCATGAAACCGCCCGCCAAGTTGCAACTGAGCGTGAGCTGACCGCCCTCGCCCATGCGATTCGCGGCAACCCGGCTCTATATAAATCCGGTAAAGCCACCTCCTTTGGGTATGTTGGTGACATTGGCGCCTTCCCCTCCACTCTTTCCGATCTGGTCAACCAGCCCGCAGGATATACAACCTGGAACGGTCCTTACATGACGGACAATGGCTCAGGCGATTATGCCAAAGACGGTTGGGGCGCCGCATATGTGTATAGTGGCGGGACAACAATTCAATCCACCGGTTCCGGTTCAACAATCACCAAACAACTCGCGACTGCAATCGGAGACTATACCTCGAATTCTGTCCGCGGTGTCGTCCACGATGCGGCCGGCTTACCACCCGGAAACGCCAATAGCGCCAATGTTACCGTGTCTCTCGTACATCCGAACGGCTCCGGAGGTCTGACAACAACCTCCGTGAATCCTTCATCGACCGGTGCATTTACCCTCAGCGGTATACCTGTCGGTAGTTATGACCTGCAGATAGTCTCTGCAACCGGCCCTGATACACTTACTGAACGAATAAACATCCTCCCGGGCTCGACTGTCACCGTACCGGCAACTTTCGGAGTGGCGCTATGGTAAGAATCCGAAAGAACAACAGTAGAGCGCTTGAAAACGAGATGGAAGCGGGATTCACTTTCATTGAACTCGTGATTGTCATCGTCATTCTCGGAGTCTTCGTATCAGTCGCTACTCGCACAATTGACACTTCAATCGACGCCAGCCATCAGGCAGAGGCCGAAGACGAATTGAATCGTCTGGCAGTCGCCACAGTCGGTAACGACAAACTGGCCTCCGGCGGCATGCGCACCGATTTTGGCTATGTCGGTGACGTTGGCGCTCTCCCTCCTTCATTAGACTATCTGGCATCAAACCCCGGCGGATACTCGACATGGAACGGTCCATATATCCGTGACAATTTTGTTGAGAACAGCGCCGATTACAAGACGGACCCCTGGGGGGCGCTCTACACATACACTGGTGGCGTCACAATCCAGTCAACCGGGTCCGGAAGTACCATCACAAAGCAATTTGCGAATTCAACCTCTGACATATTGTCGACACCTTTACGGGGCGTCATACTCGACCGCGACGGCGCCCCTCCGGGAGCAGACGCTGCAAACGTCTCCGTCACAGTCTCTTATCCTAACGGCGCTGGAGGGACGACGTCCGCAACCGTGAATCCAAATTCAGCGGGGTCGTTCTCGTTCACCGGTTTACCTATCGGAAATCACTCTGTCACTGCGGTGTATTCTACCGCCAACGACACGGCTCTCACCTACGTCTCTTCCCTGCCTCGTGTCGGTGGCTATGCAGGTAC
>CAZFAL010000082.1:0-3030 GCA_964516945.1 uncultured Ignavibacteriales bacterium
CAGTGTCATTACCTCGTGAAATAATCGGTAAAGTCAAGCGGATTGAGATTCGCACCAAGCGTCTCGTCAATGACCTTTTCGGCGGAGAGTATCATTCTTCGTTTAAGGGGCTTGGTATGGAGTTTGACGAGGTTCGCGAATATATGCCCGGTGACGATGTGCGATCGATTGACTGGAATGTAACGGCGCGCACGGGGTTTCCACATATCAAGAAATTCCGTGAAGAGCGCGAACTGACAGTGCTGTTTGTTTTCGACGCTTCCTCATCGGGATACTTTGGAGCGCATGAGCGTTTCAAGTCCGATGTCGCCGCCGAACTCTGTGCGTTGCTGGCGTTCTCGGCTATCAAGAACAATGACAAAGTCGGGATGATTATTTTCACTGACCATATCGAGAAGTATATTCCACCCAAGAAAGGCCGTGGTCATGTTCTGCGTCTGATTCGTGAAATACTCTCATTCGAGCCGACCGGTCACGGCACTGATATCGGGATGGCCCTTGAGTATCTGATGCGCGTCACCAAGCGACGCGCTGTTGTGTTTCTCGTCTCGGATTTTATTGACAACAATTATGACAAACCCTTGCGGGTCGCCAATCGTAAGCATGATATGATTGCGATGAAAATCGCAGACAAGCGCGAACTGGCGTTTGAAACCGCAGGAATCCTTGAACTCGAAGACTCCGAGACCGGCGAGCTGTTCCTTGTTGACACTTCCTCAAAGAAATTTCAGACTGAATTCGCCAGCCGGGTCAGTCGTGAAAACGCGCGTCTGAAAAAACGCTTTGACGCTATCAATCTCGACCTGATTCAAATACTGACCGACGAGCCGTACCATTTGCCGCTGATTTCATTCTTCAAAAGCCGGGGAAAGAGGCGTTAGATGCAGTTCCCGACACTGGACAATCGCTTGACACATGTTGCAGGATGGCGCCTGCGCAGGAATCTGTGCAAGACCATTCTGTATGTCGGTCTCCTGACGCTGGCTCTCACTGCATCAGTGACGCTGGCGCAGGACACTGCGAATCCGGCAACGGCAGTTCAGCCGCCGGAGGTGAGCGCCACAGTTGACAAGGTTGAGGCGTTTGTCGGTGATGCGCTATCATTGACGGTGACTGTAGACGCTGATTCGGCGCTACGGATTGCGCCTTTGAGTCTGGATACCAAACTCGGAGATTTTGAAATCCAGAGTGTTGATCGTCCGGATCCGGCCACACTCAAAGACGGTAGAAAACGGTATCAGACACGGATTAAGCTCTGGGCGCTGGAAACCGGACAGCATGAGATACCGTCAGTGACTATTCATTATGCTGATGAGAGTGGTGTTGAAGACTCCTTGCTGACCGGCGCTGTGACAGTCTCTGTGTCTTCGTTGCTTGGCGAAAAAAGTGACAGTGCAGCGATAAAGCCCATCCGTGAGCCGCTTGCAGACCCGTTGGGGCTGAACAAAGGCTTCTTTCAGACAGCGCTATTCTGGGGGCTGTTGATCGGATTTGTTATTTTGCTCAGCGCACTGGTCTGGTGGTTGGTATTGCGCAAACGTAAAGAGGAAGAAGAGTGGGTTGACCCGCGTCCGGCATGGGAGAAAGCGCTTGACCGGCTCGCGACACTACAGACTCAACCCTATCTGGTTCAGGGGTTGTTCAAAGAGTATTATTCGGAGTTAACGGACACACTGAGAGATTATCTTGGAGAAGAGCTGCAACATCAAACCTTGGACATGACCTCTGCCGAGCTTTTGGCGTTTCTGGAAAATGATTCACTGACAGTGGTGTTCAAGCCGCAGATTTCCGCTGTCTTGACACAGGCGGATATGGTCAAATTTGCCAAAGCGACTCCGTCGCCCGAGCGTCCGGCGCAGGATTTTGAAACGGTCTATTCCGTCATTCAGTCAATCCGTGACGGCCTCGCCGAACGTCGTCGCGCAGAAGAGGAGCGTCAGCGGGCGCTCGCGAATCAGAAATCTGACCAGAGCGCAGACAATAACTGTGATAATCACAATACCACGTCTACAGAAACGCAACTCGCTGAAAACGGAACTTCAGAGCTCAAAGAGCAGGTAGCTCCAATCCGGGAGGCCAAGTGATGTTCAGATGGGCCGGCATGCATATTTCCGCCTTTGACTGGCTGGATGTGACTATTCCCGGTTGGGCGCTGTTGCTCGTCGGAGCGCTGGTTATTGTCGGTCTGGCGTTCTATTACTGGCGTCTGCAACGCTATACCACATCCTCACTGCGTTATTCCGATATCCGGATGATAAAGCGGGTTGGCAGTCCCGGGCGGGGAAAATATCGCGTGGTCCTGCCGATTATACGCCTGCTGGCGCTTGCGCTGTTTTTTGTAGCTTTAGCTCGTCCGCAGTCCGGGTCGAATGAGCGTGAAGTGTCAACCGAGGGGATTGACATTGTCATGGCCCTTGATATTTCCGGTTCAATGAAGGCCGAGGATTTTCAGCCCCACAACCGTCTCTATGTCGCCAAGGAGGAAATCGAACACTTCGTTTCCAAACGGACAAGTGACAGGATTGGCTTGGTGGTGTTCGCCAAAACCGCCTTTACGCAATGCCCGTTGACGCTTGATTACGGTGTCCTGAAATCATTTCTCGATCAGGTGGATTTTGGTATGATTGACGACGGCACAGCAATCGGCACAGCTCTCGCCACTGCGGTCAACCGGCTGAAGGACTCCAAGGCCAAGTCCAAAGTTATCATACTGTTGACAGACGGTGTAAACAATTCCGGCGAAATCGATCCACTCACTGCGGCGAATATCGCCCAAACATACGGGATGAAAGTTTACACTATCGGCGTGGGAAAATCAGGCAAGTCTCAGTACACAGTGGATGATCCGATTTTTGGTAAACGTGTGTTGTATATGCAAAATGAAATCGACGAAGACGTGCTCAAACAGATTGCCGAAGCGACCGGTGGCAAGTATTTTCGGGCGCGTTCGAAGGATGAGCTCGGAGCGATCTATGATGACATAGATTCGCTCGAAAAAAGCAAAATCAAGGTCAAACAGTATGTCAACTA
>CAZFAL010000082.1:3130-12826 GCA_964516945.1 uncultured Ignavibacteriales bacterium
ATGACATAGATTCGCTCGAAAAAAGCAAAATCAAGGTCAAACAGTATGTCAACTATCAGGAGCTGTTTCCGAAATTCCTGATATTCGGTTTTGTCTTGTTGTTTGCCGAGGCGGCGCTGTCACAAACCGTATTACGCAAGGCGCCGTAGGTCTGACGGGAAACGATTGGTCACTATGAGACTTAAGAATCATGAGATTTGAAAATACAGATGCATTACTGCTGTTGATTGCCTGCGCGCTACTGTTTGTTCTCTATTGGTGGGGTATTAAGCGGAAAAAACGTGACATTGCCCGCTTCGGCGATCTGGACTTGACGTTGAAACACCGTGAGGGTGTGTCGTTCAGCCGTCAATTGGGCAAAGGCGCTATGGTGACATTTGCGGCCATTATGGTGACTCTCGCCACGGCGCGTTTCCAGTGCGGCACGCATCTCGAGCAGGTCAAGACTGAAGGGATTGATATCATTATTGCGGTCGATGTCTCAAATTCGATGCTCGCGGAGGATTTGAAACCGAATCGACTTTCTCGCGCGGTGCAGGAAGTCCGCGGCCTGATAGACTCATTGCAGGGTGACAGGATAGGTCTGGTGGCGTTTGCCGGTGATGCGTTTGTGCAATGTCCGTTGACCGTTGATTATTCTGCGGCCTCACTATTTCTGACGGCTTTCAACACCGGCTTGATAGAGCAGCAGGGAACAGCGATAGGTGAGGCAATCCGGGTTGCCACCAAAGCGTTTGACTCCACCGATGACAAACACAAGGCGTTGATTCTGCTGACTGACGGCGAGGACCATGACACAGATCCGCTCGGCGCTGCAAAGGAAGCCGCAGAGCAGGGAATCAAAATTTATCCGATAGGCATCGGCTCCGCCCAGGGTGAACCGATTCCTGTGTATGATGAAAACGGCCAACGCACCGGGTTTATCAAGGATGAAAACGGCAAGGTTGTGATGAGCCGACTGGACGAAGCGACGTTGGAGAAAATCGTGAATATCACCGGCGGCAAATACTTCCGCGCAACGCCCGGCGGTCTGGAGCTGGAGCATGTTTTGAGTGATATTCGCGGGATGGACAAAAAAGAGCTCGGCGGACGTCTGGTCACTCAATATGCAGATCGTTACCAATGGCCCCTGCTACTGGGATTGCTCCTGTTGCTTGCAGAGTTTATCATCCCGGAGCGGCCGGGAGGACTCTGGAGTCGATTTGTCCGGAGAAAGAACACATACACTGTTACAACAAATGCCGACACGAAACGCGCTGAGGAGAAACATGCTCAACGGACACAATTGTAAAACAATCCCCGGCGTAGCGTTGAGAACTTTCTGGACGGTTCTCGCGCTGGCGCTCTCGATGACCGTCTGTAGCCCCGGTGTCTCTGCGGAGACACTCAACAAGAAGCAGATTTCAGCGGAGGCCTATAAGGCCTATCAACTGGGGAACTACGATAGAGCGTTGGAGTTGTACAACAAGATTGGCGAGCAAATGCCGACTCCACCCCCGGCGCTGGAATTCAACAAGGGCGCAGTCAAATATCGCATGGGCTCTTTTGAGGACGCCGCCACTGATTTCGACAAAGCCGCGACTGCGCAGAACAAACAAATTGCTGAGAATGCGCATTTCAACGCCGGCAATACATACTTTCAGGCAAAGCAATATGACAAAGCTATTGAGCAATACAAGAACGCCTTGAAGTTAAATCCGACTGACACTGATTCCAAGTACAATCTTGAACTGGCGTTGCGTCAATTGAAGCAGCAACAAAAGCAGAAGAAAAAAGACGATAAGAAACAGGATCAGGACAAGAAGGACAAAAAAGACAAAGACAAACAAGACAAGCAGGATAAGAAGAACAAAGACCAACAAAACAAAGAGAAGCAAGACAAAGACAAGCAAGACAAAGACAAACAGAATCAGGACAAGAAAGACGATAAGAAAAACAAAGATGACCAGCAGGAGCAAAACTCCAAGCCGGATTCGACCCAGGCAAAAGACAAGCAGGGCCAGCAGGCCAAACCGCTGAAGATGAGTAAAGAGGACGCCGAGCGCCTGTTGAATTCACTCAAAGATGAGGAGATGAAACAACAGAAACGCAAGGTCCTGCTGTCCAACTATCGTTACACAGGGAAAAAGTGGTGAACGGCGCTATCTCAACATATTCTCTGTCTTCAACCCTTTTCAAAGCGTTGCAAGTTCTTGCGCTTGTCGGTGTTCTCTGGAGTCCGGTGGCGCTTGCCGACGATATTTCTTTGACCCTTGACATTGATCGCACGTCGCTATCCCTCGGTGAAACAGCGACGCTCAATGCCACACTCAAGGGCGGTGGTCGCAATGTTCCTGCGCCGGACATTTCCAAACTCTCCGCGTTTGATATACTCAATCGAAGTAGTTCGATAAACTTCCAGAGCATAAATGGTGTCTCGGAGACGAGTACAGTCCACACAATGACTATCGCTCCCAAGCAGGCCGGGACATTTGTTATCGGTCCGGCGGTTGTGGTGGCCAAGGGCAAGACGTATCGTTCAAACACATTGACCGTCACAGTGACGCCCGAACAACCGGCGACTAAGGCGCAGGCTGGTGGGCAGAAAAAGGACTTGTTCATAGAAGCGGTAGTCGACAACCGACATCCATATGTCGGCGAGCAGATACTATTGACCGTGCGTTTCTATCATGCGGTCAATCTGCTCTCACAACCAAGCTATACCCCGCCACAAACTACGGATTTCTGGAGCGATGTCATTTCATCACAACCGTCATACTACACAACAATCGGCGGACGACGGTATCGTGTGCTTGAGATCAACACCGCCCTCTATCCTACCCGCTCGGGGAAACTGCAAATCGGGCGGGCATTCCTGGAGACGCAGATAGCCGATAGACGCAGACAGGACAAATTTGGGTTCGGGTCGTTTTTTAACCGGGGCAAGGCGGTGAAGTTGCGGACTCGACCTCTCGAAGTTGATGTCAAACCACTGCCGACAGCCAACAAGCCGCAGGATTTCTCAGGTGTCGTCGGCTCATATTCAATCACTGCGAGCGCCGATCAGTCTTCTGTGGAAGTCAACACCCCGGTGACGGTGACATATCGTATCTCCGGCCTTGGCAATATCAAGGTGTTACCGCGTCCGAAAACGCCGGAGACGAAGGATTTTCGGGTCTATGACGGCTCATCGGAAGAGAATGTTACCAAGGACAAGAAAGCGCTTGGGGGAGTCAAGACATTTGAGCAAACATTTATCCCGACGCATGAGGGGCGTTTGAAGATTCCGGGAGTGGCGTATGACTTTTTCGATCCCAAAGAGGGAGAATACAAAGTAGTCCATACGCCGGATATACCTTTGAACGTTGAACCATCATCACAAGCGCTGAGCAGTCCGTCTCCATTCAGCTTTGGTCCCAATACCAGAGTCGGCTCAGAAATGAGCGCGATTCGTTACATCAAAAAGAGTAGTCACAGCTTCCAGCCGATAGGAGCGATTCTGCTGTTTAAGAGAAGCTACATCGTAGTCAACACTATCCCGATCCTCGCGTTGCTCGGAGCGTTGCTCTACCGCAGACGACGTGACAAGCTCGTTTCCGATGTTGGTTACGCGCGAGCGAAATCAGCAGCCCGGATGGCGAACAAACGTCTCAAACGCGCACGCGCGTTGGCGAAAGTCGAAACCGCAGAGGCGTTCTTTAGTGAGATACGCCAGTCGATTCTTTCGTTTGTGGCGGACAAACTCAATGTCTCACCGCATGGATTGACATTTCAACAAGTTTCAGAGTTGCTCGGGGCGGCCGGTTTCGACGATGAGGAACTTGAAAAATGCCGACGGTTGATTCAACGAGCCGACTATGTGCGCTATTCATCCGGAACTACCACAGAGGCCGATATGCGTGAATCACTGGAATTGGCCGGGCAGATGATGATTCGGTTACAGGAGGTTAATTTTGCGCGTCGTTAGTCCACAGTATTGCTCTTGGCGTATTTTGGCGCGCCGGTTTGCGGCTCCATTGACGTTCGCGCTGGCGCTTGGGGTATTGTTTTCGGCGTTATCTTTCGAGAAGGCGTTCGCCGATGAAACCCCGGAGGAGTTGTTCCAACGCGCGAATACAGAATATGATTCAACCGGTTATATTGAGGCCATCGCGGATTACAACAAGATTCTTGCAAGGGGGCAGGAGTCCCCGGAATTATACTACAACCTCGGCAATACATACTTTGAATCCGGCGATCTGGGTCATGCTATTTTGAATTATCTGCGCGCGCAGAGATTAGATCCGACTGACGATGATATCCGGGCTAATCTGGATTATGCTCGCAGTTTTGTCACAATTCAACTTGAAGGTGTCGAATTGAATCCGGTCACTGAGTTTTTCAGCGCTTTGACAGGTAGAGCGTCACTGGCTCTCTGGGGCTGGTTGACAACCTGCGCGCTGTTTCTGCTCTGTGGTGTTCTGCTGTATCGTATAGTCGACGGGGCGTCTTCGGCGCTGATACAGTCAGGAGCTATTGCGCTCTTCGTTATCTTCGTGGCGCTTACCTCATTGACGACATTCAAATACCGGCATGAGTTTGCCGCTGACAGGGCAGTTGTCACAATCCCTGAAGTTGCGGTAACTGACCGGCCGTCAAAGGACGGTGACGTAGAATTCAAGGCCGCCGCAGGTCTTGAAGTTGTCATCCGTGAGCGCTCAGGGAACTTCGCGCTGGCGCTCTTCGCCAACAAGCGGCAGGGCTGGATTACAACCGACGCTTTGGAGCGTCTCTAATATCAAATCTCAACAATCAATCAGCATTCTCCTTTACGCGCTTCAAGTTAGCCCGGCATTTGTTCAAAAAAAACCTTGAATCCACCTCGAATCATCTCCTTGATTTAGTTGACTGAAAGGCGCTTTGCTAATACCGTAGTAGGTTGTGCGTCGATTCCCATACGTGCGGCGCCGGGATGCAGGAGTGTTGTCTGCTCCATTTTGATATTCAGTATCGCCGCTGAGCAAGAGCGCCAATAGAAAAAAACAACGGTGGAACCAAGAGAAACGCCATGTCTGCATTATTGAAAAAAAAGAGATTCTGGGGAGTCGTAATTGCGGTTCTGCTCCTTGGCTATAGCTTCAAGGATATTCGGGTTGAACATCTCGAAGCTCTCTGGGACAGGATGAATCTCTGGTTCCTTATCCCTGCGCTGGCTCTGAGCGCCCTGATGCAGATATCCCGCTCAAGTCGTTGGCGCACCATTCTGGAGCCGAGTAAGCGGTTGACGTTCCGAAGAGGAATGTTGCTCTATGCGACCGCTGCGGCTGTCAACTACATGATGCCGGCGCTGACCGGTCAGGTTGGCAGGATTCTGCTAATTTCTAAAAAGGAAAATCTGCCGAAAACACATGTGTTTTCAACATTCTTATTGGAGATAGTATTTGACGCCATCATGCTCCTGATGTTCATTTTCCTGAGTTCTTTCTGGCTGGTCTTTCCTTCAAAATATCGTTCCTACAGTTATCTTGTGCTGGGCGCAGCGTTCGCTCTTGTGGCGTTGTTGTACGCCCATCTGATGTTTCATAGTCGTATAGACAGTCTGATTAAGAAACACTGTCGCTCCCGTTGGCCGGGAGTTTATATTACACTCAAGCGTTTTTCGCGAAGTTTTACGCGTGGTGTCAATGCGTTAAAATCCACGAAGCACTTGTTTCGTTCAGTTTTGCTATCTCTGCTTGCCTGGACGTCTCAGGCGGCAATGATAATTCTCCTGTTCCATGCATTCGGCTTGAAGCTGTCGCCGCCTGTGGCGCTGGTAGTTGTTGTCGTCAATACACTCGGCCTCTTGTTTCCGATTACGCCCGGCAACGCCGGAACCTTTGAGTTGCTCGTTGTCGCCACTTTGACAAGCTTCGGTGTCCTCAAGACCGACGCCGCTTTGCTGGCGCTGGCGTTGCATATTATTGACGTAACGCCTATTCTTCTGCTGGCGGGCTGGTTCATGCACACTGAGCGAGTGAATGTCGATGAATTTGAGCCGGCCAAAGAAGAGATTAAGGACGTGATTTCATCGGTGGGCGACGAGCCGCCCTGGGCGATGGAGGCTAAGAAATGATACGCTATTTCATACATCGCCCCGGAGAGAAAACGGAAATGGTCAAGGGCGTGAAGGGTATTGCTCCTCTTCTGCAGGAGCCGGATACGCTTCTCTGGCTGGATATCCAGGCCCCCGGCAAGGATGAAGAGCGTCTTCTCAGTGAAGTATTCAAGCTTCATCCGCTTGTTGTTGAGGATATTTTTGTCGAAAACCAAGTGGCGAAAATGGACGCCTATGGTGACGACCTCTTTAGTGTCTTCAAGCTTTTGGACTATCAGGGTGGCGACGATGATCTTAAAGTGACGGAGGTTGATATTTACGCCTCGCGAAACTTTGTCATCACTATTCACAAACAGGCGCACCGTGTTTTTGACTTCCTCTTTTCAAAAGTGATGAAAAACGACCGCATGATGTCCCGTGGCTCTGACTTGCTGTTCCATGCGTTAGTTGACGCCGCCATTGACAGCTTCAATATCACACTGGATGTGCTGGAGAGTCAGGTTGATGAAATTGAAGAAACTGTTCTCGAAGAGCCGGATGGCGATATCGTGCGATCAATCTTCCGCCTGCGTCGTCACATGGCCGAGCTGAAACGTGTCGCCAGTCCGCAAAAGGAAACACTGAACCGGCTCAGTCGTAATAATCTGCCTCTGATTTCCGACCGGGCGCGGATATATTTCCGCGATATTTACGATAATGTCAATCGTATCAATGACATCGCCGACAGTAACCGCGAAACGCTTAGCGCGGCGCTGGATGTTTACTTCTCTTCTGTGTCCACGAAGACAAATGAAATCATCAAGTTCCTGACATTCATAACGGTAATCCTGATGCCGCCTACGTTTCTTGTCGGGTTATGGGGAATGAACTTTGATTCAATGCCGGAGTTACGATGGGAGCATGGCTACTTATTCTTTTGGATAGTGACAATCATCACTACGGCCGGAATGGTAATCTTTTTCAAAAAGAAGAAATGGATGTAGAGTTGCGCTTGCGTGTAGAGCTCCACATTCCAGACCCAATCAATAGACAGCTGCAATGACAATGGAAGAAACATCACTCGCGCCGACAACGACCGGACAAACAGACATGACAGACTCTTCGAACGCTCCTTCCGTTGCCCGTATCCCGAAATCGACGAGCATGGGATACAATCAAATGTATCTTGATTTTTTGTCAGGCGCAAAAAACACGGCAGATTTATATCCCGACACCAGCCCAGAATCAGTTGCGCAATACATCGATAGTCGTAAGTACAATCGTGAAGCTTTAGCAAGAATACTCCAGGCGCAAAACGAGCGCTTCGGAGCCAAGTCCCGCGCTATGCGGAATATTGAGCTCTTGCAACAGCCGGATTCGCTGGTCGTGTTCGCCGGACAGCAGGCCGGATTATTCGGTGGGCCACTGCTGGGGTTTTACAAAGCGATTTGGGCGGTCAAACAAGCCGCTGAGTTGTCTGAGAGACTTAAGCGTCCGGTGATTCCGATTTTTTGGATTGCCGCCGATGATCATGATTTCGCTGAAATCAATCATACCTATACCTTTGATGTCATCGGCGAGCCGGTGCAGCGTAGCTACTACCGTGTGGACAACGAAGGGCAACCGGCATATGATCTGCGTTTCACTGACGAAGCGCTCTTTGCCGAACTGAAAGAATCACTTACTGATTCACTCGGTAAAACTGATTTTACTGATGACTTGTATGAACGCCTGTTTGCGGCCTATAAGCCGGGCGCTGATTTTGTCACTGCCTTTGGTCAATTCTTCATTGATACGATGCCGGACAATGGTTTGGTGTTGTTTTCTCCGGGGGATAGTGAGTTCAAGGCGCTTGCCGCCCCGTTTTTCCATTCGACGTTAGACAAACACAGCGAACTCAAGACTACGCTTCGCGAATCAAACGAGAAGATTCTCAGCGCCGGATATCATCTTCAGGTGGAGAAAGAAAACAGCGCCTGTCATTTGTTCCTGCTTGACCCGGAAAGAAAGGCGATTCACCGGGATGGCGACTCGTATCGAGTCGGGGACAAAACATATTCTGATACAGAGCTACACAAATTGATTGACACGGAGCCGTCACGGTTCTCGCCCGATGTGCTCACGCGCCCCGCATTTGCGGCCTACCTGTTTCCAACAGTCGAGCAGGGAGGGGGGCCATCGGAGGTCGCCTACTTTGCCCAGCTTTGGCGCATGTTTGAAGTCTATGACACGCCGACCCCGTGTTTCAGTGGAAGAATCAGTGTGACATTGATTGAAAAACGCTTTGAAAAACTCCTGGCGAAACATGGTCTGGCGTTTACTGACTTTTGTGGAGACATAGAACAGGTTATCAATGAAGCGCTTGGCAAAACGTTCCCGGCTGACCTTGAGGAATCGTTTGCGAAATTCAGAGCCAGTCTGCGTGAGGAGTTTGCCGGATTGTCCGGGCGTGTTGTCCAATTCGATAAATCTCTCGAAGCAAATGCCGGACAGATACTCGGCAAGATGGAACATGCGCTCACGACATTTGAGAACAAAGCCTTCGCTTCGCATAAACGCAAAATGGCCGATGAACGCGCTGCGCTCTATCGCGCAGGCAATTCTCTTTTCCCGCGCCATGGCTTGCAGGAGCGCACGCTGAGTGTGGTCTACTACCTTTCGCGCTACGGTTACAAACTGATGGATTTCATTTGTGATACCGTCGAACTGGATACAACGCATCATCAGTTATTATATCTCTCAGAAATGGATAAATGATGAGAATCGGGATGACATGCTATCCGTCAGCCGGCGGCTCGGGAATAGTCGCTTCGGAACTGGGGATGAAACTCGCCGAACGCGGTCATCATGTACACTTCATTTCCTCTGAGCCGCCGTTTCGCCTGAATACGTATATGGAAAATGTGTTCTATCATCCGATTACCGTCACCAACTACCCGTTATTCAAAAGTCCGCCTTATACGCTGCCTTTGGCGGTTAAGATGGCGGAGATTTCCAAGAACTATGATTTGGACCTGCTGCACGTCCATTATGCCATTCCGCACGCCGCATCTGCATATCTTGCCCGTGAGATTCTCGCTGAAGAAGGGATAACCCCGAAGATCATCACTACATTGCACGGGACAGATATTACACTCGTCGGCGCCGACGCCTCGTTTTTCGATATAGCAAAATTCTCAATCAATCGCTCTGACGGCGTCACTGCAGTTTCGAATTATCTGGCCGACGAAACAGTTCGTGAGTTTGGCATCACACGTGACATCAAGGTCATACATAACTTTTTCGACCCGACGCGATTCAAGCCCGTCACGACAACCTGCGCAAAGTCTCAGTTTGCCGAAGAGAATGAATTCCTGATTGTGCATTTGTCGAATTTCCGGCCTGTCAAGCGTGTGCCCGATGTCATAGATGTTTTTGCGAGAATCAGGGAGTCATTGCCGGCCAAGTTACTTCTCATTGGAGAAGGGCCGGACACGACGCTCGTGAGGCGGTTGGTTCGCCGCAAGGGGCTGGAAGACTCTGTGATTTTTCTTGGGGCGCAGGTTCGGGTAGAGGATATTCTTCCGTGCGGGGATGTGTTCCTGTTGCCCTCGCAGGAGGAGTCGTTCGGCCTTTCCGCGCTGGAGGCGATGGCCTGTGGTGTGCCGCTGGTTGGCTCTCTT
>CAZFAL010000083.1:0-2878 GCA_964516945.1 uncultured Ignavibacteriales bacterium
GGTCTCATGGTTGAATGTCTCCAGGACATCAGGGCTGGCTCCGGATACGGTTGTGGTGTCTGTCGCAGTGGATTCAATGGCCCCGGGAACATATTTTGCCGCGCTACCGGTGATAGACAACACAAATTCGGACAGCTCAAATGCGCTCAATGTTTCTTTAACTGTCACAACTTCCGAATTCAATATCACACCTGCGCTTGACACCATGGTGGCGCTTGCCCAATTGGGAACTCCGGCTACCGTTGACATTACAATCGGCAATTCGGGAAGTGGACAACTCAACTGGCAGGCGGTTTCACTTACCCCTTGGCTGACACTCAGCTCACTAAGCGGTGGTGACAATGACGTTGTTACTTTGCAGGCCGATCCGACCGGGTTGAGTTTCGGGTTCTACGACGGCTCCATAGTGTTCACTGATCCGGATGCTTCAAATTCACCGGATACATTGCAGGTGACATTCAAGTATGCCAGTGATGTACCGTACATAACGTTCTCAAGTGACACAATCTCAATACAGACTTTCACTAACAGTACGCCGACAGCGGGTGTGCGTGTGCTGAACGCCGGTGGCAATACGCTACAATGGGTAGCCGGGGTCGCCCCTTCAGCTTCATCATGGGTAGAGCTTCAGACGAGTTCCGGCGCCGGTGGAGATTCATTGCAGTTTCTGCTCAAGGGGCAGGCGTTGACACCGGGTGATTATGGCGGGATTGTGACTGTGACAGATTCAGCGGCGTTGAACAGCCCGAAACAATTGCGAGTTGAACTGACAGTTGAGTCCGCAGATACACTGTATTTTGCCGACAATACCACGCCGCTTGGCGGGCAGGTCGAATTGAGTCTGGCCCTCGGGTTGCATGATTCTTTGCGGAGTATCCACTTACCGCTTGTCTTTGATACTTCGCTCTTTACGCTGGATACTGTGTATCTTTCGAATACTGAGAGCAACCCGGCGTACTCTTTGAGCAAGGATTATGACTCAACGAGCGGTTTTCTCGATATCGATTTCTCACCGACTTCTGATTCAGCCGCAGCGATAGACCCCGGCGCCGCAGACTTCCTGCATATCCTCCTGACACCTGCAAGTCACGAATTCAGTATTCCAACTTCCCAGCTTCTCAGGGCCGATGATACTTTGACATTTGCGTATCAGGACGGTCGTGTATTTCAGCCCTATCTCAGTCACGGATTGATTACGGTCGGGACGCTGACTGCTGTCGGCGATGACGATGAGGGTGTGGTTTTGCCGGAGAAAATGAGTGTTTCTCAGAACTATCCGAACCCCTTCAATGCCGAAACGAGATTTGATGTGGAATTACCGCGTGCGGGAGATTTGCGTGTCCGGATTTACAATGTGCTTGGACAGAATGTTCGGACTATTTATTCGGGGTTCGCCAGTCCCGGCGCGCTCACGTTGCGTTGGGACGGGCAGACCGGTGAGGGGAGAGAAGCGCCAAGTGGGGTTTATTTTTACGAGGTCAAGAATTCTCAATTCCGGATTGTGCGTAAGGCCTTACTCCTGAAGTAATCATTTCAGCTATTACCATCCGCCTGCCTATTCACAGTCGTGTCATCTAATCTTTCTACCAACTCTTTCTGCTCTTTCTGCAACTTTTTTGCCACAGTTACGAATTGTAGATGGGTAGATGGCGTTGAGGCGTGTCTTCAATGTGATTTCAATGTGTCTTCAATGTTTCACGTGTTTTAATGGTCTTCTGTGATTTTCTGCGGCGGATTAGCCCGCACAGCGTCAATATGACATGAGAGGTACAGCCAGGTTGAAAATGACTCCGCCAGCATTGATCAAACAAAAAAGCCGTCGGTGGTATTGCCGCGTCCTGCCGGTCTGCATTCTGCTCGTGGGAGTGTGCTCGCTTCTGATAGACGGCTCAGCGTTCGCTCAGTCAGAAGCGAGGATCTACGGGGTTATCCATACGACAGACGGTGAGGACTTTGAAGGAATAATCCGCTGGGACAAGAATGAAGTCGGTTGGGACAATATTCTTGATGGGACCAAAGAACGGACTGGTATTCGTGAGATTCAAGGAGATAGTCGCAGACGAAAGAGTAATTGGTTCGAAAGACTCTTTGGTCTTACCGGTGATGCGTCTCAAGCCGGGGTTCAATTCGGGTATTTGGAGCGACTTGAGCCGGACGGTGACAATTCGGTGATACTGACGTTGAAAGGCGGCGAAGAGGTTGAGTTCAAGTATGGCTCGACTGACATTGGGACCGATATCCGGGAGATATTGATAGATGATATCTTACGCGGTGAGTTTGAGCTCGATTGGGGTGATATTGAGTGGATTTCATTTTCTGAGCCGGAAAGCAGTTCAAGTCAACTGGAATCGCGGGACAGGCGTGGTGATAAAATCCACAGACTCTACGGGACGCTCACCACGAGGAGACGTGACAAATTCACCGGATTTATCGGCTGGGACTATGATGAATCTCTGACTACGGATGTGTTAGATGGGTACGTTTCCGGGCGTAAGCGGAAAGTTCGTTTTGGACGGATCGCTTCGATTGAGCGCCGTGGCTCTGACGGTTCGATTGTGATTACCAGAGACGGGAAAAAATTACGTATGGAGGATTCAAATGATGTCGACAGTCGAAATAATGGTATCACCGTCTCAGATTCATCCCTGGGGCGGATCGTTATCGGATGGAATGAATTCGACCATCTCGAATTAACTGAGGCGCCTCCGGCGCGAGCGTATGCTTCATTCGAAAAGCCGAAGCCACTCTACGGGATAGTGCGAACTGAAGACGATGATACGCTTGAGGGTCGGATTATCTGGGACGCGGATGAGGCGTACACCTGGGAGATTCTCGACGGAGATTATCGTGATGTCAGCATGGACATTATCTTTACGAA
>CAZFAL010000083.1:2978-4168 GCA_964516945.1 uncultured Ignavibacteriales bacterium
AGTTCCTTGATTTGAATTTCTGCTATCGGCACAATATCGGTTACCCGTGGATTGCTTCTTGCCATCCTGAGCGCCTGACGCCAGGCCGCCAAACTTTGCTGGAGACTGTCCGGTTGGGCGGACTGAAGCGCTACAGCGAGGTTGAAGTATGAACGGTAGGCTTTGGGATTGAACTTGATACTTTTTCCGTAGGCGTCGACCGCCTCTGCAAACCTCTCTTCCGCCAGATATATTTGTCCAAGGGCGCTATACGCGGGTGCGTATTCGGTGTCAATTGCCAGCGCGTCCTTGTACGCTTTGATAGCCTTGTCATTCTTGCCGAGTTTGCGGTATGCTCTGCCGATTCGTAAGTGAGCCCCGGGGTCATCTTTGACTTTGGCGGTGTAGGTTTTCAGGGCTGAGATAGCGTCTTCAAAACGTTTCTCACGGTAATACAAATCTCCCAACTGACGATACCCGCTCATGAAGTTTTTGTCGATTGCGACCGCTGACACGAAAACCTTTTCGGCGTCATCACGTTTGCGCAGCGCGAGATAGAGCTTGCCGAGATTGTCGAGCACGGTCGTATCGTTCGGAGCCAGTTCCGCTGCTTTCTTTAAGTCGCCTTCTGCGCCCTTGTAGTCTTTACGCTCAAACTTGTAAAGTCCCAGCGCAAGATGGGGAGGGGCATAGTCCGGGTCGGCCTGAATAGCAAGGGTCAGCTCCCCAATCATCTCAGTTACCTTGGAATCGTCAGTGGCGTATTCCATCGCCACTCGATAATGTTTTTCAGCTTCTTCGCGCGGTGTGAGTTTTGGCTCAACTTTAGGCGCTGTGGGTGTGAGGCCTTTTGGAGCGCCTGCCGCTGAAGTGTCACGTTGTACTGTTGCGCTGTCTGTCGCCAGTGTTTTAGTCGTGTCAGTGGTTGTGTTCTGAGCGGCTGTTGTATCAATCGCCGACGTTGTGTCACTTGCCGTGTCAGATGCAGTATCGGATGAAGTCTCCGCGTTTGTGTCGGTGTCGGAATCAGAACCGGTGTCTGATGCGGTGTCAGGAATTGCTGTATCAGAAGCCGCTGTGTCAGATGTTGCTGTATCAGAATTCGCTGTGTCAGAAGCCGCTGTGTCAGATGTTGCTGTGTCCGATGTTGCTGTATCAGAATTCGCTGTATCCGAAACTGTGTCTCTTGTGGAGTCAGTTGAGTCCGCTGT
>CAZFAL010000083.1:4268-12663 GCA_964516945.1 uncultured Ignavibacteriales bacterium
GTGACGTTGAGAACACGGCCGCCACTTGTGACCCATGCGCCATTCTGTTTTTTAACGCCGGCGTGGAAAACCAGAACATGATCATCTGCGATCTTTTCAAGTCCCCGGATTTTCTTGCCGATATCCGGTTTCCCGGGGTAGTTCCGCGAGGCGAGAGTGACTGTTGCGGCGGCCTCCTGACTCCACTCGATTTGCAACCGGGTTGGTGTCTCTTCGGGTAATTGCTCTTCGTCTACAGGTTCATAGTTCGCGCCAAGGTCACGTAAATACACCGGTCCGGAGTCAAACGGATTGTCATCTTCGTTGTTTTTCTTGTCCGCTTTGTCAGCGCCTGTTTTCTTCTTCTTCGAAGATTTCTTTTTGTTTTCACGCGTCGGCTTGCGTTCAGCGATAGTCAGCATGATTTCAGCAAGATCGCTTTTGAGCAAGGGGAGCACGACCTGAGTTTCCGGATCGCCGAAACGGCAATTGAATTCCAATGTTTTCAGGCCGGACTCGGTGAGCATCAAACCGGCATAAATGACTCCTTTGTACGGTCGACCCTCAGCGGCCATACCTTTAATGCAGGGCGCCAGAACGTGCTCACGAATGCTCTCCATCAGCTCATCATCGACGAATGGGACAGGAGTATAGGCCCCCATCCCACCGGTATTCGGTCCGGTGTCGCCTTCGCCGATTCGTTTGTGGTCTTGAGCCGGGAGCATCGGCCAGCAGTTTTCACCGTCGGAGAAGGCCATAATAGACACCTCACGACCGGTAATAAATTCTTCGATGATAATCCTGGCTCCCGCTTTGCCAAACATCTTGCCGGACATTAACTCCGGTATCGCCTGAGTCGCTTCGGTAAAGTTATCGATGATAAGCACACCCTTACCGGCGGCCAGGCCATCAGCTTTGATAACGAGCGGGTATTTCGCTGTGCGACAAAATGTGATAGCCGGGTTAGGATTGCTGAAAACTTTGAAACTCGCAGTCGGTATATTGTTGCGACGCATGAATTGTTTGGCGAAGACCTTGGACCATTCGAGTTCAGCGGCGGCTTTGGTCGGTCCGAAAATTCGCAGATTACGTCGATTGAATTCGTCAACAATGCCGGCTGCAAGTGGGACCTCCGGCCCGACTACGGTGAGGTCAATATGATTGCGGGATGCAAACTGTGCGATTTGTTTGACGTTTTGTTTGAAGTTGTCCGGCTTTACGCTGGCGGAGCGACCGTATTCTCCAAGCGCAGAACTTCCCGGAATGCTGATAATCCTGCCGACGCGTGGACTTTGAGATAGCTTCCAGGCCAGTGCGTGTTCCCGGCCACCAGAGCCGAGAAGCAGAATCCGCAATTTGCCGTCACCGGCTTTCTGCGGTGGGCGCCGCCTCGGTTGTCGTTTTCTTGAACGGTTCTGGTGTGGCCGATTGCCAGCGTTCTCTGACTGACGACGACTCTTTCGGCGACGATTCTCTGAGTTGCCCTCTGCATTCGGCGCCTGATTGTTCACGTTTCGTCGTCGCCGCCCCTGGCCGCTTGGGCGCTTTCGTCGTGATTTGGGTTTTTGTTCTTCGCTCATAGCTGTATCATATGTGTTCGCGCTGTCTGAATGATACTATCTCCAGCATCCAGACGAGATATACTCGATTATACAACGACGCGCAACCAAATGGACGACAATGACTGGCGCCTCAATCACGGGAAATCCCACGGTCATTTCCCCTGGTGTCGAGCTTCTGGAGGGCGCCTTTTAAGGGTCCTGTTAATCAATAGCTAAGACGAGAATTACAAATCGGGGCCAACTATAGTGAACGACAATTCTCTTGACAGCCAAACTGCTAGCGTTATATTGTATTTCAGGGCAGGTTAGTCTCACAAAATCCAGAATATCGTTCAGACATATAGCTATCACGCGCGCTAAGCAGGTTTGCTCTGTGCGAATGTTGCTTAGGCATTACCCGTAGCAAATTGTCTGAATGCGTATTTGTCCATCTACAGTATCCTGCATTAAGAAGGGGCTAACATGAATTTAAGGTTTATGTTTTTCAAGAGCGCATTCTTCAAGTGTTCATTTCCCGGTAAGATATTTGCCGCATTCATTGTCGTTTCGCTGGTTGTTAGCGCTGCGGTTGACACATTCTCCGGCAGCCCTGATAATCAGGAAGCCGTGGGGATTCCGCACACCGAATGTGGCATTGAACAACCGCTCAATTTTTCAGGTGGGCCACCGAACGGTCGCACCGGGGCTCCTCTGAGTACACCGGGGAATGAACCGACATGCAATGATTTTGGCTGTCATAGTTCTTTCGGACTGAATTCCGGTGACGGAGCTTATACAATTAGTCCGCCGTCTTCGTACTTACCCGGCGACACTCTTCTTGTCAGTATTGCGCTTCAAGACCCGGGGCAGACACGTTGGGGATTTGAAATTACAGTTCTTGACGCCAATAATCTGCCGGTCGGAGAATTGATTGATGTTGAGACCACTCGCACGCAAAAGGGCGTTGATCCGGGTTCAGGCCGCGAATACATCAAACATCGCTCAACCGGAACAGATCCGTTTATCGCGGATGTCGCTCCGGGATGGACTGTTCAGTGGGTGGCGCCGCTCGCGGATGTCGGGACTGTCACATTCTACGGCGCCGGTAATGCGGCTAACAATAACGGGTTGAATAGCGGCGACTTCATCTATACTACCAGCGCTTCGATGGCGATTTCGGCCGCCGATAGTGACGCCGATGGTCTGACAGACGCTCAGGAAGTAATTCTTGGAACAAACAGATTTGATACAGACAGTGATGGTGACGGTGTCAGCGACCTTGTGGAAGTCAATGATCCGGGCAACCCCACAAATACCGACGGTGATGCGCTGATTGACGCGCTTGATCCGGACGATGACGGTGACTCTGTCCCGACATTGGCCGAAGACGTCAACGGTAATGGTGATCCGACCGATGACAACACTGACGGTGATTTGCTGCCGAATTATCTTGATACGGATGATGACGGTGATTCTGTCCCGACATTGGCCGAAGATGTCAACAGCAATGGTGATCCGACCGATGATGACTCTGATATGGACGGTGCCCCGAACTATCTTGACATTGATGATGATGGTGACGGTGTGCTGACGATTAACGACAACTGTCCGCTAATAGTCGATCCCTGCCCGGGTTGTTGCGATACGCCGGGTGACTATACCAATGACGGCTCATTCAATATCGCCGATGTTACCGCAGGAATCGCGCGCATCTTTTCCGGCGGTGTCGCGGCTTCGTGTCAGGATGAGGCCGATGCCAATGGTGATAATACGTTCAACATTGCCGATGTGACATTTGGCATCGCGCGCATATTCTCCGGCGGTCCGGCGCCGGTGTGCGGGACGACCGGGAGTTGACGGCTTTTACATTGGAATCGCTGGCCTGAGAACTTCATTGGTCCCATGCGCTGAACTTCTTGAATATACCGGAGAAGCCGATGTTGAGGCCGAAGACAGTTTCTGATGCGAACGCTATATTCGAAAAACGACGAACCACGAAGGCCTCAAATCGCTGTGCGGTGGCGCTGTGAAGCGCCTTGACGCCAACCACCAGACCAAGACCATATTGTTCTTGAATTGTGACTGGTGTCCGTCTGCGATTCAAAGTAGTCAGGGTTCCAATGTATGGTGTGGCGGTGTGTTTATCACGTACGAAGTGATAGGTGAGACCGAACGCTACGCCAAGTCGGAATTCACCTGAAAAGAGATCAAATCTGACATGTGATTCCAATTCGGTCTTATCCGCAAGAAAGAAACCGACTCGCGGGGCGATAATGACCTCGGACTCCTTTGGAGCGGAAGCGCGCTGTGCATTGTGAACCTGTCCGCCCACATCCATTCCCAACTCTACTGAACCTCTACGTTCCATTGTGTACGCCTGCCCGGTGGGAGTGAAAGTGATTAGGAACAGCGCAAACATCTTGAGCAGTGTTTTCCAGGCAACACAGGTTGCGACGCTATTGGCCGGGTGTGTTTTCATTCCGAACATGTCGATATGGTCAGGCATCAATAGACTCGTGGCAGGCCGACTCAATTCGAAATCGGCGCAGTAGAGAGGACCCAGGTGGGGTCATTCGAATCAGGGCCACTGACTCTGCCAAGGTGGCCATTGCCACCAACAGGTGAACTGATTACATCTCCGGCCCCCTCATCAAAGTCGAAATAGCAAACCAGCCCAGGTTCGTTTCCGATGAGGCGTACATTGAAAGTCGCGGCAATTTCGCTCGGTGTCCGCACTACGTTCCAGATGCGAATGTCGTCAATAGTCCCCCGGAAATAGAATTCGTTAAACAATTTTCTTCTGCCGATACTCAACGGAGTGTTGAAAGAACAGGTGGCAGTGATTCCTGTCAAAGAAGTGTCTGTTGCAATACCATCCAAGTAGTAGATAATGACACCGTTGTTGTATGTCAACGCGACATGATGCCACTCATTAAGCGGTACACTGGTTGTGGAGTGATATCTGCCCGGGGAACCTCCGCTACATACATCGGCGCCGATCTTTGGATCACAGATAAGAGAGAATTGCAAGAACGGACTCAACTCACTAGGTGGCCCCTTATCAATAACGCGCATATAGGTAGCTGCAGAAGTCATATTGACCCATGCCTCAAGTGTATACTGGTCCTGGAGATCAAGCTGTGGGAAATACGGGACAGTTGCGAACTGGGCGCCATTGAACTGCAAGGCGAAGTCGGAGCTAAGTGAGTCCGACCGCACACCGATGGATGAACTTGACAATCCCGTGGTATCGTAGACAACAACAAAGAACGTGAAAAGTCCGGTGTCTGAAAAAGGGATGCTCATTTGTGTTGTACCGACATCGGTGATGGTAGCCAATGTAGAATCGCCTACGTCTAAAATTGAGTCGCGTGACACGGCCAATTCGTACTTTGCGAAATCCGAGATGTCAGCTGCCGACCACTGAAACGTGAGGCGCACCGCTCTGCGGACTAGATTAAGTAATTCAGGCCTGGGCGGGGGCGCGTTGGGTGTTCGGGCTTCAACAATTGTCGTGGGACTCACATGAAGAAATTGGTCGGCTGTATGCACGCGAAATCGATATAGTGTGTTGTCAAGAAGATTTGTAATTTCGAGAACCGTGTCAGATACTGTTCTAATTCTTGCCCGGCCGAGCGGGTTTGACGTATCTGCAGTGGTATCCCAACTGACAACATATTCTGCGAAATCAACATCAGTGTTTTGGGACCAGATGAGGGTGACGCTCGAGTCTGTAATACTTGAGGGTGGCATAACTACCGGCGCCTCCGGTGTAGCCAGTGACGTGTCTATTGTACAGGTGATCGGAGCGGTGCCAAACTTATTGTCGTCAGTGTCGTATGCGACGGCGTAAATAGAGTGCGCTGAGCCATTTTCCAGCCACGATGTGTTCCATTTGTATTCATATGGTGCGAGCGCATCTTGACCAATCTTGACTGCGTCTACGTAAAACTCGACTTTGGCGACTCCCTTTTCATCGACGGCGTCAACTGAGATGAGGACCAGGTCGGTCACAGCGGCGCCATCAGCTGGAGCGGTGAGTGTCGCGGAAAGTTGAAGCGGCCCCGGCCCTGTGCCAACGTCTTTGTCTTCCGTGCATGAAAAGAGTAGAAAGGTGAGTGTGCAAGCGAGAAGTGTGAAAGAGTGGTTTGGTTTGTTCATGGTTCCTCTCAACAACAAGCTGTATCAATGATTGACGCAACGAATGGGAGATGGCGCGACCTTCATGCCATCTTTAGTGGTCTGCACAAATGTCACGATATTTGCAACATAACTGAAGCGCCCTATGTTTGTCAAGTGATGCTGTCTTTCTTTATCGAGTTGTTATTCTGTATGTTGCATGAGGTGGAGTTGCAACGCACGGCAGTATATTTGCAGAGAGGAGTGACTTGTGTCATTACTCTACGCTCGCAATCCATGCATCAATCTTTTTTTCCAGCGCCGTGAGGGGCAGGGAGCCCTGGTTGAGGATTTGGTCATGGAAATCGCTGAGTTTGAATTTGTCACCGAGCGCGTCTTTGGCTTTTTGGCGCAATTCGAGGATTTTCAGTTGGCCGATTTTGTAGCCGAGCGCCTGGCCGGGCCAGGCGATATAGCGGTCGACCTCCGATTGGATGTTCAGGTCTGTACCGCCGAAGCGCTCTCTCATGAAGTCGATTGCTTTCTGTCTGTCCCATTTGTAGTAGTGCAAGCCACAATCGACCACCAACCGGCAGGCGCGCCAGGCGTCATAGATCAAGCGTCCGAAATCCGAATAGGGGTCCTGATAAAAACCGATTTCTTTCGGCAGACGCTCACTATACAGCGCCCAGCCCTCGCCATAGGCGGTGAACCAGCTGTGCTTGCGGAATTCCGGCAAGCCCTTCAGTTCCTGTTGAATTGCAATTTGTAAATGATGCCCCGGGATGGCTTCGTGGTAGGTCAGCGCTTCCATTTCGTACTTGGGTCGCGCCTTCAAATTGTATGTGTTAGCCGTGAACCGTCCCGGCCGTGAACCGTCATCGGCCGGTGGATTGTAGTACGCTGTCGGCGCAGTTTTGGCCTGATAGGCGGGCATTTCGTCAACGATACAATCCGCCTTAGGGAGGATGCCGAATATCTCAGGTACTTTCAGCTTAACGGAATCAAGAATCCGGCGGTATCCGGCGAGCAATGAGTCTTTGTCAGTGTAGTAGAACTGCTTGTCAGTGTGCAGGAAATCAAAGAACTCCGCCAGCGACTTGTCCCAGCCGACACTATCCATGATCGCATGCATCTCTTTGTCTATGCGTCCCAGTTCCTTCATGCCGGTGGCGGTGATTTCTTCCGGGGTTAAAGGCAGGGTTGTGTGATATTTGATGAGATAGGCATAGCGCTCCTTGCCGTCAGGCAAAGACCAGACACCGAAATCATCCCGACAAACAGGCAGGTATTCATCGCGCAGGAAGAGTTTCAGTTTGATAAACGCCGGGATGACGCTCTCCTGAATCACGACTTTGTAGCTGTTCGACAAACGTCTGATTGTTTCCTTCGGCAGGTCTGCGGCATTGTCTTTGATTGGTTGGTAGAGCGGTGAGCGGGTGACCTTTTTAACCACGAAAGACTCAATTTGTGGGATAACCGGCTCAATATTGACTTTCGCAGAGACAAGGCCGAGTTCGATACCTTCGCGCATGTTTTCAATAGTCTGGTCAATATACGCCGGGAAGGCGCGCAT
Organism: uncultured Ignavibacteriales bacterium; assembly: GCA_964516945.1. Classification (GTDB taxonomy): domain Bacteria; phylum Zixibacteria; class MSB-5A5; order GN15; family JACZUZ01; genus JAJRPJ01. The sequence goes on from CAZFAL010000083.1 coordinate 11,484, forward strand.
GCGCTTGAGATAATTCTCATAATCCTGCTCAGTTTGCCAGGTGATGTCCTGAATGAGATTCGCAAGGAACAGTTGCGGGCCATTTTGCTGGCTGATGGGCATCGTGTAATTCTTAAACTTTTCGCCTTCGAGTGAGCGGCTCAATTCAATGTCCAGAATATCCGAGCTGGCCTTGTCCGTGTCATTGAGCGTGGCGCGGTCTATTGCTTTCAGTCGATTGAGGAAGTTCTGGGTGGTGATGCGGTGTTTTTCTCTCCCAGCCGGCGTGATGTCATTGAGCAGACTGTCAAAACGTTTGTCGCCGAGACTTGTGGCCATTGTCGGGGAGGATTCCAGCTGGAATTCCCAATATTCGTCGAAAATCATATGTAGTTTTTCCGCTTGATTGTTTGTCTCTCGTTTTGCGCATGAGGACAAAATTGAAAGAGTCAGCATGGATAATATGAGGATGGAGGTGAGGCGCTTTGGATGACGCATGTTCTGTATTTCCTGTCTGAGTGGTTTTATTCGCCTATCGACGCAGGTTGCTGAAGAATCCGTTCTTACTTTTTCCGTCGACCTGATACTGATTCAAAACGGCGCTTAATTAATTCAAAATGAGATCAAAATGAAACAGTCTGCTTTGCCTACCGAAACGCAACCCGCAGCACAGAATTCAACCGAAAAATTAGCGTCGGCCAATTCCGTGCGGGTTTTGATGGGCAGAATCTACTACATCAAGTCCTCAGTGACAAGTTGGCGGGTATAGGGCGTCGTCCTGCGCCGAACGTGGGCTGAATTAAACTATGGAAGTCAGCTTCCGATAATGAGATAAGAGTACGCCCCGGCCGGGATATGGTTGAGACTTGCACGGCAGAGTTCGCCATACTACAAGTGAAACGTTAGCTGATTGGAGATTTTATAAGATGATGATGGATGAGTTGCTACGGGAAATGTCGGACAACGGCGCCTCAGATATGCATATCAAAGTCGGCTCGGCGCCGGGCTATCGTATTGACGGAAAAATCGTGGCTCAGGAACAGTATGGCAAACTGACCGGCGAACAAACCGAGTCACTCGCAAAAGAAATAGTCAGCGAAGATCAGTGGCAGGATTATTGCGCTACCGGAGATCTGGATCTCGGTCACGGCGTTCCCGGAGTGGCGCGTTTCCGTGTCAATATCATGCGTCAACGCGGGAC
>CAZFAL010000084.1:0-12404 GCA_964516945.1 uncultured Ignavibacteriales bacterium
CAGCGCTTCAAAGCAGGTCAGCGCCAGAATCGGGCGCACCCGTTTGGCGCGCGCGAGGGCTGAGTAACGGAGCGCTTCATGCAGAACCTGCGGGTGTTCGGTCGCTTTCGGCAGAAGCCGGTCTATTTCAGCGTCAATGAGCCGGCGCTTTTCTGCGAGGTAACTCTGAAAACCAGAGAACTCCCCTGCGATATCTTCCTGTGCCTCTACCAAACCGGCTCCCTTATTCGTTGTCATCGAAATCCTTCTCCGCCATCTCGCCGTTTTCAGCCACGAGAATCTTGATTTTCTGCCCGGCCTCGGCGAGTTTTTCACGGCAGAACTTCGCGTTTTTCATACCCTCGGTGTAGAGCGCGATTGCTTCATCAAGTGTCGGATCGCCCTCTTCGAGTTGTTCACTGATTTCTGTCAGACGGTGCAATGCGTCTTCGAAGTTCAGCTTCTCGTCTGAATCAGTTTGTTTCTTCTTTGCCGGAGCCATATTCGGGTTGCCTTCTGTTCTTCTATTGCATCAGGACAAACGCTCAGCGGAAACAGCGGTCACCTGCGCTGTCGCCTGTCCCTTATTGAATATAATCTCTATTTCATCTTTGATATGCAAATCCGCAGAGTCACGCACGACTTTGCCATCTGTCAGAGCCACCGAATAGCCGCGCGCCAGAGTTTTCAGCGGTGAGAGCGAATCGAGGCGTTGAGCCGCGAGAGACAGGGTGTTTTGCTTGCCTTTGAGATTGTTCACCGCCGCCAGAGCAAAACGCCGCGCCTGATGGTCCAGCTCCTGTTCACGGCGATAGACAATTTGATACGGGTCGCCAAACACGCCACGACTCAAGAGAGTTGTCAGCGCCTCTTTGCCGTCGGTCACGAGACCCGTTAGCGAATCAGCCATATTGGCTGTCATTGTTTCCAGCTCTTGTCGCACTGGCTCCAGCTCCCAGCCGACAACTTCCGCCGCGGCGCTCGGGGTTGGGGCGCGATAGTCGGCGACATAATCCGCCAGGGTCCAGTCAACTTCATGCCCTACCCCGCTGACTACCGGTTTGGCGGAGCGTTCAATGGCGCGGACAACTATCTCGGTATTGAAACGCCAGAGGTCCTCGAGTGAGCCGCCGCCGCGACCGGTGACGATAACGTCAATATCTTCGCGGGTGTTGAGATAGTCGATACCGCGCTCGATTTCATATTCGGCCCCCTCGCCCTGCACCGCCGCCGGGTAGATAACCAGCTTGATAAGTGGATTACGGCGCTGGAAGACATGTATCATATCCCGCACCGCCGCGCCGCTCGGGGAGGTGACAATACCAACGACAAAGGGATACTCCGGCAACGGCTGTTTGCGCTCAGGGGCAAAGACACCTTCAGCGTTGAGACGTTCGTACAATTGCCGGAAAGCGACTTCGAGTTCACCGACACCGAGCGGCTCGATTCGCTTGACATTCAACTGATACTGTCCGCGCGGCTCATAGAGAGTCAGCGAGCCAAAGGCGCGGACTTTCATGCCGTCCTTGAGGTCGAACTTCAGCGTAGAAGCCGATCCTTTCCACATCACCGCATTGAGCGTGGCGCCGGAATCTTTCAGCGAAAAATAGCGATGCCCCGATGGGCCATAGAGTTTGTAATTCGAGATTTCGCCTTCAATGATAATCTGCGAAAAGTTGTCCTCAATTACGCCCTTGATAATGCGCGTGATTTCGCTGACCGTGAACACACGCGGTTCATCGACGGAGCGGTTCTGTTGTGGGTAGCCATGTCGCATAGGGGTATGATACGACGGTTGAGGGCCTGCGGCAACTTGGAAGGGCGCGTAACAAAAAAGAAACGGGCAGTATCTCAATCTCTTGATACACCGCCCGCCTCAACTCACAGGTACTAAATTCAGGAGGTTGCGAGGTTGGCCTGGATCTGTCTGGCCAACGATATTGATACACCCGGAGTCTCCGCAAGTTCCACAATTGTTGCCGAACGGATTTTTTTTACCGAGCCGAAACGCTTGAGTAGAGCCGCCCGCTTGGCCGGGCCGATTCCCGGGACTGCGTCCAGCTCCGAGGTCAAGGTGCGTTTCTTGCGCAGTGTGCGATTGTAGGCCACGCCAAACCGGTGCGCCTCATCACGCACCTGCTTGAGCAATGACAGCGCAGGTGAGGATTTCGGGACAGTGCGCGGTTCGGAATCCCCCGGAAAGTAGATTTCCTCAAGTCGTTTGGCCAACCCGACAATTAGCTGGCCTGTGATATTCAGCGATTCGAGCTCGGCGACCGCCGCATTGAGTTGTCCCTTGCCGCCGTCGACAACGACCAAATCCGGAAACGGCTTGTTTTCTTCCTGTAGTCGGAAAAAATAGCGACCGATCACTTCACGCATCATCGCGAAATCATCCTGCCCGGTCACTCCCTTGATACGAAACTTGCGGTATTCTTTTTTCAGGGGCTTGCCGTTGCGGAAGAACGACATCGAACCGACCGCCTCAGTCTCGCCGGTATTGGAAATATCAAAACAGCAAATAGTGGTCGGTGTCTTCGGTAGTGATAGCTCTTTTTCAAGCGAGCTGACCATCGGAGCGACACGCTCACGATAGCCGCGTTTCTGCACCAGGACCTCGCCGAGTAACAGACGGGCATTCGACGCGGCCATTTCGACCAACCGGAGTTTTTCCCCACGTAGTGGCGAACGGACTTTCACTTTTTTGCCGCGCTCGGCTGAGAGCCATTGTGCTATCAAATCTGAATCAGCCAAAGCAAATGGCAGGAATAATTCCTCCGGCAAGTTCGGCTGATGATTATAGTATTGGCTGAGAAACTCACGCAGGACATCCTCAGCGCTTGCCAGCTCACCGGGTTTGACTCGAATATCCTGCCGACCGATCATCGCGCCATCGCGAATTTGCAGAACAACCGCCACCGCCTCACGCTCAGAAGCGTCATAGGCCAGAGCGACAATGTCGCGGTCCACTTCCTCACCGCTGTCAACTTTCTGGCGTTCGGTGACTGTTTTCAGCGCGGCGATCTGGTCACGTAATTCTGCGGCAAGCTCATATTCGGAGCGCCCGGCGGCCTCGTTCATTTTTTGCTCTAACTCATGAACCAGCTTCTGTCCCTTGCCGGAGAGAAACAGCAACAATGAATCAACTGACTGGCGATAACTTTCCTCAGACTGGAAATCCTCACAGGGACCACCGCAGCGTCCGATACGATAGTCGAGACAGACTTTGTAAGGTTTGCCCTTGGGATGCGGAATCACGAGATCGCAGGAGCGGATTTTCAACAGCCGGGTAATAAAGCGCAATGTGCGGCGCATTGACCCGGCGGAAGTATATGGTCCGAAATACTTGGCGCCGTCATCAGCGATCTTGCGCACGACCACAACACGCGGGAACGGCTCATTCACAGTGACTTTGACATACGGATAATGTTTGTCATCCTTGAGCGCGATATTGTAGCGCGGCTTGTGCTCTTTGACAAGGTTCGCTTCAAGTATCAGCGCCTCCATCTCCGAGTCAGTGACAATCAGCTCAAAGTCAGCGATAAGCGACATCAAGCGAGCAGTCTTTGGCTCACTTGCGCGTGTCCGCTGGAAATACGTGCGCACCCGGTTTTTCAAGGACTTGGCCTTGCCGATGTAGATGACCTTGCCGGATTTATTCTTGAACAAATAGACGCCGGGGGATGACGGCAACGTTTTGAGCTTCTGCTCAAGTGAGAGCTTCGCAGGCGCGGTTTGATTTGTTTTGGGCTGGTTCATAGGACGCTATATTTGTGTGACACTTCGGCGGTGAGCGCCTTAGAGGGAGCCATCATCTATTGGCGCGCTTGTCTGGGTTCCCGCCTGCGGGCTTGTTGAAAAAGTCATTTATGCAGTCATTGCGAGCGAAGCGCGGCAATCCCGCTGTTTCATAGCTCGCAGATTGCCACAAACAGACACACCATGACAAACCATATCCTACGCCTACTTCCCTTTTGTTTTACGCTTGCGTTCTTTGTCGGTGAACACTACCCGTCGGGCGCTGTGGTAGTATTTTCTCCAGTATGATGTATTCATATCATCTATCACTACCCCGCGACTGGAAGATGCGTGGATGAAATGATTGTCACCGACATAGATTCCGACATGTGACACGCGCTTGCCGCCAATTGCAAAAAACACCAAATCGCCATAGCGAATGTGACTGCGCGACACCTCCTGCCCGGTTTGCGCCTGATCGCGCGCGACTCGCGGCAGTCGCAGGCCGTCATAGCGCCGGTAGACCTCTGACGTAAAGCGACTGCAATCTATCCCTTCCTGATACTCTGAAGCGCCCTGATAGGGTGTGCCGAGATATTCCTGCAACAGCCGTCCGAATTTCTCGCGCTCGGTTGTATCCCAGGGGCCGACATCAAACGGCCCGACAAGCTGCGCGCTGACGTGACGTTTCTTCTGTTGTCTTTGTTTTGCCGGTTCTTCCGGATGACTCGTGTCAGAAACTTTGCGACATGATCCAGCGCTTAGTAACGCCAAACCGGCGACAGCGACTAACGCATATGACTTCCATGTCCTGTTCATCGTATCCTTCATCCTATCAGGCCATCTGCGGGTAGATAATCCCGAAGCGGCGTTTGTAATAAACACGAGTGAGCGCTATCAGAGCAAGTAGAAAGATGCCGTAGTACGGGTACCGGTAGATTTCAAAGGCGCTCAACATCACAATCGGGACCTTCGCCGCCAGCAGGACATGCGGAGATTGCCCGGATTTAAGCGCAATCAGAGACAGCGCCAGCGCAACAGCGGCAGTTGAGTAGAGCGCCGGATTGTTGACGATAATTCCTGCAACCAGCGACAGGGACAGACAGAACACAGCGCCGACCAAAGCCCCTCTTTTTCCGTAGACAACAGCGATTGTCCTTTTGCCGGTTGCTCTGTCACCGGCGCTATCCGGAACAGTCGTTATCAGGTAGATTCCCGCCAGCGCCGTCGCCAGAGCGCCGAGGGTCACAGCCGTGTCAGGGCTCATCTGAGTGACAGCGGTAAGCGCTCCATGCTCCTCAGCTACAAGCGCCCACCAGACAATCACACTGTAGGGAATCGCATTCAGCGCCAGTCCCGACCAGGGTCTGTCCTTGCCTTTGAATGGCGGCGCCGAGTAGAGCGCTCCGGCAAGCGCTGAAGCGAGATACGGCGCAAAAAGTTGCGGATGAACTAGCGTATATCCGAAAGGTAACACTACCAGAGCGCCATACAGCGCCCAGCCGGTCGTCACGCTCAATGAAACTGGAGTATCAAAGAAACCGAGCTTGCTATTCAGTTTATCACTTTCCCTGTCAAAGATTTGATTGATGACATATCCTGCCGCTGTCAGGCCAGAGAGAGCCACAAGATTTATCAATTGCATAACAGGGAATCGGGACCCGGCGAAAGTAATATCAAACAGAAGCAGAAACACTGTCCAAACCGGAATCAGCAATAATGGCCTGCAGAAAAATAGTAGATCGAGAACGCGCATGACACTCCGTTTCTTCGTGACAATTGACGCCTCCCCATCAAGAAAGCGGACTGGAAGTGACGCAACTACGACAGCCAGAGCAGATACACATACAGCGCCGGAGCGGCAAAGGCCAGCGAATCAAATCTGTCGAGAACACCGCCATGTCCGGGAATAATCGCCGAGGAATCTTTGACACCCACTGAGCGTTTCCACAGTGACTCCACCAAGTCTCCAAGCTGACCGACCAGCGACACTATCAGCGCAGCCCCGATAACCGGTAACACCGCTTCATGTGGAAACAGCAACGCTTTGGAGCCAAAACCTATCAGACACGCTGAAACAAGTCCACCGACAAATCCGGCAATTGTTTTGTTGGGTGACACCGACGGCGCCAGTTTTCGTTTTCCCAGTAGTTTCCCGACCCACATTGCGGCAGTGTCACTAATCCAGATAACCGCCAGAAGGGTGACCAGCCAGTTAAAGCCGATCTCTGTAGTTGAGCCGGTGATGTTGTTAAGCGCATTTTCGATACCCTTACTCAACGCTCCGCTAAAACCGGCGCCAGCGGGGAATTCGCGCACATGATAGATGAACGGATACAGCGCTGAGACATAGAACAAGCCCCAGCAGGACTCACATAGTTCAGTAAACAACACACGCGGCTCTTCCTTCCCCAGCGCCTGCAACATCCCCACCAACAACAACGCCAGCGCCAACGCGCCCAATGACTCTTCAATCCCGACAAACAAACTGACATAGGCAACCGCCAGTGACAGCGCCCATGACAGTAGCGCCAACGGGTGACGCATACCGCTGAGTTCGCGATTGCGGAACACAACGCGGAAGTATTCATATGAGCCAAGCGCGGTGACCAACAGCAGAAAGCCCTGCAACCAGTAACCGCTTTCACGGCAGATCCAGAGAATCAGCGGGATGCCAATCAGTGCGACAATGATGCGTTGCAGGAGGTTTTTACTCATGATATTTGAGCTGTCCGGTGGATTGCGGGGAATACCGGGCTTTACACTTTACCGAAACGACGCTCACGTCCGAGGTAATCTTCAACACCGTCGAGGAATTCATCTTCACCAAAATCAGGCCAGAGAATGTCAGTCAGATATAATTCGGTATAGCTTGTCTGCCAGAGCAGGAAATTAGAAAGTCGGCGCTCACCCGATGTGCGAATCAGCAAATCGGGATCGGGTATACCTGCAGTGTACAGGTACTTCGAAAAACCCTGTTCATCAAGTCGCGCAATATCAACTTTACCGGCAATCGCGTCTTTGCAGAGCGTGCGGACAGCATCCAGAATCTCGGCGCGTCCACCGTAACTGAGCGCAAGGTTCAATGTCAGGCCGGTGTTTGACGCAGTGCGCCGAATCGCATCCTGCAGGACCTTGCGTCTGACAAACGGAATCTCATGTAACCTGCCGGTGACAATCAGCCGCACATTGTTTTTGATAAGCTCATCGGTCTCACGCAATGTCGAGCGCGACAAGAGCGACATCAGCGCTTCAACTTCTTCCTTGGGGCGCTTCCAGTTCTCCTGCGAAAAGGTGAACAATGTCAGGTATTTGACACCCAGCTCCGAGGCAATCTGCACCACACGCTTGACCGCTTTGACCCCGGCCTCATGGCCGTCCTTGCGCTCCAACCCTTTGGCTCTTGCCCAGCGGCCGTTGCCGTCCATAATGATAGCGACATGCGCCGGGATACCACGTTCACCTGCAAGACGTTTGAGTCCATCAATGCGATCGGCGTATTTGGAGCGCTCGTCTGTCATTGCCACAGTGTTCATTTGATTCTCATATACGACGCTAATTCGTGTGGACACCATAGGGTAGTCTGCCTGACTGCTCCCCCGGTGAATCCAGAAATCATGGTACAGGTCACCCGCTTTCGGCGCAAGTCAATTCATTCCTGCGCTCGCAAAGCCGATTCAGCCCTCCGGAAAGGGCGCCCCGCGTGAGATTTCCTACTCATATTTGGAGAAACGGAGTTTCAGGAGTCGTGTTTCTCGAATCTCGAATTGATTCCCCCAGACTGAGAGCTTGCTAATGTGCTCAATGATTCTCTCCGGGACTATAAACCCGTCGATATTCGTATAGAATGTCTCGCGGGAATAGCGCGTTATTGCATCATCAGAGCGAACAAGCAAAGTCGCATAGCGCAATGTTCCACTGGACCTGTCGATCGTGAAAACGCCACTTGAACCAATTGAACTGAGCCCTCCCCCTTCCGCCGGGGAATCATAGGCGATAGAAATGTCCCCTCTGCCGGGGTCATTCGGGAACATTGAATATACATAATGGCCTTCCCAGGAAGGCGTTACAAACAGCGCCGGCAAATCCGGCTCCTCATTGAGAAACGAGCTCCGCAATACGAGCTGGGAATCCGGCTGCAATGTATCCGGCAGATTCTTCGCAACACCTGTCGTTTTCGGCGTGAAATAAGTACGGACAATTGCGGTGTCTAATTGAAGCGTATCGGCCTCTGAATTAAGTGTGAAGCGCCGGACCACCACTGCGACACTGAAGGGCTTGATGGCGTTGAAGATATTCCGCCGCTGGAATGCGTCTGCGGCAATTTCGACATAATAGCGAATGAGCGCTTCATCATGGACTTCACGCGCACAAATCTCCCGGGGAATTGCGAGTGTCAGGAACGCGCCACATGCGACAATACTGCCAAAAACAGCGAGAAAAGCCAAAAAACCGGTCATTGTTGAGCTTTTCAGCCGGGTAAGCCGGGCTGAAGGTTCTCCAAGCTGACGGTCACTTCGCTTTTCTTTTTTGTTTAACTTGCTGTTTTTCATTGGCTTACGCAAACAACTCCCGCCCCGCCCATGCTCCGGAACATCAGAAAAATCGGAAAAAGTTTTATCTTGCACAACTCAAATGGAATTTTTTAGTTATATTTAATGAAACGGAGATGGGTTTCTCCATTCCACTATCAGTCCCGCTACTTGCGAGGGATTCTGCAGACAAGGGGCGTTGCGTTTCATCGGGAACGTTTCATCACGGATGTTTTACCGGGAATAGTGAGTGCGTGCAACCACCTCTCTTTATACCTATGTCTTCGCTACACGCACGGTAGCGACAAAAATCGCTGGAGGTACCATGAAAGTAAGAGACGTCTTGAAAGGCAAAGACCCGTTGACCATAACTATTCATCCGGAGAAATCTCTTCGCTCAGCGATGGGCTTGATGATTGACAATCAAATCGGAGCTTTACCTGTCATGTGTGATGATGGTGGTCTCGTGGGCATCGTTACTGAACGTGACTTATTCCGGTATTGTTACCACAACAAAGGCCTTGACGCCGCAGCAACGGTCGCCGACACGATGACACAAGAATTGATAGTCGGTGTTCCGGATGACAATCTGGACTATATTGCCCGCATCATCACCAAGAACAGAATTCGTCATGTGCCGATTGTCGAGGAAGAGCGCCTTGTCGGCATAGTCTCTATCGGCGATGTCATTAAGGCCCGGCTCGAAGATGTGTCAGTTACGAATCGCTATCTGATGGAATACATCAGCGGGGGCCCTGCCCTCGGGTTATTCTAAGCCGGGGTATCTGAGTAGCTTCTCAAATCAGTTTCTTAGAGAAGCTTCTCAAAGAAGCGGCTCAACAAAATCAAAGGCCATGGAAAGGCGCTCAAGCATGATAAGCTGAATGCCGCAGGCCTGTCAGACCTCCATCACTTCTTTTTCCTTGGAGGCGACGACTTCATCCAATGTGGCGCAGTGTTTGTCCGTGGCTTTTTGCACTTCGTTTAGCGCATCGTGCATTAAGTCGCTGGTCAGTACTTTGTCCTTCTCCTGTTTCTTGAGATGATCGTTTGCGTCACGCCGAATGTTGCGAATCGCAATTTTGCCGTCCTCCGCGATTTTCTTCGCATGCCTGACCAGCTCTTTGCGACGCTCTTCATTGAGCGGCGGCACTGGAATACGCACCGCATCACCTTCAACGAGCGGATTGAGCCCGAGGTCCTCTTTCTGAACGGCCTTGACTATCTCCCCGACAAGTGACTTGTCCCAGGGTTGTACTACCAGCGAATGGGCGTCCGGCACGGCAATTGAGGCCACTTGATTCAATGGAGTCTGTGTGCCGTATGAATCAACGCGAATATTCTCCAACAAACCGGCGTTTGCTTTTCCTGTTCGGATTGCAGCCAATTCATGCTTAACAGATTCGACTGTCTTGTCCATGCGCCCTTTGACATCCGCGATTATTTCGTTGTGCATCGAATCCTCCTATTACATCACTTTACTGTCCTGTTACTTGCCGCAAGCAACCGTTCGCAACTGCCCTGATAGATAATAATGCTGTACTACTTATTGCGTATCAGAGACCAGTGTCCCGATTCGTTCACCCTCAATTAAACGTTTCAAATTGCCTTCCTGCAAGACATTAAATACAAGAATCGGCGTATTGTTTTCCCGCGCCAGTGATATCGCCGTGGCGTCCATCACTCTCAGATCATTCTTGAGCACATCCATAAAGCTCAAACTTGCATACAGGGTGGCGTCATCATTTTTTTCCGGATCGCTGGAATAGACACCATCGACGCGTGTGCCCTTGATGAGCACATCCGCCTCAATCTCAGCCGCGCGCAATGATGCGGCTGTGTCTGTGGTGAAGAATGGATTACCGGTGCCGGCCACAAAGATTACCAGACGTCCCTTTTCGAGATGTCGAACGGCGCGTCGTTTGATATAGCCCTCCGCCAGCTCTTCCATGCGAATAGCGGACATTACCCGCGTCGGCACGTCCATCGATTCGAACGAATTCTGCAAGGCCAGGCCGTTCATCACAGTCGCCAGCATTCCCATCTGGTCACCGGTGACCCGGTCGATACCGTTCTTGGTCGCGGCCAGACCGCGGAAAATATTCCCACCGCCAATGACTATTCCTATCTCCACACCGAGGTCACGCACCTCTTTGACTTGGCGGCAAATAGTTGTGACTATTTTCGGGTCGATTCCATAGGCGCGCTCACCAAGGAGCGCCTCACCGGATAGCTTGAGTAACACACGTTTGAACCTGACTGTGGACATAGGCCTCGCCTGTTGGTGGTTTCTGACGCAAGAATCTCTTGATTTCGTTTACGCTGCGATACGCCTCGCAAATTTCGGTCTATATATAGCACGACCGGCCTGATATTTCAAGCCGGTCGTGGACAGACATACGTTCATGCTTTTCGGTGTGAAGTCTTATTTCTGCGTTTCTCCGAGAACGAAACGGGAGAACCTGCTGACTGTAACTTCCTCACCAATTTCGGATGATTTGCTCTTGAGCATTTCACCGACTGTGGAATCCGGGTCTTTGACAAAGGCCTGCTCGAGCAAACTGACTTCGCTGTAGAACTTATCAATCTTGCCGTTGACAATCTTGTCGACAATCTTCTCCGGCTTGCCCTCGTTGAGCGCCTGCTGACGATAGATTTCGCGTTCTTTTTCTATTAGCGCCTTGTCCAACTCATCCCGCGAAATCGCCTGCGGTCCGGTCGCGGCGATATGCATCGCAATATCGCGCGCCACAGTCTTGAAGGTCTCGGAGTTCGTGTCATTGACTCCGGTGAATTCAACGACAACCCCCAGCTTATCACCGGGATGGACATACGAGGCAAGTCCGCCACCGTTCTGCGTTTCAAACTGTTCGACACGACGGACGAGCATGTTTTCGCCCAGTTTCGCAAACAGTTCTTTCAAAGCGTTTTCAACACTAACTTCGGGCTTGTTCTTGAAGGGACGCGCCAGAAACTCGGCTAAGTCCTTCGGAGCGGGCTCTGAAGCGGCCTGTTCTGCGATTGCATCACAAAACGCCTTGAAATCATCAGTCCTCGCCACAAAGTCAGTCTCACAACCGACTTCAACAATCGCTCCTTTACGGCCATCCGCTAAAATAACTGTCGCGACTCTGCCTTCGGTAGTTTCGCGACCGGTCTTACCGGCGGCTTTGGCGATTCCTTTTTCACGCAGAAAATCCACCGCCTTGTCAAAGTCGCCGTCGGTTTCAACAAGCGCCTTCTTACAATCCATCATGCCCGCGCCGGATCTCTGACGCAGGTCTTTCACCATACTCGCTGTTATTTGAACCATACTACAGATTACTTTCTATTCTATGTACATCCTCAAGAAGCAGCCCTGATTGTCTTGCAAACATTTCAGGGAGGCAATGCTTAGTTCAATGCGCGTCCTGCCTCAGCTTGCGCTACCGGCGTCGGCGCCGACAGACACTGATGTCGCGGCGCCGGGAATTGCAACCCCATCGCCTTCCAGCGCGCCTGCCATTTCTTCAACATTTGTCTTATTCTTCGCTTCAATCGCGGCGTCAACCAGCTCGTGCAAAATCACACGAATCGACTTGATAGCGTCATCATTGGCGGCAATCGGAAAATCGATTGGATCCGGGTCAGCGTTTGTATCGAGGATCGCAATAATCGGAATGCCCAGACGACGCCCCTCAGCGACTGCAATGCTTTCTTTTCTGGCGTCTACGACCAGAATCAAGCCCGGCAGGTGGGTCATTTCTTTGATTCCACCCAGCACCCGCTCCAATTTGAGATACTCACGCTCTTTGAGCGCGCGCTCTTTCTTGGTAAACTTGTCGAGTGTGCCATCTTCGCGCATCTGCTCAAACTCTTTGAGCTTCTTGATGGAGCGTTTGATAGTGTCAAAATTGGTCAGCATGCCGCCGAGCCAGCGGTGTGCGACAAAGAATTGCCCGGCGCGCTGCGCTTCGGTCTTAACCACTTCGGTCGCCTGCTTCTTTGTGCCGACGAATAATATGGAGCGCCCACGTTGGACAACCTCGGTGATTTTGCGCTTGGCTTCATCGATGGCCACAAGAGTTTTCTTGAGGTCAATGATGTAAATGCCATTGCGTGCAGTAAAGATGAAGGGCTTCATCTTCGGATTCCAGCGACGTGTCTGGGGTGCAA
>CAZFAL010000085.1:0-12264 GCA_964516945.1 uncultured Ignavibacteriales bacterium
ATTGTAGATTCGTAGGTCGGGTTCCGGCGTCCGGCGCCTGCCGGACAAGAAACCCGACCTACGAAAGAAACACGAAAAAATGGAGTCGCCCACAGCTTGCTGTGGGAATCTGCTGAATGTGCAGTGTGTCTTGAAATCAGACGAACCCACCGCAAGCGGCGGGCGACCAAGACGTAATGGCCCGTAGGTCAAGTCCCCGCTCTTGGGACTTGACAAGTTCATATCGTCGGGGTCGCCCACAGCTTGCTGTGGGAATCTGCCGGTTATGAGATGTGTCTCGAAATCAAACAAACCCACCGCAAGCGGTGGGCGACCGGAACCCGACCTACGAAAAAGAGTTTACCCGATAGGGCGTTACGGTTGTTGAGAGAGAATTTATGATAGCGGGAATGCAACCAAAGAGCATGCTGGTTTCGGCGATATTGCATGTGAGTGTGTTCGCTTTTTTGCTGGTTGGCAATCCGTTCGGCGGGAGTGAGCCGCCAAAGTTTGATGTAATTTCGGTGAAGCTGGCGACGATGGCTCCACCGAAGAGAATTCAACAGGAGCAACCAAAGCCGAAACCGAAACCGCCAAAGAAGAAGCCAAAGAAAAAAAAGAAACCACCGGTCAAAAATCCCAAGCCGAAAGTAGAAAAAACACCGGTTCCGCCTGAGAAGAATGAACCTGCTATTGCCGAGGAGCCACAACCAGAGGAAGAGGAGTCAGCGACAGAAAGCGCGGATACGAGTACAACTGAGTTCAGTCAAAAAGTTTCCAATGCGGAGTTTTCCGGCGCATTCGATAATCCGGATTTTACTTATTCAGACTGGAGTTCGCGCGCCTTCGGGAAGATTCAACGCAACTGGCGCAACTATGCCACCGCGACACATCCGCTGGCGGCGGTTATCACGTTTCGCGTGCTCAAGTCCGGAAGAATCTACGGCGCCGCGATACGTGAAAGTTCAGGGAATGTTGTTTTTGATCAGGGATGTTTGAGCGCAGTCAAACGCGCCGGGATGTTGCCGCCACTCCCGCCGGAGTATCAGCGTGAGGAGTTGGGAGTTTCGTTGAAGTTCCCGTGGAAGCCGAAGTGATAGAAATGATAGTGTGACAGATGTTGTGATACCGATAAGTCACTGTGTAGCGTCATTAAATGGAGAAGTATTGTAGTGATATTGTCTGAGAAGAATCAGTTGTTAAAGCGTTTTGCGCTAACCTTTGGCCTTGTCTGTGGCGCGTTTGTCCTGTTGGCGCCGAATCGTGTGCAGGCGCAGGATTTCTATTCAAATGTGCCGGATATCAGTGTTGAACTGGACACCCTGCAGGGGTTCACACCGACGCCGATAGCGGTTGAAGACCCGACCAACCGCACCGGGGCGACATTGTATCCGTCGGATTTACAGGATTTGCTCGATATTTCCGAAGTGATTCGTAATGATCTCGACTTCACGCCACTCTGTTCGTTGATTTACATTGATTCATTGTATATGACACACATGGGTTTGACCGAGATGAACGCCCAGGCCTGGAAACGGCTGGGGGCGGATTACTATGTCAAACTCTCAGCCAAGTTGACACCAAAGACTGTTTCGGTGCGCTATCGGGCGTTGCTCTCAACAACCGACAGCGAACGCGCCAGCGGTGAGTTTGAGGTGGACAGAAAGTATTATCGCGCATTGGCGCATCGTATTTCAGATGATATCATCCAAAAGCTGTTTACCGAAAAGGGAATCTTTCAGACCCGAATTTGCTATATTGTCAAGAAGGGGGAGTCAAAGAATCTGTTTATTGCCGATTATGACGGCGCCTCGGCGACGCAAATACTGGACAATCACTCTATCAACCTCTCACCGACATTTACACCCGACGGCAATGAGGTGCTTTTCACGTCATTCGTTGACGGCAACCCGAAGATTTATTCTTTCAATCTCAAGACAGGGAAGACTTCGCTGATAGCCGGTTTTCCGGGGTTGAATTCTGCTCCCTCGGTTTCACCGGACGGCGACAGAATCGCCTGTGTGCTGACCAAAGACGGCAATGCGGAGATTTACCTGCTGGACAGGCGCGGCAGGATCATTCGCCGCCTGACCCGCACACGGGCGATAGAAAATGCGCCAACTTTCTCGCCTGACGGGCAGGAGATTGTCTTTTCGTCCGACCGCTCCGGCTCACCGCAGATTTATATTATGGACACCGAGGGTCTCAATGTCCGCCGGGTAACTTTCAAGGGCAAGTACAATGACAGTCCGGTCTGGTCACCGCGCGGCGATGTTATCCTGTTTGTCAGCCGGACAGAGCGGGGCAGGTTTGATATTTGCACGATTTCCCCGACCGGACAGGATTTCCGGATTCTGACCAATACCGGGGCCAATGAAAATCCACATTTCAGCCCCGACGGCAATAGCATAATTTTTTCCTCGACACGGCTGGGAGTCAAAGAGATATTCACCATGGACAGATTCGGTCGCAAGCAGTCCCGGCTGACCCGCACCGCCGGTCGTGGCTCCGCCCAAGGCGCCTCAAATCCGGTCTGGGGGCCGTATCGGGAGTAAGAGACTCGGACCGGAATTACCGACTCAAGTTAGCTTTGTCGGCGGTTTATGTTGACCGGTTTGAAGCGAAGCGCTACTATGGCGCTGATGGAGCCGGAATCTGTATTTGGCGACATCGAATTGAAGATGAGGCCGCAGAGTGGGCAAGAGATTCTCGAATGTGGTCAATCAGATTAGGTTGAGTAATACAGTCATAGATTAAGGGAGAGAGACTATGAAAAAGCTTTTTGGAGTGGGATTAGCATTGGTTCTGATATTCTCGCTGAACGGATGTCCACATCACGAACCACCGACGCCACCGGAACAGCCGGTTGATACGACTCCGCCACCTCCGCCACCACCACCGCCGCCGGTGGATACCACACCTCCGGAGCCGGAAGTGCGGACTATTTCGGAGTCTGAGTTCCAGACCGTCTATTTTGACTTTGACAAGGCGAATATCAAGCCGGAATTTGGAGCTTCATTAGAGAACAACGCCGACCTGATGAAAGAAAGCATGGATATGATTATCCAAATCGAGGGTCATTGCGATGAGCGCGGCACAGTCGAATACAACCTCGCGCTCGGTGAGCGTCGCGCGCAGGCCACCAAGAATTATCTGGTGAATCTGGGGGTCGCTCCTGAGCGGATTGAGATCATCTCCTATGGTAAGGAGCGTCCGGCGGTATTAGGACACAACGAGGCGGCGTGGTCGAAAAACCGTCGCGCTGAGTTCCGTATCCTCTCGCAGTAGTCGCGAGATTGACTTATCAAGGCCGTACTCAATTGTTGAGGAACCTTGATTGTATAAGCAATTATGAAACGTGTAACACACAATAATGCAAAAGCCGCCCTGTCAACCGGGGCGGCTTTTGCCCTTTTTGCGCTGATACTGTCTTCACTGGCGCTGACCTCCTGCGCCACCAAGGAGCAGGTGGTCAAAGTTGAGGAGCGTGTCGGGCGGTTGGAGCTTGAGCGATCACAAACACAGGCGGCGATAAATCGCCTCGATTCACTGACACGGAATGCCTCAAAGGACAAAACCGGCGAATATGCCCGTCTCGCTAATCTGATGCAGTCAATGAGTGACAGAATTGATGAGCTGACGAATTCAGTGGCGGATTTGCAGGACAGATTAAACTTCATCCAGAGTCGTCAGGGTTCCGGTGGCGCTGATGTTACGCAGACAAACACCAACAACGCCGCCAACACCGCCGGAGTGGATTGCACACAACTGTATGACGATTCATTTATTCTGGTGCGCAAGGGCGAATATGAAAGCGCCCGCGCGGGGTTTCAGGACTTCCTGCAGTATTGTAAGAATTCGGATTTGGCGGACAATGCCCAGTATTGGATTGCCGAATCCTATTACTCGCGTCAGAAATACACCGAGGCGGCCGCTGAGTTCACCAAACTGACCACACAGTACACTGACTCGGAAAAACGCCCGACGGCGCTCTATAAGCTCGGCAGATGCTCTGAGGAGACCGGCAATCCGGCGCAGGCCAAACAGTATTATAGCGCCGTTGTCAATGGCTATCCCTCAACCAGCGAGGCGCAACTGGCCAAAGACAAACTCGCCGAGCTCAAAGGCGAAGCCAAAAATCGCGGCGGGAAATAGTCTCCTGCTCTGTGTCGTCTGAGGCTTGTTCTGAACTAACGCTTCTTATCTCCCCGTAACAAAATGCGCTGTCCAGCTTTCCCACCCACAGGGCTTGTTGAAAAAACCGTATACGTCATTGCGAGGAGCGAAGCGAGGTGGCAATCTCCCAGCTATGATTCGACGGGATTGCCGCGCTAGCGCTCGCAATGACTGCAATAAATGACTTTTCCAACAAGCCCCAACAGAGTGGGCCACCCCGCCGCCCGCCTTACTGTTGTTGCCCTTCAAAGATGTCATGCTGAGCGTAGCGAAGTATCTTGCCGGATGTTAGCAGGACGAATCGGGTAGAAAGCTGAAGAAGAACACATAGGAATGACGCAGAGCGCCACATGAGCAGGTTAATCTCTGACATACACATCCATATCGCCGGGTTTCCTGTGACACCGGCTATCAGTAGCGGGTTTTATCAAGCCGAGGAGGAGGCGCTGTCTGTGCCGATTGTGCATAGTGAGCCGCGTCCGCGCTTCCATTCTGCGCTTGACGCGGAGGGTGTCTCTTTGCAATGTGACAACCACGGGCGTTTGATATTTGTGCAAATTCGCAAGCCCCGTCGGCTCTGGATTGGCTCGAAAGGGATCGCCTCAACTCCCGCTCCGGCCACGGATATTCGCTTTCTGGATTTCCGTTGTCGTATCCCTGAGCCGGAATACCTCTGTGACCGCCTGAAGAACCGTTTGTTGATTAAGTTCGGAAAGGTCACTTCCTCAGACAGCTTCCGCATCAGCGACAACGTGCTGGCCTTGGTGTATCGCAAAACTATCCTGCGCGGACTGTTTATTGACTACCTCAACCCCGATCATGCCGGACGGTCACTGGCAAAATGGCGCAGAGTAGTAGCCGGCGGCAGTTCGCTCAAGAAGCCGTAGTAGGTCGGGATCCGAAATCCGGCAGATGCCGGAGAGAGAAACCCGACATCTTCGCGACTCCGCCACAGTTTACTTCGCGTGTTGTGTCGGGTCACCCCAACGAATGCGTCAGGTCTTACGACAGCAAAAAGCGCTGTCGCAAGACCTGACGCAACAAGTCGAGCGTTTTTCAACCACCCGTTACAGTTTTCTGCAGGCGCTGTAGCTTGTGATTGACCAAGGCCATTGATAACGGTTTATTACCTGCCATGAGCAAAGTCCCGCAAGACATCATTGACAAACACGAAACGCTGAAACGCGAAATCGAGCGCCATAGCCGCGCCTACTATCTTGATGACCGACCACTGATTTCAGACGCCGAATATGATCGGCTGTTTGACTCTTTGCTGGAGCTCGAAAAGAACTACCCCAAACTGGTCACCGCAGATTCGCCATCGCAAAGAGTCGGCGCGCCTCCCGGTGAGAAATTCGCCAAAGTGACACATCGCGAGCGGATGCTTTCTCTGCAGAAAGTCAATACGCAGGCGGAGTTTGAGGATTTTGACAGGCGGGTTCGTGAGGGATTATACGGCAAGGACGACGCCGAAGGCAAGACAGTCGAATACTATGTTGAGCCGAAACTGGACGGATTGGCGGTTGAGCTGGTCTATGAAAACGGTGTGTTGAAAGTCGGCTCAACACGCGGGGACGGGACTGTCGGGGAGGATATCACCGCGAATCTGCGCACTGTTCAGGTAATACCCCTGCGTTTATCAGAGGAGACCGCGCAGCGCTGGCCGACACTGGAAGTGCGCGGCGAAGTGTATATGCGTCTTGATGATTTTGCCAAGATGAACAGCAAGCTGAAGTCCGACGGCGCTCCTCCGATGGCGAATCCGCGCAACGGCGCCGCAGGTTCGTTGCGTCAGCTCGACAGCCGAATCACCGCCTCACGGCCCCTGACCTTTTTCGCCTACAGCGCCCACTCGCCCAACAGAGAATTCGTAGAAACATATCAGACACAAGAGCGGGCTTTGCAGTTTTTGCAACAAGAGGGCTTTCCGGTCAACCCTAAATCCACACTGTGTTCCGGCGCCAAATCTGTCGCTGAGCAGTTTGAAAAACTGACTCAGGAGCGCGCGAAACTCGACTATGAAATTGACGGCATGGTCGCCAAGGTCAACAGTTTCGCGCAACAGGAAGCGCTCGGTGTGATTGCGCGCGCACCACGCTGGGCGGTGGCCTGGAAATTTGCCGCTGAGGAAGCCGAAACAATTGTTGAAGACGTGATATTCTCAGTTGGACGGACGGGTGTTGTTACGCCTGTCGCCTCATTGAAACCGGTGCGTGTCTCAGGTGTGACAGTCACGAACGCGTCGCTACATAATGAAGATGAAATTAACACATTGGATTTACGTATTGGCGATCATGTCATTGTCCGCCGCGCCGGGGATGTGATCCCCGATGTGCGCGAAGTGGTATTCGACAAACGTGACGGCTCTGAAAAAAAAGTCACTTTCCCACAGAAGTGTCCGTCATGTGGCGAGCCACTCAAACGCGCCGAGGGAGAGGCGGCGTATCGCTGCGCCAATCGCTCCTGCCCGGCGCAGTTAGTAGGCCAGTTGTATCATTTCGGCTCAAAGGGTGGATTTGAAATCGATGGTTTCGGTGAGCAGTTGGCGCGGCAGTTGGTGGAGCGCAATCTGGTCAACACTCCGGCGGATTTGTTCTATCTCGACAAAGAGACAATTTTGACACTCGATTTGATGGCGGACAAACGCGCTTCGAATTTATTGCAGGCGATTGAACGCGCCAAGAACACTCCGTTGCCGTCCGCTTTGTATGCGCTCGGAATACCGGGAGTCGGAGAGCCTGCCGCAGTTGCGCTGGCGGAGCATTTTGGGTCAATTGATGGTTTGCTGGATGCAGGTACTGACGAGTTGATTGCAATTGACGGAATCGGACCGTTAATCGCTGATGCGATTGTGACATACTTCGCCGATGCGCAGAACAGAAAGATGATTAAGCGTCTCAAGAACGCCGGTATCACCTTTCACTGCGAAAAACCGCAGAAGACCGCGGGAGCGCTCAGTGGAAAGACATTTGTTATCACCGGGACGCTTTCCAAACCGCGTGGTGAGTTCAAGAAACTCATTGAACGACACGGTGGCAAAGTTGCAAGCGCGGTTTCAGCGAAAACAGATTACTTGTTGGCAGGCGAAAAGGCGGGTTCCAAACTCAAAAAAGCCGAAGCGCTTGCGGTGACAGTGATTGATGAAACCGAGCTGGCGCGGATGATTACGTAGCGGACATGTCGGGTTTCTTCGTCCGGCAGGCGCCGGACTTCGGAACCCGACCTGCGGAGCGCTGGCGCTTTGGTAGCGCCGACCTACGATTCAATCAACTCAACATTCGCGCGCGGCACTACAGCTTTGGTGTGATCGTCATCGAATTCAATCTCCACCACTCGCGCATGTGAGCCGGACTCGAGCACAGTCAATGGCGACGGCAGATCAACCACTTTGCCGATTCGGCCAAAATACGGGTGACGAATCACACGTAACGGTGAGCCGATATCCATACCGCCCTGCTCATAGCCGGCGCGGTCATCTTTGGCGTTGACATCGCCTTCGGCGGGTATCACGACTTCGGGTCGAATCACACCGGCGCGGATTTGTGTGGCGCCATTGGCGCAGGCCAGTTCGCCTTCATGGGCTTTCAGCAATTCAAATGAGCGCTCAGCCATGCTGATTGAGCCGAAGCCCTCTGAGACGACAAGTGTCACACCGACATTCTCTTTACCGGTGATTGCCACACCGAGGTCATAGCCCAGCAAATCACGCAAGTCCTGATCATCAAGTCCGCCGGTGACGATTGCGGCGGCGCCGACTTTGATTGCTTTCTGAATCGCTTTGGCGGTTACACGGGCGCCGCCGATAATGACCTTGCCCTGCATGTCGTCGCTGATACGCTCTTCGGTCAGGTCATCTTTACGAGAAGACACCGCGAGTTTGAGCAGGCCGGATGTTTCGCCACCGATACCGAAGATTCCCTGCAGGAGACTCCCCCAGGTGGCGACTACGACACCTTCATTTTCGATGACCTCAATAACTTCACCGTCGATGTAGGCCTTGACTTCAACCGGTTGCGGCGCGCCGCGAAACAGCGCTTGCCCGGTGACGGAAGACACTGACTCCAATGTGCCGTCGATTTTGGATTTACATTCATTTGTAAAGAAGAAGAAACTTTTGACGCTGGCGACAACCTCACCGGTCTTGACAGTGTCACCGACTTTTTTGACCAGCGCAGATTCGACATCCTCCGGTGGCAAACCCAGAATGTTGGCGATATTCATCGGCTCAACACGTCCCGGCAGCAGTGTGCGAGCCACGACATCTTCGGGCTTAACTTTGTCGCCGACTTTGACAAGCACATCACCCTTGAGTGGTAGAATTCGTCTTGATTTCACTAATTGCCGGTCAGTAACTGTTAATCCCGGCGCGTATGCTAAAGCCATGTGTTTCCTCTATTACCTGATATGTGTTCTATCGTTTCTCAGTGCGCGCACGGCGCAGGTGGCTCTCTTAACTTCAGCCACCGCCGCCTTGTCTGCGGCCTTTGCCGATAAAGATGTAAACGAACAGCGCCAGAATCGCGCCGACTATGTATATGGTGTAGTTCCCGGTGGAACTGTCCGAGTCACCGGCTGGCGATGAGTCATCTGTCGTCTGGCCGACAGCCGATTCTGTGTCGGACGCCGAAACATCAACAATGATAACTTTGCCGGCAGCTTCCGCTTTGTCCAGGTTTTCGTCAGAGAAGCTGTTGACCATCTCATTGAAATCCGGCTCGAATGTCTTGAAGGAGTCTGCGATGCAGTAGAAATAAAATGTCGTGATACCAGTCTTATGAAACTTCATTACCAGTTTCAACACCTGCTCCTGACCCTGCACATTCAGATTGGAAAGTTGTGTGATAGTTTTTGCCTTGCGGTCCAGTTTCGGCTTACGGGATTTGACACGGGTAATTGGCCCCAGAGCATCCTCTGACTTGACCATCTTGTCGAATTCGGCAGCCATCCCACGTAACAATGAGTCTGCCTGCGAGAAGCTGTTCTCGGCCTTCTCGGTTGTCACAAACAAATATGCCTTTGACCAAAACGGTTCGGCGTCTTTCGGACAGAAGAATGCGTCATAGGGAACGTCCGCCGGGTTCTTGCCATGCAATTGCAGGAAGTTTTCGACATTGAAGCGTTCAATTTGCCGCCAGTCGTCCGGGACATGGAAATAATACTTGTTGCCCCAGTTGATATAGTTTTTGGCGGAAACTGACGGGGCCAGTGTCATGACCGACAGCGCCACAAATACTGCAAGCGCTCCGTGTACCAATCGATTCTTATGTCTCGTGTATTTCATATCTGTTCCCATCAGGCGACTGCGGCTTCCCGTTGAACGAATGATTGTGCCAATGCGCCTTCCGGGTAAACATCAAGCGCCTTATTCCAGCGTTGCAAGTCATTGACACGAGTTTCCTCATCGGAGCTGATAACCAGCGGGCGTCCGCGGCCGTCGAGTATGATTCCGACCACACCTCCCTGAAGTTCAGTTTCGACTTTACTCCCTTTTCCGGCTCCGAGGTCCAAGCTACGCGCCGGTTCAAGAACCGCTTTGGCTTTCAGCGGCAGAGAATCCTCACCGATACCAAGCGGGATGAGCTTCATGTCACCGTGTTTCAAGGTTCCTGAAACTGTACTGCCGTCGGGCATGCTCAGGTTGTATTGCATGACATCACTACCGGCTTTCTTAATCTCACCGACAGGGGCGACACAGCAGCCGAGATGAATCAAACAGTCTTTTTCAAACACTTCCGTGGCGGCCTTTTCATGTACTTCCGAAAGCACGCCGAGTTGCGGCATCATGAATATCGAATCCACCGCAAGTCGTGTGATGCCTTCCGGCTGGAATGAATCAACCATCATCGCCGCCGACTGATTCCGACGTGGCGCATGTGACAGCACTCCTCCGGAACCTATCAACATGTTTAGTGACATCATATTGACTAATGATTGCCCCGAACCTCCCTGGGAGAAGGCGTCGGCAATAGTGCGCTGTTGTTGGACACCTTTCAGTTGTGTGGCAAAACTCTTGTGCTGGACAAACGCCAGACGCAACGCCTCACGCGCGAGCGCCTGTTCGAAAACCAGCTCTTCCATCGACTGCGGAATTGTCGTCGGGCGAATCATCTTATTCTTAACGCGGTTGCGCAAGTCACGCTCATCCATTTTGAATGACACCCAGCGCAGAACATTCTTCATGCCCGCTTCGGCGAACACATTTGAAATCGAATAACTCATGCCGAGATTTGCCGATACCGTGCGGTTAAAGACTCCCTCGTCGCCTGCAGGACGGAACACCGAGAAGATGTCTGTCGTTGCGCCGCCGATATCGACACCGACCGCTTCAATGTGATGGATGTCCGCAATGGTCTTGATGATCTTGCCAACAGCTCCGGGAGTCGGCATAATCGGCGCGTCAACCCAGCCCATCAGTTTATTATACCCCGGCGCCTGCGCCATCACATGTTCCAGAAAGAGATTGTGAATCTCTTCGCGGGCAGGGAGTAGATTTTCCCGCTCCAGCACCGGTCGCAGGTTTGGTGTGATTTTCAAATCGACTTTGTCCGCCAGTGTATCCTTGATGGCGCCCTGTGCGGCGGTGTTGCCGGCGTAAATCACCGGCAGTTTGTAGCTCGAACCGAGACGCGGTTTCGGGTCCGCCGCGGCAATCAACTCGCCAAGTTCTACAACATGCGTAATCGCGCCGCCGTCGATACCACCGGCCAGCAGAATCATATCCGGTCGCAGGTGACGAATGCGCTCGATTTGTTCGTGGGGCAAACGTTTGTCATTGGAGGCGATCACGTCCATCACAATCGCCCCGGCCCCCAGCGCCGCGCGTTCGGCGGACTCGGCGGTCATTGAGCGCACCACACCGGCGACCATCATCTGCAGGCCGCCGCCGGCTGAGGATGTCGAGATATAAATATCCACGCCGACATCGCCCTTTGCCGGTGTGATGATGCGGTCGTTGTCGTCAATCAACTTGCGTCCCGACAGCTCGGCCAGCTCGGTGACTGCGTTGAGCACACCGCGCGTGACGTCTTCAATCGGCGCCTCAACTGTCGTCGGGGCCTCGCCGCGGGTAGTAAGACGGTACTCGCCGTCCTTGTATTCGATGAGAATCGCTTTGGTGGTGGTAGAGCCACAATCGGTGGCGAGAATATACTTAATTTGATCCGGGTTTAGTTTTGCCATAGATAGCCAGTGGTTATGAATTCAGTGTTGCATCTTCGGGTGTAGTGTATCTGCAATACACGAGTTCTACGTTCTTGTAATACAGTGTTGATTAACGACTTACGCTTTCACCGCCGGGACTGTCCGTGTGAGGCCGCGTCATCGTTTTCTTACTGTCTCCGGTCGGCCGGAGTCAGCGGCTGAATATAATCGGGGGAGGGGAGGATGTAAAGCCGGAGCGGGGGAAGGAGCGGGGCCTTTGAGGTTCCACTGTGAGTGGGTTTCGAGTAGTGCGTTTTGAGAGCCTACAGCCTACACTATTGTGCGACGTTATTGTGCGACGTTGTCTGCGCGGTCTCGACGAACTTTTACGGTTCGCCAAATAGCGGCGGCGAGTATCGGTATGATAATAAGGTTGTATGCCGGGGAAAGGTCACCGAGCAGCACAATACCTGGTATAGGACCTGCCATTGACCAGAGAAACAGCGCCGGAAAGTCATTCCGGGCGGTTTTTCCTCCAATTGTGGAAGTGATGGATATTCCCATAGCCATGATGAGCAAGATTATCCAGTGATTGTGCATATTTGATGAATCCTTTCTGCGTGTGGCTCTTCCTTTTTCTATGTTCACCAAAAGACGTTATCTCGAAACCCGCGCGTTGTCAAGATTCTCCGCTATTCAAAAAAGTCTTTCAACCCCATCCCAATCATGCCCAGCGCAACGCCGGCCATAATCAGTGTAGTGGACACTGACAGCAGTTTTTGTCCTCTCGGTGTCAGACGTTCCGCAGGGTCACCGGGCTGAAACCAGCGTTGGGCGCTGAAGAACGGCAAACGTGGCGCATCCGGCCGACGATTAAACCTGGCCATATTCCGCAGGACCATCCCGGTTAAGAGCAAAAGCAGACTAACGCCGAGAATTGTTTTGCGTAGTATTACGTGTTCCATACAC
>CAZFAL010000086.1:0-12244 GCA_964516945.1 uncultured Ignavibacteriales bacterium
ATATGGATTTGGCCTGCCAGATGCAGATGTATGTCGTCCTCGATGACTATGCCACCTACTTCGTCAAACCGACAACAACCGGCTATGCCAACACAGTCGGTCTGGCCGCAGGCATGATTGCTATCAGCGGTGTTGGATTTCCCCCTGAGAAAATTATCAGTGGCCTGCTGACCATTTTTGACTTCGTCTACGGAACGCTGGCGCCCAGTTTATTTCCGGCGGAGATTACAGACTTCTCTCTGAACGTCGCAACTGATACTGTTGGTGTCGGCGAAATGACAGAGACAACTGTCAGTATTTCGGCGGCTAATCATCCGGCAACTATCCGGGCCACCGACGTATTGGAAACACTCATAACCGCTCTTGGATTCGCCAAGGCGCCCGGCGGAATAGCACAGAACTTTCGCGAAGTGTTGGTGAACGCAATTAAATGGGCGCTCGATCTTTATCGTAAAGCAGTAGAACAATACAACGCCCAAACCGGCAACTCGATATTTATTGACCCGGAGGCGCCGTTGCCGCCAATGAGCTGGGGGCCGGTGACAGTCACAAATCCGGACCTCGTCGAACTCTATATAGCTTCACAGAAGATGTTATCACAGCCGACACCACCGCATTTGAGTGGAAAGGTGTGACACGTGGTGAAGGCCGCATTCAAGCCCGCGCTCGCGGCGCCGGTGAACGCTCCAAGGTCTTGTTGGATAATGCGCTCTGCTTTGGCTGTATCTACGCCGGTGGCGCCTTCGGCAACAATGCGCCGGGGACTGAGACTAAATCAGTCGTTGTCGGCAAACCGGCGTCGATTGATGTGCAAATCACCGGCTTACCGTCGGGAGTTGACGGCAATGTTGTCGTGGTCGGGCCCGGCTACTCTTCCGGCCAGTTGGCCACCAGCAAGCTACTCAAAGACCTGGACCTTGGTGATTACACGATGACTGCCGTTGAAGTCAAGGACGACAGTGGTGTCACGTACAAACCCAGCCCGCTCGATACGTCTATTACATTGCATGATAGCGATCAGGACACAATTGTTGTGAAATACAAAGCGAACACCGGTAGCATAAAATTGATCGTGGGTAGATTACCGGATTTTACTTTTGGTAATGTAGTGATTGTCGGTCCGGATTACTCTTCGGGCCCACAGTTGTTTTCTGGTATCAAGACATTCACAGACCTTGCCGCCGGTGATTACTTGATGACGGCTACGGAAGTATTGGCGACCAGCGATGGAAGAGTGTATGAGCCACATCCTCTCGATACAACTGTGACATTGCAGGGTGGTGATCAGGCAACTATTACCGTACTCTACAAGCCCAAACAACATGGTCTTGGAATGCTGTCTCTGAAAGCCATCGGATTTCTCGGCATAGAAAGCGGTATCGACGCAGATATCACTGTCTCAGGTGGCCCGAATAACGTTTCCATCGCCGTCGCCCGTGACACGCTTATCGATTCACTGGAGGCCGGCGATTATACGATAACTGCGCGTAATGTAGAAGGAGTCGAAGGCACACTTTATGCATCGCCTCCGACACAAACAGTGACCATCGTCCCCTCACTATCAGTGCCTACATACGCCGCAGTCAGATATGGCCCTGTTCATCTTGTTCTCAACTTCGGTCGCACAGGTTTTACAGACACCACAAGTGGAGACTGGGGCCAGGACGGGTGGTTATCCGGCAGAGGTTTGGTTGCAGTCGGAACACGGGGTACTCCCACCGCCGCCGCCGCCGCCGCCGCCCCAACCAACGCTCCCGATTACTTCTGGCTTGGATGTTGGCCGGAAAATGGACTGGAGCTAAACAACACAGCGTATTCAACTTCCGGTCCGCCGAACGGGACAAACTCTCAAGGTGTCTCTTCCATCGTTGTCAATGAACTGACACCTGCGGAACTTGAATTGAAGTTCAATTTGACAGCAAACGGAAGCGCCCCGTCGAATAACGGCGAATCAGAAATAATCGCAGCCGCTTTCAAGCCGTATGTTCACAAGTTGTCTCTGCGAATCGACAATCCCGGAGGCGTGCAAGTGGACATAGAGACGAAATGGAACCTGACATGGAGTACAAATGGTGACATTGACAGCCGCTTCGAAACCTCATGGGGTCGTCTCAAACTGTTTTATCCCTACCCATGTAAAGGTGTCCCCTTATCATCATTCCCAACTTTCGAGACATTCGTCGGATTGCAAAACGGACAAACGTGGGTTGCTGCAGACACCATCTCTATTCTTACTAAGAATCATGAATACATGTCTATCCATCCGGAATTCATGACTTTCGCCGGAGGAGGCAAAACCGTCGCAGGAACAACAACTCAGTTCTCTTCGTCTTTCACCGGCACATTGACGTTCCGCGCCATAATCAAATGACGCCTCCAAAGCAGTCTTAACAGGCAATAGTAGTCGAATTCCAGCCCCGGCGAGACCCTTGATTTGGGCTCGCCGGGGCTGTTTTGCAGGCAGATTTGTTGGCTGATGAGGAATCGGGGCGCTATTCCGCGCTGAGGCGGCAAAAAACATGGTTTTTCTTCAATTCCTCCGTGGCGACTTAACATGTTATCCACCAACAGATTACACGACGGTTACCCTTCCCTGCCGGATCTTTTCTCAAAAACTCTCATTTTTTTACCGGATTTTAAGTCCTCTTTAATTGGGTTTTAAGTGAGGCGCATATCTTGGGGTCAGTTTCAAGGGTGAAAACAACCCCGGAACTGAGACGAGATATGAACAAGACAATTGACATCAACGATCGACCACGAATCGCCGCGAGGTTTATTTCAGGATTCTTTACTGGATTATCTACACGGACGAGCTCTCGCGAGGGCGATTCAACCTTCTTGAGCGCAAACTCGGCAGGGGCAGTGGCCCTGGAGATAACGGCTACGCTGTGGAACGGAGACCCTGGTGGGGCTTCCGGGGTCACCGCTCCTCTTGAGTTTGATTTGCTGAAACACACCGATTGCAAAGCGCAGGTCAGCGATCTGCTGATTGATGAGTTCATCTCTGACAATTTACTTGACGAGTGCGTTATCAATGCAACCGGCGCTGATAACACTGACAATAAAGTTACTGACATCGTTTCTATTTCTGTTTCAAAAGAACGGCCTGCCGGGACAATGCGCGGGTTCGCCGAAGGGACACTCGGCGCGCCATCCGCAATATCCATTGCATCACGCGTATTGTTCTCGTGGCTACGCAGGTCCCCGGTTCGCGCCTGCCTCTCTTGGAGAGCGGAGAGGTTGGCGCGAAACCTTTTTTCTGGAATACGAATGAACAAAGCTGGAAACCCGCCCGAAGGGCTTGTCGAAAAAACTCCGTTTGTTGTGTCGGGTCTTGATTCTTGCGGAGCAAGAATTGTGACCCGACACGTTACTCCATTGAAAGCGTCAGGTCACACGACAGCAAAAAGCGCTGTCGCAAGACCCGACGCAACAGACCGGACTCTTTCAACAATCCCCACAAAGTGGGCCACCGTTACCGAAAGATTTGGTGAACAAGTCACCACTGCAGTCATTGCGAGCGTTAGCGAAGCAATCTCGCGGGTAGCGCCGAGGAGATTGCCACGTCGTCCGGCTGTCGCCGAACTTCTCGCAATGACACTTTCATTCTTAGGAACTACTACACGGAAGTTCACGACACGAATCATCGCTGAGATTTGTCAATGCATGAGTGTCATCAATCACAATTCAGGTAGACCCTGGGGCCTCCACTACAGGCCGCAGTTTCTATAGTCTGTTTGCAGTACAGTATTTGATAACGCCGCTCTGGTAAAGAAGGGAGCGGATTAACCTTTAATCTGGAGGTATGTGGATGGAGCCGCGAAAGCGGTTTAGCTGACGGCAAAGAACTGTAAGGTATGTAAAGCGTATCGACCTCGCGCTTATTGAGTGCAAGGTTGAGACGAGAGCAGCAGTCGCCACTGACGGGGCGGCTGTTGTTTTTTTGTGCGTGAGCTTTCCTTTCTGTCCCCTCTCTGCAAATGGGTTCGTTTTGTATATATTGTATGTGATCTTGTAAAGTTGTAGTGATTTTGCGGCGGGAGCGTTTGTGTTCCGCCGTTACTTAGGGGCGCTGGTGGGAATTTGGTGTGGGTTGGTGTTCTTTTTGGTTGTGGAGGGAGACGAATTTGCTTGAAATAGACGGGCCTTAGGAGATAACAAAGCTAAATATACGCTATAAAGAATGATGTAGTATATATACTACATCATTTTTACATACCAAAAGTGGAAAATAATTGACCGTAAGTCACTGTAAAACATGCAGTTGCAACATATCTGTAAATGTTTACACAAAAGAGGGCAACACCATAAGCTCTTGTATAACAAAAAGATAAAAGTACGGATTCTGCTGTTGCTATTGTAACCCCATGTAGTATATATACTACATGGGGCTAGATACCGATAGTCCGAAGGACTCGACTTCGTGGCACAACACGGGAATTGTTCTTGAAAAGATTACTCATAACATATATTCATAGGCAATCTCCTATTAGAACGTAAGAACCAGATGCCAGCATACAGATACCCAAAAACCGAAATCTTAGAGGTTCTCGAAGAAAGCGCGCCTGTACTCAGAACCAAAGAGCTCTATGCAATACTCGAAGAGCACAGAGAGGATTGGAACTTGCCGAAGGCGGCTACACCGCGGCGGTTCATCAATTATCTGCGCCAAAGTCTGAACTTTCGTGAAGCAAGGTTCAGCTTCTATGGGAGAAAAGAATTATTGTACTATCGGGAAGGCACACCAGAGCTATGTATTATCAACGCCATACGACCTAACGCATATTTCTCGCATTATACTGCTCTGCAGCTTCACGATCTTACGGAACAGAATCCAAAGGTGGTGTATCTCAATTCTGAACAGTCAAAAAAACGTTTGCAGAATGCTGAAATCAGACAGGATGCAGTTGACCGCGCATTCTCACGCAAACAACGCATATCAAAAACAAGGTCTGTATTCTCTGGTAAAGAAATCTGTCTGCTCAGTGGAAAACACACACAGAATGCAGGCGTTATAGAACTCCCATTTCAGGACAGATATACGTTGAGAGTTGCCGGACTTGAAAGGACGCTCATAGACATTGCAGTGCGCCCGGTGTATGCCGGTGGTGTCACACAGGTTCTTGAGTCGTACCGCCGTGCGGCTGACCGGGTTTCTGTCAATGCACTACTCGGATTACTAACCAAGCTCGGCTATTCATATCCATACCATCAAGCAGTCGGGTTCTATATGGATGCCGCTGGAAATTTCACAGAAACACAGGTATCGCTTGTTGAGCGCATCCCTCGACAGCTAAACTTTTATCTGTCCTATGGAATGGAGGAGACTGAATT
Organism: uncultured Ignavibacteriales bacterium; assembly: GCA_964516945.1. Lineage (GTDB taxonomy): Bacteria > Zixibacteria > MSB-5A5 > GN15 > JACZUZ01 > JAJRPJ01. The sequence goes on from CAZFAL010000086.1 coordinate 5,335, forward strand.
TTCACGCAAGTGGAAGGTCTTTTTCCCAAGAGGACTGGATAGAGCAAGCTAACTCAGAAGTGAATTCAAAGTAGTAGTCAAAACTTTTCAATCTCATCCTCACATTCGGCCTCACGACACTTTCAAGAGAATGAAAGTCGGATCGGTAAAGCTCTTTCACCTCCTCTATCCGTCTCAAACTCTCCATGGGTACTTTCTTCGCCTCAAACACGGCACAGATTATCCGAATAAACTCTCTACTTGTGACATCCAAACCAAAGTTGCTGACTAAATTGTGGATATCGTACAAATCTCGGGCTCTCCCTTTGCCTTCATATGAATGTACAAATCTTCGGTAAGTAGCCATTTGCTGACATGCAGCTCGCAGTTTTTCAGCGACTATTACCTCGAAACTACTAACAGGTATCACATAGCCGTCCAATTCCTTCTGGACAGTACTCTCACAATACTCAAACTTACTAATATCCAAACGTATGTTCTTGCCCGCGCCGATTACCTCGGCATTTCGCCTCATCTTTTCTATATCCCGGGTATTTTCTGGGAGCCGTGAATCCAGAATCACCTTGAAAGACACTACATATCCTCCCCAGAACTCAAGCGTCCGATGGTTTCCCTCACTCGCAATCGGCTGTTGAGTGACTTTGAAGTCAAATAACGTGTAACCATTTTCTTGAAACGTTTGGCTGATATTACGTTCGAGCATATCAAACATCTCATCATTTTCACCGCCAGCTATATCACCGCGCATTGAAAAATCAAAATCACGAGACGCTCGGTCGGAGACATTGTGTACGATATCAAGGGCATTTCCGCCTTTTAGCGAAAGCGACTCGATAAGATCATCAGACCTAAACACACCCTTTATTACGAGTGTCTTAATTGTGTTTTCACCGTTATCCGTTTTGTTCATCGTACGCCCTACCCACTTGCGGTGAATCAAGTTTCCTATCTCTGACGAACAGCCACAACTCAACCGTTTGCCTGCTATTGCCGCAATCTACCTCTGTGACTTCGTAAGTCAAGAAAAGCCCGTTGGCCTGTTCGGGATGTGCGGGATTGCCGCGCTTCGCTCGCAATGACTGTACTTCTGGATTTTCCAGTTAGCTCAAACGCTCGCGATGAGTGCATTTTGGGCTTTTTCGACAGGAGCAAGCCGATGGGGCGTCCGTGGCGTCTTTTCGACGTTTCTCCGAAAATTCTCGATGATTTCTCCCGGCCGGGTGGCTAAAAAAGGTGCAAAAGTGGGTTCAAAAAACTTGACATTCCTGTGGCATCCCTCATCTTACCGCTTGAGATGCCTTGTGAACTAATTCACAAGCACACCTTGGGGGCTTATTGAAAACCGGGCTATTGACGACACATAATATATGAGTAGTCGATGAACTATTCAAGTGTCGGTTGTGCAAATTGGGGCGGAAACATGCGGATTCCTGAAACAGAGCGTTTGGCGCCATTGATGGCGGGATTCATATTTCCAGCGCAACTTGCTGGCATACCGGCGCTCTCCCCCCGCGTGTGTTTCCCCTTACATAAATCGGCGGCGGACAAAAGACACTTGTTCACAGGGATTTGTCCGTCGGCGCAGGATTTAGTCATATCACTCGATGAAAGGAGAGGTTATGAAAACATCCGTAATGTATAGTATCAGGAGTTTAGTCATCGGTTTGGGGCTCTCCACGTTTCTTGTCTCCGGCGCAGTGGGGCAGGTTTGTACCACCTGCCATAGTGACATCGTCACCGCCTGGCAGGGGAGCTATCATGCCAACACACAAGCCGATGTGGCCGATGAACTGGCCACCGAATGGGCGGGTTTGCCGCCGGACTCGGTTATCAATGGTTCAACGGCTGAAGACTGCGTGGCGTGCCATGCGCCGCTGGCGGTCAACACTAACGGCGGAATGACTGAAGTTGAAGTCATGAACATGTTCTTCACCACGACCGGTGGTGTGTATACCGCCTCGACAGTGGCGGATTCAGCAAACCTCTGGCCGCATGATTCCTGCAGAACATGCCACGACGTTTCTTCGCTTCACCCGCTGACTTCGCCACGCCTGAAGTTGTTTAACTCGGCGACAGCGCAGTATGACTCGGTTGCCAATCCGTCAGCGCTCTGCGGACAATGTCACGGCTCATTGCGTTTCGCGGACACTGATCACCGGCTATTTGACGCCTGGCAGGTGAGTACGCATGGTCATCGGACGCAGACAGATGTCGCCGAAGAGCTGGCCGGCGAATGGGCGGGTGTTCCACCGGACTCGGTTATCAACGGCTCCGGGGCGGAGAATTGTATCGCCTGCCACAGTCCGACTGCCACAGGGCTTGTTAATAGTGGCATGACAGAAGTACAGGCGCTGAACAAGTTCTTTACCACAACCGGGGGCGTGTTCACCGCCGCGACGACCGCACAAGACACTGCCGATTGGCCGTATGTGTCCTGTCTGGCGTGTCATGACGCGCACAATCCGGATACGGTTTCGTATTTCAATTCCACGACGCATAGTTATGAGGTAATGAGCTCATCTGATTCGTTGTGTGGACAGTGCCACGGCAATCTGCGCTTTCCTGACACCGACCATATGAGCTACAATATCGGACTCGGAACCGGCGGTGTTGGTGTTGCCGATTCAATTATGATGCCGGGAGTGAAGTGTGTTGACTGTCACATGGCCAATGACGGCGTGGACGGTTCGGCGTCGGTCCTCAATGAAGGACATGGCTGGGGAGTGTTTATTCCCAAGACCGGAACCGGTGGCTATGCGTCATGTTCGAATGTTGGCTGTCACACGTTCTCCGCGGATTCGTCGCGGGCGTTGGTGGCAAGCTGGCAAACACAGTACGCGCAAAAGCTGGCCACTGCGCAGTCACTGGTGGCGGACGCCGACAGTATACTGCAGGGCAGTACAGACTCAACGCTTCTCGATTTTCTCGCTGAAGCGAAGGCGAATCTTCTGCTGGCCGAGTCTGACGAATCCGGTGGCGCGCATAATGCCGACTATGTGCAGATGTTGCTTGATGACGCCATCAACAAGGCCAATCCGATTATCACCGATGTAGGTGATGACGGTGAGGATGTGGCTCTGCCGGAGAGCTATTCGCTCAGTCAGAACTATCCGAACCCGTTCAATCCGACGACTTCGATTCAGTTCTACCTGCCACAGGCGGCCCCGGTCAGACTGGAAGTGTTCAATCTGCTCGGACAGCGTGTGCGTCTGCTTGTCGAGAGACACATGTCCCCCGGAGAGCAAGTAGTGTCCTGGGACGGGACGAATGACGCCGGTACACATGTTGCATCAGGGGTGTATTTCTATCGTCTGACAGCAAATGAGTTCAGCGCAACACGGGAGATGATCTTGTTGAAGTAGTGTTAAGCTACGACTGTCCCGCACAGCATGGCGCCACGATGTCAGACCACTGACACCACAATCTCACTCCGGCGCCTGACAGACACCGGGAACGCAGTCTGTAAGCGCAACAACAGCCACCACTGACGGGGTGGCTGTTGTTTTTTTATGAGCTCGATATTCTCAACATTCTCAAATGGGTTCGTTTTGCGTATTGCGTATGTGAATTAGTAATGTTGTAGTGATTTTGCGGCAGGGGTGTTTGTGCCCTGCCGGTATATATGGGTGTTGGTGGGAATCTGGTGTGAGTTGGTGGGGATTTTGTTTTGAGTGAGGGGTAGGTAGTGGCTCCTAATGGTGGGGACATTATTGTTGCGTGGGCGGGGAGGTACGTTTGGGTTCTGGGAGGAGCTTGTTTAGCTCTTCGAAAAGGGGTTCAAGGTCATCACGGTAATTTGCGATGTAATTCACGGTGCGAAGAGATACGTCTTTCTCTCGTAGATTCTTTTTCATTATCGTATCGCGATGCTTGAGCCAGTATTCTTTCAGATTATCCTCACCAAGTAGGGAGGTAAACTCCGTTATTTCAGGCCCATATCTCATTTTACCTCCAGTACCCGGCTTTCCTGAGAGATGTGAAAGCAGATAATTCAAGAAGTACTCATAGGCCTTGTCGCACGTGTCTGGATCAAAGCACACATCAAAAAAGTATTTGATAACTTCCACTCGAATTCCGCCATTATCTTCGCTCCCTGTCGGGTCATAGTAGCCACAACCAATGCCTGCGCCTTCTGCGGTTTGAGCATTGCTCAACTGGAAGGCGACAAACGACATAATACTCGTCTGTGCAATATGCACCGCCTCATCAAGGGTCATTTCTCGGTCCCGCGGTTTGTAGCTACTTGCAGCAGAAAAGTATTTTCCAGTCAGATCACGAGGTAACAACTTCTCCGCGAGTTCGAAAATGTTTTTTCCCGCACTGATATATTGCTCTTCAAATAAGGCAAATACTCCTTGAGAGATTTCCCGCATCTCTTCCTTGGCAATCTCAATAACAAGCCCATCAGTTGGCGCAGATGGATTTCCGTGTTTTGCGAGTGCCCGCTGAAGATTGAATATGTCACCGCCTCTGTCGGCGCTACACCGCAATCGAAATGAAAGCAGATCGTGCAAACCAAGTAGGCCTCTGCCCTCACTGCCTAACGTCTCTACTATACCACGCCCTTCATGATCCTTCTCTCCAAAAATCCAGTCAGCAATCTCTGCAACACTTTCGTCAGTGTTTTGCGCATGGCCTCCTTCATAATCAATCCACCCTGCAGAATCCAACAATTTCACAAGATAGTAGGACAGACTTCCTCGAAGCCCGACAGTAATGTCCGAAAACCGTATCGTTGAATAATCTTTAATGTGTTCCAATAGATAGTTGATGACATGGGCGCCAGTTCTATGATCGAACTCATGGGCGCTATTTGTAAGAACCCTCCAAAACTGTTCGTAGCTGTCCTCACTATTTGAGAAGCTGGACTCCTCCCGAGTCAAAATCGACTTGACCTCGGCTCCATTCACAATCTCTTTCTTAAGATTCGCATAGTACTTATATTGCGATTCCTTAGGTGGCTGTGCGGTGTCCACGATCAGTTTCAAGTACCGTTCGAGATTTCTGGTTTCCGCACTGCCTTCGTTAAAACACGCATACGATCTCTTGGCGGCGCCATCCAATATTTCCCCTTGAGCTGTTTTCAATCGCACATTAACATCAAAAACCTTTTCGACAAGTAAGCGTTGAGAGGGAGTGAGCTCCTTTACGTAATCCCCATATTCAGAAGAGTTCGTGTATCTGGTATCGTCATTGGAATCGTACTTTTCAGCAGACAACCGTCCTGATACAAAACGTTGAAAAGAAGTTGAGCACGAAAAGAAGCCGTTCTTCCCTTGAGTCTCAGTAGCATAGATTTTGTGGAAAACGCTTGGGTAGATGAGATTTATCAGCATGAGATGTAGTAAATCATAGGGGTCGATATCTATATTTAGCATATCGGCCTTATGAATATCCAGTAGCAACACAGAATTGACCAACTTTTTCAATTTACGGAGATCGCTGACAAAGGGGACATATCTGTGATACTCCGTTGAACTGAAAATGGTGTCAAGCGCTTTAATTGCACTCTTCGCATTCCGGACATGTTCTGGAGAAACATGAGGAAGTTCTTTTTCTAGACTCCTAACATAGTCGACTAACTGCTGCGTATTTATGTAAATACTGGTCTTGAGGTCTACGAATTTTTCAAGAAACTCAATCACATCGTTGATGTCATCGCCTGCCTTCGATTGCAAATTACAAGTGTTATAGCACAACACATATGATATGTTGGGGAGCTTAAAGATCTTCCTAATTCCAAACAAAACTTGTTTTATTTCAGAGAAACTCAAGCGGTCCAAATCATCAATGAGTACAATCACCTTTACTCTGAGCGTCTTGAGATAGTTCTCAAGGTCTTTGAAGGCGTGGTCAATTGTATAAGTCCCGGATGTAATGACGACACCGAGCGCAGAAAGTGATACCTTGGCGTTAACAAAACGTGAGTACTTCCGTACAAGGGGTCTTAATTCAGGGGCAAATATTTCAGACCGAATTGAGCGGATTAACTCATCTACAAACACCTGCATGAGATTTGCATCACTACCATAGTTTATCGGGCTGAACTCACAGACAATCGTTGTGTTGGCGTACTTTTTTTTCCAATGTTCCTTACATAAATTCCAAAAGGTCGTCTTCCCTACACCCCAGGGCGCATCGATGGCAAATACCATACTCTTTGAAGACCCATTATTGAACACACTTTCAGCGAATCTATCAGCTTTTCCTGAAAAATTCAGAAGGTCTTCGGTCCTGGAGGCTTTCGGGTCATCGTTAAGAAAAAGTGAACTCGGTGACTCACTCTTTCTGCGGCGCAAACATTGAGCGAGGAGAGCAATGAAAGGGACACTCAAAATCAGCAACAACTGAAACGACGACAGTCCTGCCATCGCCGAGGCAAACGGCTCTCGAATGAAACCGGAGAAGCAAATGTCAATTGCGAAACCCAAAATAAAAGCTATGTAAACATCAAACCTTTTGCTTTTCAAAATCCGTGTTGCCGCCGGCAAAACATATGGTACAAAAAGAGCAATGACGCTTGCCAACAATACGAATAGTATGTGCAAAATGATTACTTGTCCTGTATTACCCAAGATTGCAGAAACCCAAAGGCGATTGTAGACAAGTTTTCCTACAGCCAGAATAAGATAGCAGAACTCGGCGAGCAAGAACCCGAGGAAACTGTACTTGAGAGATGTCCACATCTCCAGTATTGAGAGGTTTTGTTCGGATTGAGCCACAAATTTCCTTTCACTTTGGAATGGCTTGCCGTTTTTATCTCTGACAAACAGTTCTAACTCCGCCGTTTGCCTGCTATTGCCACAATCTACCTCTGTGACTTTGCAAGTCAAGACTAACTACGGCAATTCGCCCCTCCTCGAAACCGCGAGGGTTTCGAGCTACTTTGGTTGCTGTATATGTGTTAGCG
>CAZFAL010000087.1:0-12026 GCA_964516945.1 uncultured Ignavibacteriales bacterium
AAATCAAACCGGGCTGGGTAGCGCGCATCGCGATTGAAACATAGTGAACCGGCTTGTCGGTCTTCGGCCACCCTTTGTTCATAGATACGCCACCAATCAAGATTGAATCAGGAAGTTTTCCGTCCCAACTGAATACCGGCTTCTGCAGTTTCCCGAAATCCCAATAGGTGGTTGAATCGAAACCGTTGTACGCGGTAACATTTGAAGCCGGGTCTTTAGAATCTTTCGGCCACAAGTGCTTGAGAGATTTTAGCCCTTTCTTGCCTGTCAACTCGAAACCCAGCGTAAAACCGTTCACGGGTCCGGCGTTTGACAGATACAAGTCCAGTGAAAAATCCTTCCCCACACGCACAGAGTCCTTGCCAATTGCTCCGTCTCCACTGACCTGAAATGCAGCGATTTGAGAGTGCGCGGTGGAGGCGCCAAACAGGGCGAGAACACCGGCTACGACAGTCACCGCAACGGTGGCTGATACATTCTTCATCACAATTCTTGAACTAATACGATTCATATTCCTCTCCATTTGTGAATCAGATCTGCGGGTCAGATCCGGTCTTCAATTCTTTCTAAGATTTTTTCAAGATTCTTTCTAAGGGCATTCTTTTGTCTATTATCAAGTATCGGAAATCCTGCGAGCGTCATTACACAAAGACACTTTACGTAAAGAGGCCGACGCTGAAACCTCCAGTTAAACAGTCAAAGTAGGCGAAGGTTCGCAAATTGTCAACGCCCACCTAATGCCTTGTACAGCAACATGTTACAATATCGCCCCTCCGGCTATACACGTCTGCGAAGGAACACTTGACTGCAGGACTCCGGCGCCGTATTCATCCTGCCATGCAGAAAACTCCAGAAAACATCAGTCAGGAAACCCATTCGACTCTCGAGAACCGCCATTCGAACCGGAAAGGCGCTCCCGTCAGAGCGTTTCAAACAGCGCTTCTCTCCGCTCTATTGGCAGTCTCTATATGTAGTTGCGCTGAAGACGTTACTCCTCTCAAAAAGGAAATGATAGCTCTTGACAGGATATATATTCCGACACTGTTCTATACAATGAAAAAGGATACTGTGGCGTCTCGTGCGGCGATTACCCAACTTCAGGAATCCTGGGAGCGCTTCAAAACCGCCCGCTACAGCGACCACCCCGATACAGTCTGGAGAGGCGCGTTCGACAAAGTCAGCGGGTTGATTTCCCGTGCTGACGGACTCCTGAACACCGGCGGCCAAACTCAGGCGGCGCATGAAGCGCTTGAAGGAGTGCGGGTGATTATGGGGCGTCTGCGGAAGAGTTATGGGGTTACAATCTTCACTGACTATCTAACTGACTTTCACGAACCGATGGAAGCCATAGTTCTGGCAATGAAACGTGTCACCCCTGAAACACTCACAGATTCACTATTAACCTTTCTACAGGAAAAAGTCGCAGAAGCAAACTCAAAATGGGCTGTCGTTGAAACAGCGCCGGTGGATTCAACATTGTATGGAGTGACATCCGCCGATTTGGCGGCTCTGCGTGATTGGATTGCAGAGGAGTCAGCGCTGCTCAAGGAGTTGCAGGAGGCGCTTGGTACAAAGGACAAACTTGATACAGAGAGCAAAGAGACGATCATAGGCCTCGCAAACGCATTGAAGCCCCCCTTTGTAAAGATATATACGTTCTTTGGCGGGCCGTTACACTAAATTATACGGAGTGAGAATACAGGGCGAGGGTGAGAATATATAGAAATAGATAGATATAGAGTTCAACATTTGACATTCATTTCGCAATCGCCTATTGTGCGAATCCTCCTGACGGGGTAACCCTGGAGGAGAAGTAGAATGGCCTCGAACATGGCTACGACGCAAACGACATCTTCGAAATCAACACCCTCCCCGACGATTCAATCTCGTACTACATTCACAAGCGCCTCTATCGGCAAGAAGGTCATGATGGCCATCTCCGGTCTGGTTGCTTTTGGCTATATTATTGGCCACATGCTCGGGAATCTGCAGATTTTCCTCGGTCAGGACAGACTCAACGCCTACGCCGAAGCGCTTCACTCACTCGGCGGCGGTTTGTGGGTTATCCGTATTGTCCTGCTCTTTTTCTTTATCCTGCATATTTGGCTGGGAATAAAGCTCAAAGCTGAAAACCTGAAAGCCAAACCGGTGCATTACAAATTCAATGAAACGGTTAAGGCGTCATTGTCTTCAAGGACAATGATCTGGACAGGGCTGACAGTACTGGCATTCTTCATCTACCACGTTTTGCATTTCACCGCGCGAACCACCGATCCGCGTTTCTTGAAATTGCCGCTCGATATGGAAGGACGGTATGATGTCTATTCAATGGTGGTTCTGGGCTTCCAGAATTATGCGATTGCGATATTCTATATTATAGCGGTCGGACTGTTATGTTATCACCTCAGCCACGGCATTTACAGCATGTTCCAGAGTCTGGGATTGACGACTTCCTCCTGCAACAAGCCATTACATCGCGCTGCGCGTCTGATTGCGGTAATTGTCTTCCTCGGGTTTTCCGCCGTACCGGCGGCAGTCCTTTCCGGAGCGGTGAAACTCCCGACAGCGGGAGCCGGCGTTTCTCACAGACAACTCGTTCAGTCTTCGACACAAGTCTCAGCTACACAGGTCTCAGCGCCTGAAGGGCATACAAAGTGAGCTCCTCAACTCTCGACTCAAAGATTCCCTCCGGCCCATTGGCCGAAAAATGGGACAAACACCGCTTCGACATGAAGCTGGTGAATCCGGCAAACAAAAGAAAATATACGGTTATTGTCGTTGGTTCAGGTCTCGCCGGTGGCTCAGCGGCCGCATCACTTGCCGAACTGGGCTACAATGTCAAATGTTTTTGTTTTCAGGATAGCCCACGGCGCGCGCATTCTATTGCCGCTCAGGGCGGAATCAACGCCGCCAAGAATTACCCGAATGACGGTGATTCAGTCTTTCGCCTGTTCTATGACACTATCAAAGGCGGGGATTTCCGTTCACGCGAAGCGAATGTCTATCGTCTGGCGCAGGTTTCAGTCAATATCATTGATCAATGCGTTGCGCAGGGTGTGCCGTTTGCGCGTGAGTATGGTGGACTGCTCACCAACCGTTCATTCGGCGGCGCCCAGGTTTCGCGCACATTCTATGCGCGCGGACAAACCGGTCAGCAGTTATTGCTTGGCGCCTATTCCGCGCTGAGCCGTCAGATAGGCCTGGGACATGTGACGATGTATCCGCGCACAGAAATGCTGGACATTGTGCTGGTCAACGGTCATGCCAAAGGTATTGTCGTGCGAGACCTGATAACCGGCGAAATCAGTTCGCACGCCAGTGATGTGGTTGTACTGGGAACCGGTGGCTATGCCCGCGTTTTCTATCTTTCGACAAATGCGATGGGCTGTAATGTCACTGCCTCTATTCGGGCGCATAAACGTGGCGCATTTTTCGCCAATCCGTGCTACACACAAATCCACCCGACCTGTATTCCGGTTGCCGGCGAACATCAATCAAAGCTAACTTTGATGTCAGAGTCATTGCGCAACGACGGCCGTGTCTGGGTGCCCAAGAAGGCCGGAGATAAGCGGCCGCCGGGACAAATTCCGGAATCTGAGCGTGATTATTATCTTGAGCGCAAGTATCCAAGTTTCGGCAATCTTGCCCCACGTGATATCGCCTCACGGAGCGCCAAAGAGGCCTGTGATGCGGGTAAAGGTGTCGGCGAATCCGGCCGCGGTGTTTACCTTGACTTCGCCGACTCAATCAGTCGACTCGGCGAACATGTCATTAAAGAGCGTTACGGCAATTTGTTTGATATGTATGAGCGTATCACAGATGAGAACCCGTATCAGGTTCCAATGCGCATCTATCCGGCGTCGCACTACTCTATGGGCGGACTCTGGGTTGACTACAACTTGATGAGCAACCTGCCCGGCCTGCATGTTATCGGGGAGGCGAATTTTTCAGACCACGGCGCAAATCGTCTCGGGGCCAGCGCGCTGATGCAGGGTCTCGCCGATGGCTATTTCGTTTTGCCGTACACGATAAGTGACTATCTGGCGCGAGCCGGAGCGCAGAATATCTCAACGGACCGTCAGGAATTCAAGGACGCTGAACAACAGGCGCGAGAGCGGACGAAGAAACTGCTCTCAATCAACGGAACACGCACCGCCGAGTCATATCATCGTGAACTGGGACACATCATCTGGGAATACTGTGGCATGGCTCGCAATGAAGCCGGCCTGAAGAAAGCGTTGCAGATGATCCCTGAGTTACGCGAGCGCTTCTGGCAGGATGTGAAAGTCACGGGCGAAGAGGGTTCATTGAATCAATCCCTTGAGACAGCCGGTCGAGTCGCAGACTTCATGGAGTTTGCGGAATTACTCTGTCAGGACGCGCTCCATCGTGAGGAGTCCTGCGGTGGACATTTCCGTGAGGAATACCAGACTGATGAAGGTGAGGCGCTCAGGAATGACAAGAAGTTCACATACGTCGCCGCCTGGGAGCATACCGGTGTCGGCAAGTCGGCGACATTGCACAAAGAAGAACTCGAATACAAGAATGTGCAACTGGCGACAAGGAGTTACAAATAATGAATCTCAAGCTACATGTCTGGCGCCAGAAGAACGCCTCCGATGAAGGCAAACTTGAGACCTTTGAAGCAAGAGATGTCTCCCCCGACTCTTCATTTTTGGAAATGCTGGATGTCGTCAATGAAGACCTTGTGACCAAAGGAATTGAGCCGATACATTTCGACCACGATTGCCGTGAGGGCATTTGCGGCATGTGTTCATTGGTTATCAATGGAGTTCCACATGGTCCCCAAGCCGCAACAACTGCCTGCCAGTTGCACATGCGTCACTTCAAAGACGGTGATGCGATATATATTGAGCCGTTCCGCGCACGCGCCTTCCCTGTCGTTAAAGATGTCATCGTTGACCGCTCAGCGTTCGACCGTATCATGCAGGCCGGTGGATTCATTTCGGTTAACACAGGCGGAACACCGGACGCCAATGCAATTCCAATCCCAAAAACTGACGCCGACAAAGCCATGGACGCTGCGGCCTGCATCGGCTGCGGAGCTTGTGTCGCCGCCTGCAAAAACGGCTCGGCGATGTTGTTTGTCGGCGCCAAGGTCTCACAATTCGCCCGTCTGCCTCAGGGGCAGGTCGAAAAAGCCGCCCGCGCGCAGGCCATGGTTGCACAAATGGACGCCGAGGGCTTTGGCAATTGTTCAAACTATTCCGAGTGTGAAGCCGTTTGTCCCAAGGAAATCACGGTTGAAGTCATCGCCAAGATGAACCGTGAATACCTCAGCTCAACAGCCAAAACTTCATAGCTCACACACTCCGCCCACTTGCCCCGTTCGCCGAATCTTTCATCGTAGCCTGTCGTCAGCGCCTGTTGTCAGCATTGTAGCGGCGGACCGCGGCCGGGGACCAGTCGAGCAAACGACCCGTTCAGGCAACCGGCCTGGCGGCGCAGACGCTCTTGATTCGCTCAAGCGCGGAGGAACATTGCGCCCGGCTGACATCAAGGTGAGTAACAAAACGAACCGTCGTTTTGCCAAACGGCACGCACAGAGCGCCGACGGAGGAGGTCTTTTGCACAAAGTCAGTGGGCGTCATACCCAATCCCGATACATCCGCCAGAACGATATTGGTCTCAACTCGTTCGACATTGACCCTGATGCCCTCGATAGCGTTTAGTCCCTCTGCCAGAAAACGGGCATTGGCATGATCGTCCTGCAGTTTCGCAAGGTTGTAGTCGAGCGCGTACAATCCTGCGGCGGCGACAATGCCAACCTGACGCATACCGCCGCCAAACATCTTGCGAATGCGATGCGCCTCCTTGATGAAGGCCTTGGTTCCGAGAGTCAATGAACCCAGCGGCGCTCCCATTCCCTTGGACAAGCACACTGAAAGTGTATCAAAGTGTCTGGCATAATCCGCTAACGAGACTCCGCTGGCAATGTGCGCATTCCAAATCCGGGCGCCATCGAGATGAAAATGCAGGTCATGCTTTTTGCAAACTTCAGCCACCTCGGCAATGCGTTCCAATGAACAAACACTTCCCCCGTGGCGATTATGCGTGTTTTCGAACTCAACGATTTTTGTCAACGGGCAATGTTCATTGACAGGTCGGATAGCGTCCTCTAACTGTTCGGCGCTGAAAAAACCTCTCTCGCTGTCGAGAAAATTGACCAATAACCCCGCATGTGTCGCAGGTCCGGCAACTTCGTAATTCGCGATGTGGCATTCTCTTTCGCAGACCAATTCCCACCCGGGACGAGCGATAGTCTTGAACACAATCTGGTTGGCCATCGTGCCGCTGGGGGTGAACAGCGCGGCCTCCTTACCAAATAACTCCGCTATCCTGCTTTGCAGGAGATTAACTGTCGGATCATCACCGAAGACATCGTCTCCAACAGGCGCCTCGGCCATCGCCGCACGCATTCCCGCATCCGGTTTGGTCACTGTATCAGATCGTAAGTCAATTATGTCCACGGCGCTCATTCTCTGACGCTCCCCTTCTTAGTAAACTTTAGTAGAATAGTTTCACAGCCAGAGTCATTGCCAATGCGCTCAGAAGCGGCACAGAGAGATTGTCATCGACAAAATCAGGAATCGCCTCAACAAGCGCCGCTGTAAACGCGCCAAAAACTGTAACTATCAGTGGAATATTGAATAGTTCATGCCCCGCATAGGCCACAACAACAGTACCGAACAGACAGGCCATCGAACCCTCGAGCGATTTCCCGCGAAATTTGCGCTTGCCGAATCTACGCCCTATCAACGCCGCAAGCGTGTCACCGACAATGATAAACGAGGCGCTGATGGCCGCAATTGCCGGGTCGAACATTGCAATGACCAGACAGAACATCCAGAGGATATAAAACGCTCCGGTAAAATCACCGGCCTCTTCGTGTTTCCGCACCATTGAACCGGTGAAAGGCTTGAACACCTCCCACAGCTTCCAGCGACGAAGGCGAGAAACGTCTATCAATGTCATCAACAGCGCGACAGGAACAAGTATCGACAGCGCTATTTTCCTGTTTTCGTCCAACACCCAGATGTAGAGGATGGGCACTATCAACGCCCCGATGTGGGTGCCTTTGCGCAACAATTCAGCGGAAAATGATATTTGTTGCGCATCGTCAAGGCAAAATGAACTCTTCCGCGCGCGACTGCTCCCCGTCGTCTTGTCTTTTGTATTCAGATAGGCCATAGCGTACAGGAGCTTTACAATTGTGCGCTCTTTAGTTCAGGAGGAAGAACTTCACCCGGGAGGAATGATCGGTTTTCCCGAGGGCCAAGCACAACTCCCTGATAACGAACAGGTTTCAATACAATCTTGTGTCCCGACCGGAGAGCGGCAATCCACTTTTGTCTAACTGATTCATTGTGTATTTTATCAAGCGCATTGATAACTACATTGCGTTTCTCTTCCAAGGAAAACTCACGTTTGACATCAAGCACTTTGACTATGTGATACCCGTATTGAGTTTTGATAGGAGGAGTTATCTCCCCCACTTTACTCGCCAGCGCACGCTTGAATATATTCTTTTCGAAGTCATCGGGACCGATGTACCCCAGATCCGCCGCTTCGCGCCTGATGGCTGTGTCTCCGGGATAGTATTTTTGGGCGAGTTCGAGGAAGTCCTCGCCAGACTCCGCCAACGCGCGTACGAATTCCGCCTTGACCGAATCTGCGAAAACTATCTGCTGAATCCGCACCGGCTTGCCCGTGACATACTGCGATCTATGTTCCTCGAAATAACTCTTGATTTCTTCTTCTGTCGGCTTGAATTCCGGATCCCGCGCCAGCCTGCGAACCGACGCTTCTGCAAAACTGTGACGTTGCTGGTCAACTTCGGCTTTGAATGCAGGTCTCTCGGCAAGTCCAAGTTCTTCGGCCAGCAACAGGACTAAACGCCTATCGACTTCTCCCTGAGCAACTGAGCGGAGTTGAGCGAGACTCAACTGTTTCCGACGACTTGGATTAGGCTCTATTATTACCGACGCTCTGTCGAATGTGACAAATCGTACTGTGTCAATGCCCAGAGCCCACGCCACAGGATCATCCGGAGACGCTTGCTCTTTCGAAAGAATCAGAACCGAATCGTTGAACGTCGTCGGATGCGCCGCCCGGAGTGAATCTCGTATCCTGACATAGACGACTTTAGCGCGCGAACCAAGCAGGTAATCATACGCCTGGCGGTAACGGGCTCCATTGAGCGGCGGTATGCCTTTGAAGTGCCTATCGTACAAGTAAAAAAGATGGACACCGTCACGCGATATTACCGGTCCGATAGCCTGATGGAGCGGGGTCTTCTCGTCATAGAGGACGTCTTCAACTTCCGGATTCAGATTATACCGCTCCACCCATCCCAATCGGCCACCATGATCGCCGGAGCGCCGGTCCTGTGAATATTTCTCAGCCAATTCTTCGAACATCAGAGAGTCTTGAATTTCTTTCTGCAGGTAACGTAAGCGATAAAGAATCAATGAATCAAGTTCATCATCCGGCATTGACAGATAGTTCGAAGAATCAGGCCCGGCGTGATAGCCTTCTTTCGACAAAACGATATGCCCAACCCGAACCTGTGCGTTGTAGGTGAAAATATCCGGCCGGGAATGGTAGAAACTGTCAACTTCCAATGAATCCACAACAACCTGAGAGTAAATCTTCTCAGTCAGAAAAAGCTTGGTTAGCAGGTCATTTCTGACTGTCAGGAAGTCCCCCCAGCCAGCGGAGTCCTGATGCAGGCTGAATGTATCCGCCGCCAGAGAAACAAGTGTGTCAAGCAGGATACTCTCAAGCGTATCCGTCGCGGCATCCCAACTAAGCGTCCCTCCTTTACGCAGAACGTAACTCTCTTCAAGGCGACCAAGCAAATCCAGCGCGTGAATCCGGATTGAATCATCGACGACCAACAATGTCGGATTGTCAACCTGCGCATATTTCCTAAGCAGATACTTGTCAGCATAGACTGATTCACCGGTATAGCGTGAACTCGTAGCTGTGGCCTCAGAACCGGGCGGCGCGTACCAATGGAAGTTCCCGGCCGCACAGCCACCGGAAACCAGAACGAGCCCGAGCATCAAAAGCGTCGCCCGCCAGTTCTTTAGTAAAGAATTGTTTAGCAAAGAAGAGTTGTTCCGTAAAGAGTGGTTATAGAGAGTGTTGTTATACAGAGGGCTGTTACAGGCAGAGCTGTTATTCAGCAAGCGGCGCAGGAGACTCATCCATGTAGTAATCCTTGCTGTGATCATAGGAAAGACAGACTTTTTCGACATCAAAACGTACTCCGGATTTGTTATATCAAGGGTCTTTAACGCGTGACGCTTCACGGAAACGCTGGCCTGCAAGCTACACAGGCGCGTAACACATAAACTTACACTCCGTCCCGCAGCCGGTTCCGCTAAATGTACAGAATACGGCCGAAAATGCAAATCCCGGTTGAGCAGGGCAAACCGGAGCGAATCAGGATGAACCGGGATTTGAGAAGACAGAGATGTAAAGGAAGAATAGGACGAAACCCCACAAATGGACCTACTCAGCGCCTATTGATGAAACTGTAGCTTTGGCCCGGTTGATTCGGCTTGGCCGCCTTGACGCGCTTGTGAGACGCCTGCTTTAGCAGGGCCGGGAGGCGGCTGAAAGCCGTCATGGTACGGGGTAAACCGCAGGTGAATCGTGGTTCCAACGTCTTCAATTGTATCAAGGTCAATTTCCACGGACATGCTTCCGGCCAATCTGTGTACAATCGCCAGCCCAAGACCTGTCCCGGCCTGTTTGGTCGAGTAAAAAGGCGTGAAAACATCGTTGACATGCCCCGCAGGAATCCCCGGGCCGTTGTCTTTGACGCTCAATTCAATCCTTGACGTCTCCGCTTCATATCGGACTCTCAGGGCAATTCTCTTCTCGTCTGATTCATAGCCATTGAGCGCCTCAAACGCGTTAAGTAGCAGGTTAAAAATGATTTGCTGAATCTGCCCCTCTGTCCCGAGGACATACATGACCTGAGCGTCAGATTCAAAGGTCAGGGCAACATCACCGGAGAATGATGGATGGCGGCGCATCATTTCCAGCGCTTCAATGGCTATGTGGCACAATTCAACTTTTGTTAACGCAACAGGTTTGGCCCGGGCATAACTCAGGAAGTCTCCCAACAGGTCATTCAGTCTTGCGCTTTCCTTTAGGATAAGGTCAAAGAGTTTTTTCTCCTCAGCGCCAATTTGCAGTTCAGAAGAAAGCATCTGCGCCGATCCGGCGATGGCCGCCAGCGGATTCCGGATTTCATGCGCCATAGCAGCCGACAATTCGGCGACTGCCATCAATCTGTCGCTTTGGCGCGCCTTTTCCGCCATCGCCTTGGCCTCGGTGATGTCCTGGAAAATGGCTATCAGATGCGGGGCGTCATCGCTTTCGGAGCCCAGAAACGCTGTCGAGAGACCTAATGGAAGTGTGACTCCGTCGGCCCGGATTAGCTCCGCCTCCATACGCGGCCGACTGACACCGGAATCAAACGCAATCGCCAGCTCGCGGCCAAACTCAGCGAAGCCGCCCTGAAACGCATCCCGAAAGTCAAGTCCACGAATTGAGGATTCCGGTATCCCGAAAATTGTCTCGGCAAAGTCATTGAAAAGTATAATTCGCCCGGCGCCGTCGATAGTCAACAACCCAGCGCTCAGTCTCCGGACAATTTCGTCGGTTTGCATACGCACCCGACTGAGCGCTACCGAGGCGTTTGCGAGCTCCATGTCTTTGTTGCGCAAACGCTCAGAAAAATAGCCGGCGACAAACGCAGTTGTGTAGAAACTCAACGCGCTCAGAAAACCGGCGAAAAACGCCTCATCCGGAGCTTTTTTCAATGCGCTCCACAAGCCCCCATCGACATGGACGAGCTCGCCGAGCGTGTACCCGTACCAATTCACTATCAGATGTCCAAACGCCGCCAGAGAAGCGAGCCCAAGCGCTCCGATGAGATTGAATGTCAAGGCGCCGGAGATTATAGTTAAATAGAAAAGACCGGTGAACGGTGATAGCGCCGCCCCGGTTGAATTGACGATGGCGACCTCAATGAATAATTCAATAATAAGCTGGCACAGGATGACGAAGCGATGAAGCGATTCACTCAGACGAATCTTCTTCCAGAGAGTGGCAGTCGGCCAGTACAATGTCAGCGCTGAATACAGCAAAACCGGCGCAAGCATATACGCCGGAGCGCCGAGCGTGATAATCACTGAACCGGTAACCAGCAGGTAGGTAAACAACCGTAAAGCGACCATCCAACGGCCGACTACCGGCGGCATTTGTGATTCATCTGACGTAGTCACTTTATCTGATTGTCTCAATGGCTGAATATCCCGGTTTGCATTGTGCATACATTATTGTTTGCCAGTTGCGCAAAGGGCGCCCGTGGTTAGGGCGCCCAGTCGCAAACATCGCAAATATGCTGTTTTCCCCGCCGCATGTGGCAGACTGCGTGAAAGCTTACATGCGTCGCGGGACTACTATTATATCTTGCCGATGATGTCGAACATCGGGAGATACATGGCAACCAGAATTCCACCAATGACAATACCCATGAAGACAATAATCACCGGCTCAATGATGGAAGTCAACGCGCCAACCGCAGCGTCTACTTCTTCGTCATAGAAGTCCGCAATCTTCGATAGCATTTCATCCAAACCACCGGTTTTTTCACCGACTGATATCATCTGTGTCACCATGGGAGGAAACACGCCTGTGGCTTTCAGAGGCGCAGTAATAGTGTCACCTTCAGCGATAGAGATCACTGATTTCCTGATAGCGTTAGCAATCACCATGTTACCGGCGGTCTTAGCGGTTACTTCCAGCGCTTCGATAATAGACACACCGGACGAAAGCAAAGTGCCAAGTGTCCGGGTGAAACGCGCAACTGCCGAACGGCGGACCAAGGTTCCAAATATCGGGAGTTTTAGCAATATCTTGTCAAATATCAAACGCCCTTTCGGGGTGCTTATCCAAAACAAGAATCCCGCAATACCTCCAAT
>CAZFAL010000088.1:0-4370 GCA_964516945.1 uncultured Ignavibacteriales bacterium
GACGGAATCTGCGGTGATGTGGACAATTGTCCAACAGTTGCAAACCCGGCGCAGGCAGACAGTGACGCAGATGGCATCGGTGACCTGTGCGACGCCTGTCCAAATGACCCGGACAATGACATAGACGGCGATGGAGTCTGCGGCGACGTGGACAATTGTCCGGTTGATGCAAATCCGAGTCAGTTTGACACAGACGGCGATGGTGTCGGAGACGCATGTGATGTTTGCCCGAATGATCCGCTCGATGACGTGGATGGTGACGGAATCTGCGGCGATGTCGATAATTGCCCGACGACATTCAACCCGACGCAACTTGATTCAGACGGTGATGGAATCGGTGATTTCTGTGACGCCTGTCCGTTAGACCCGGACAATGACATCGACGGAGACGGAATCTGCGGCAATGTGGATAATTGTCCGACAGTTGCGAATCCGGCGCAGACTGACACTGACGGCGACGGGATTGGTGATGTCTGCGACGCCTGCCCCAATGACCCGCTCAACGACGCCGACGGTGACGGAATCTGCGGTGATGTCGACAATTGCCCGACAACTGCCAATCCCACGCAGGCGGACGGTGACGCTGACGGTGTAGGCGACGTATGCGATATCTGTCCGACTGTCGCTGATCCACTGCAGACTGACTCTGACGGCGACGGAATTGGCAACGCCTGTGACGCCTGCCCGCTGGACTCGCTGAACGATGTAGACGGTGACGGCATTTGTGGTGATGTAGATAACTGTCCGACTACACCCAATCCTGCACAAACTGACACAGACAGTGACGGTATCGGTGATGTCTGCGACAACTGCTCAACTGCATTTAATCCAAATCAAACTGATACAGACGGTGACGGCATCGGTGATTCCTGCGATGTCTGCCCGAATGACCCACTTAATGATGTAGACGGTGATGGTATTTGTGGCGATGTGGACAATTGCCCGACAACAGCTAATCCCGCGCAAACGGACACTGACGGCGACGGTATCGGCGATGTTTGTGACGCCTGTCCGAATGACCCGGACAATGATATTGATGGGGACGGCATCTGCGGCGATGTCGACAATTGCCCAACCGTCCCGAATCCGAACCAGCTTGACAGCGACAACGACGGAATCGGGAATCTCTGTGACGCTTGTCCGCTGGATTCATTAAACGATGTTGACGGTGATGGTGTCTGTGGCAATGTAGACAATTGCCCGACAGACTTCAATCCGTCACAGCTCGACACTGACGGTGATGGAATCGGCGATATTTGTGACTTCTGTTGTGTTGTCGCCGGCGACGCTAACAATGACGGCAGGATGAATATCAGTGATGTTACATTCTTGATTGCCAGAATCTTCTCGGGTGGCCCGGCGCCGGATTGCCAGGACCAGGCGGATCCAAATGGTGACAACACAGTAAATGTCGCAGACGTTACGACATTGATTGCGCGCATATTCACGAACGGCGTCCCACCGGTGTGTGGCGCAACGGGGTCTTAACGCTTGCGCTCTGCGAGAATTGTGGTATACTACAGTTTGTACGGGTGGCGCAAGCGGGAATTTCACGCTAACTGTTAATCGAGCCGTTGTTGACAATCGTTCTTCTCTACCGTCGGAGCATCAGCCCTCACTAAGAGCCACTTACATGCTGAGTGGCCCCCATCAATGCAATGAGCGCAAGGAGTCACCAATGATGTGCGACTCCTTGATATCAAATGCAAATCTATTGCGGTAGCGCAGGTCGGTTTTTATCTGGAAGGAAGTTTCATCATGCGCCCCATTCACGTGAAGTGTAACACACCCTCTCTGAATACACTCCAGGAGTTGTTCACACAAAAACTGATTCGCTCATCTTTTCTGCTCGCGACACTGTTTTTTATCAATGCAGTTTTTGTCATTGCAGGTTCGCGTTGCGCCTACGCCGTATCTGACGGCTCGCCATCACCGCAGCCGTTCGTTATCCCTGGTGTTCTCGAGGTTCGCTTTGCAGACGATGTAACAGTCGGAAACGCGGTCAGGTCTTTTGGCCGTGTCAGTGTCGGGAGCGCCGCTGTCGATGCGCTGATGAGCTCATATGCTGTATCTGATATGCAACCGGTCTTCCCCTGGCGACACGAAAACAGCGCCAATCCGCTTGAGAGAAAGATGAGCAAGTATGAGCGCCTTACATTTCCACAATCAGTTGATTTAGATGTTTTGATAGACGACTTGCTGGCAACCGGAAAAGTCATGACCGCTGAGAAAATCTGGGCGGTCCCGGTGATGGAAACCCAGGCCACACCGGATGACCCATTCTGGAATCTGCAATACGCTCCAACTCTGATAGGGGCGACCGGCGTCTGGGATGTGGAACCGGGCTCTGACACAGCGAAGATAGGTGTGACAGATACCGGTGTAAACTATCTCCATGAAGACCTCAAGAATCAGATCTGGGTGAATCCGGGTGAAGATCTTGACCACGACAGCGAAGTGTATGACCTTGACGATCTCAATGGTGTTGATGATGATGGGAACGGTGTCGTCGATGACCTGATAGGATATGACTTCTTTACCGGCGTAGGTTCGACATTTCCGGGTGAGGACGGCGGAGCGCCGGATACGGACCCGAATGACTTTAACGGCCATGGCACACATGTAGCGGGGATTGCTGCGGCGGCCTCAAATAATGCCACAGGTGTCGCCGGTATGGCCGGCGGCTGGGGCGGGACATCAGCGTATTCAAATCGCGGAGCGCGAATCATGTGTTTGCGGATCGGCGGGACCGCTTCCGACGGCAACGGATTCATTAACCTCTCAAACGCCGCCACAGCATTCGACTATGCCGCGCGCATGGGAGCCGATGTCATGAACGCCTCATGGGGATCATCAGGGCTGTCTTCTATGTTGGACGCTATCAATATGGCGCAGGATAGCGGGATTTCAATTGGCAAAGCCGCAGGCAACGACAACAATAGTGACGGGGACTGGATGAATTTACTGCCGGGAGTGATTTCTGTGGCCTCAGTGAATTCGAGTGACCAAAAATCCGGGTTTTCAAGTTTTGGGGACTGGGTGGAGATTTCCGCCCCCGGCTCAGGCATCTACTCAACATTCTCGAATCACTACACCCCCACCTACGCGTTTCTTAGCGGTACATCCATGGCCACCCCCGCTTATTGCGGGGCCGTGCTCTTGATGAAATCTTTGATGCCCGGCTTTACAAGTGTAGAAATTGACTCACTCCTGCTGGCGACAGCTGATAATATAGACGCGCAGAATCCAACATTTGTCGGAGCTCTGGGCGCAGGACGTGTGAACGTCTCGAACGCTATCGCCAGTCTCCCTGTTGCGAATTTCAGCGCCGGACCGGTACTCTCGGGAACTCCCGGCCTGATAGTTGACTTCACCGACCTCTCACCTAACGCTCCAAGCGCGTGGCTCTGGGACTTTGGTGACAGCTCCGGTTCAACTTCGCAGAATCCGTCACATACATACACCCAGCCGGGATTGTATACTGTCTCGTTACAGGCAACCGAAGCGCGAGGTGTCGGCTTTGAGCAGGCCAAGCGAATGGTGTTTGTGCATGCGGATACAATCGGCGGCGACAGCGGCGCGGGACTCTTGAACGCCGGCGTCACCGTGCCGATACCTCTGCACAATGACTTCCTGGTCAAGTCTGTCACGCTTCCGTTGGAATATGCAGATGCAAACGGCATTGGATTAGTCTTTGATTCGTTCTCGACAGTCGGCCTGCGAACACAGGACTGGGATGTGCAATCACTCGTTCTCGCTGACCCTCTGAACAAACAGTTACTGATTTCGCTTCAGAGTGACATAGTCGCCGGTCATTCCCGCTACCTGCAGCCCGGCGCCGGCGCCATAGTCAATCTGCATTTCAGCTTCGACCCATCTTCAGGACCGGGGGCTTTGCCAATTACAACTACAACTGTCATGGGTTCAGATTTGCTGATTGAAACTCAACAGGGCGCCTATACCCCGTCATTTGCACCATCTTTCGCAATTATGTCCGGTTGCTGTGATCTGGCCGGTGACGCTGACAACAGCGGCTCGGTGAATATCGCCGACGTAACATTTCTGATTGCGAGAATCTTCTCCGGCGGCCCGGCCCCGGGCTGCGAGGACGAAGGCGACGCTAACGGTAGCAATTCAGTCAATATCGCCGACGTAACTTTCTTGATAGCCCGGATTTTCAGCGGCGGCCCTGAACCGGTGTGCGGCGCAACCGGCCTGTAGAACATTGCAACCCTCTTAGGACAGATAGAATCCTCTTTATCCACTGTTCTCTCCTATTACTTACAACTAATCAGAAGATTATCAGATTTATTGCGAGACTTATTGTAACTTTCCCTGACTATGCTCGTAGCATCAGGTGTGACACAGGC
>CAZFAL010000088.1:4470-11914 GCA_964516945.1 uncultured Ignavibacteriales bacterium
CAGGCGCCGAGCCGGTGGAGCGCAACGGAGTCTGTGCGCCAGGTTGTACGCGATGTTTTGTGCCATGCCGTACACACAATCGTACATCAGGTTTTTTCAACGGGAAAGCTCTCAAAGTGGATTTGGGTATCGCCGGGAAGCAATCTGTCTCCGGACAGACTGTCCGGAACAAACCAAAGAAAACAGTGGCAGACTCTCCTCCCGGAGATAGTCGCCTTAGCTTTATAGTAACGCTAATCATCGGCGCTGTAGTCATTTTCGGCATCGGTAGCGCGATTTCGAAAGCGTGGTTGTCCGACGACGCATTTATCTCCTTCCGCTATGCCAAGAATCTCAGCGACGGGGCCGGATTAGTTTACAATATCGGCGAACGTGTCGAGGGCTATACAAATTTCCTTTGGACAACAATTCTCGCAGGTGGGATGCGTTTGGGAATAACCCCGGAAGTATTGTCCCAGGCCCTGGGGATTATGAGTTTCGCATTGCTCGCCGGACTACTCTTTTGGCATTCATATAATCGCAGAAAATCCAGAAAACCTCTGCAGTCAGTCTTCCTGCCACTGGCGGCGCTCTCTCTGCTTCTCAATCGGGACATGCAGGTCTTTGCCACAAGCGGATTGGAGACTGCGTTTTTTACAATGCTTATCTTCGCCGCCTATGAGACTCTTGTTTGGCGGGAATCACGTAGCGCCTATCTCATTGGCGGTTTGCTCCTCACCTGCGCATCGCTGACACGCCCGGACGGGTTGATTTTGTACGCAACAGCGGTTGTATTTGTCCAGTTGTTCAGCGCCTCTCCGGTGGCTGAAAGAACACGGGCCGCGATAGCCATGCTACTTCCGGGGCTGATAATCTATGTCCCGTATTTTCTCTTGCGCTGGCAGTATTATGGCCAGTTTTTTCCAAATACATACTACGCAAAATCGGCGTCGCTCCCGTATTATAGCCAGGGGCTGATATATCTGTGGCTCTTCGTCAAGACATATTACATTTTTTTCACAATTCCGTTGATACTGTTCGGCGCGCTGGCGCTGGCGCTATCTCATCGTTTGCATAACTCTACGCATCCCAAAGCGCCGCTACTTACAACCGGGCAGACCGGTGCGACACTCCCTCGAATGCTGCCTCGAACACCGTATCGAACACTGTTCGCGCTGGCGCTGGCCCTGATATATATGTTCTCTGTCGTGCGTGTCGGCGGCGACTTCATGTTCGCCCGGTTCTTCATTCCGATCATCCCGCTCTTATACATAGCCATTGAAGAGACAATCGCCGGAGTTCATCTGAGCGCAAACGTGAAGTATGCGCTTGCCGCTCTTGCGCTTCTCACCGTGGTGTTGCGCAACAATCAATTTTCAACACCGGGGCAAAGCATAGCAGGAATCGCTGATGAGTCACAATACTATTCGTCGGCATTCGTCGCCCATCAACGACAACTCGGACTATCCGCATCAAAGGCCATCCGAGAATCCGGTGCGATAGTTTCGTTCAAAGGCGCCAACGCCATGCTGGTTTACTATGTGAATCCTGAAATTGCTATCGAGGCCGAGTCAGGACTTACCGATTCGGCGCTGGCTCATCAGACACTACTTGTCCGGGGCCGACCGGGGCATGAAAAGGGCGCCTCACTCGCATATTTACAAGAAAGAAAAGTCAATATTCAGTTCGCATGCGGCCTTGATTTCGAGAAAACTCAGGACGAAATGCATTATTTGCAAATCGGCGGGCTGATTGCATATCTGGTTGGCTATGAAAATGATGTTATGGATGCGCTGGCGCAGAATCCTGATGTGAAATTCATGGATTTCCCGAAGTATTTGGATACATATCTCGACAATATCAACTCAAAACCGGCCTCACAGGTGTTGCAAGACTACAAAGAGTTCAAGTCATTCTATTTCAATTACAATTCTGACAGCGCTCGCGAAAATCGCTTCCTGCAAATGTTACATCCTGATGAGCTTCAGACCTCACCTCCCGGTTCTCCTGATATTTCACCCTGAGAATGGTCCGATATCCATTTCGCCATAGGTAATAGGCGAGTGTCAATCTCGCCGCTGTTCTGCCGGTTTTATCAAGGACACTTGAATCTCTTTTCGTCTTTTTTAGATTGTAAAAGAAATGGCGGAATTGTATTCATTGACGGCTGACAAGTTTCCAGTATAAGCCCGGAAGAGTCGCCCATGAGTCCGTTTTCAATTGCCGCCATATTCCTGACTGCCGCAGCGCTGGCGAGTTTTATCAATTATCGGTATACCAAACTGCCGTCTACCGTCGGCGTGCTGGCTATTTCACTGGCAATGTCTCTGTTGCTGATTCTTCTGAATGTTCTTGGACTGGATATTCAAGGACCGGCGGAGAAATTTCTCAGCCACTCTGATTTTAGTGAAACGCTGATGCAGGGCATGTTGAGTTTCATGCTGTTTGCCGGCGCTATCAAAATCAACTTGAATGATCTGGCAAAGCAAAAATATGTTGTCAGCATTCTGGCGACAGTCGGTGTGGTCTTTAGCGCCGGTATCATTGGCGCGACACTGTATTTCACCCTGCATCTCTTTTCTGTCTCACTTCCTTTCATTTATTGCCTCCTGTTCGGCGCCCTCATCTCTCCAACTGATCCGGTTGCAGTCCTCTCTATTCTGAAGTCACTGAAAGCGCCCAAATCTCTGGAAACTAAAATCGCCGGTGAATCATTGTTCAACGACGGTGTAGGAGTTGTCGTGTTTGTCACCATTCTCGGTATTGCCGGAGCCGGGGAAGGACATACCGGCGGGTTTCTTTCTGTTCTGGGATTATTCGCGCAGGAGGCAATCGGCGGGATTGTCTTTGGACTCGCAATCGGATGGATAGCGTACAAAGTTCTCAAGGAAGTCGATGACTATTCGGTTGAAGTCCTGATTACTCTGGCTCTTGTCTGCGGCGGTTTCGCGCTGGCGACCGCAATGCACACATCCGGGCCAATTGCCATCGTCGTGGCCGGTTTACTCATCGGTAATCACGGACGGCAATTCGCCATGAGCCAGAAAACAAGAGAGCGTCTCGATGACTTTTGGGAGTTATTGGATGAGATTCTCAATGCGGTTTTGTTTGTTTGGATAGGCCTCGAAGCGTTGACTTTGGACTTCACGTTTTCCTATCTGCTTCTCGGAAGCGCAACGGTAATTATCACTCTCGGCGCCAGATTTATCAGCGTTTGGTCTGTCGTCAGCGTGATGGAATTCCGCAGGCAATTCACTGCCGGGGCAATTCGTATATTGACATGGGGAGGTTTGCGCGGCGGCATTTCTGTGGCTCTGGCGCTTTCAATTCCCCAGAGCCCCGAGCGGGACCTCATCGTTTCATTGACCTATATGGTCGTCATCTTCTCCATTCTCGTGCAGGGTCTGACAATCAAACGCCTGATTCCGGGTCAGGCGTAGTGAAACAGCGCCAATTTGAAACTACCTGGAATGCATTGAAACTACTCTATCAAGAATCAAGCGCTTCGCTCCGATACTTACATTGATGCGAGAGTCTTTCCTCTCACAAAGTTTGTCCCAATTCATGGATGCCGGTGGTATGAGCAACCGACCGAAAATAGAAGAGCCACAGACGTGAAAATGAAAGTTCTGGTCGTTGACGATCAGCAAATCATACGCAAAGTCCTTGCGCGATCCCTCTCGTCAGCGGGACTTGAAGTCACTACCGCTGAGGACGGACTGCTGGCGCTGGAGCGTCTCGCCGAGAAGCCGTTTGATATCATGATTACTGACATCATGATGCCTAATATGGACGGCATCAGTTTGCTGCTGGAAACACGCAAAACTTACCCGGATATGCCGGTGTTGATCATTACCGGGTATGCCAAAGAATTGACAGTCACAAAAGCCCGCGAATTGGGCGCATCTGACCTGCTGATAAAGCCCTTCAAGAACAACGAGATTATTACATCATTGCGACGAGCGCTTGTCAGGCACCAACAGCAGGACACAACAAACTAACCACACAATCCAATCTGTATGAAGAAACGCCTGAAGCGGTAGTTTCCCAGAGCCGCAACGTGTCGCCTAACGGCCTGTTGAAAAAGCACAAATGCAGTCATTGCGAGCGCCAGCGCGGCAATCTCGTCGATTCATAGTCTGGAGATTGCCACGTCGCTTCGCTCCTCGCAGTGCGCGTAAGCCTTTTTCAACAAGCCGCTAAGCTCGTATGCGTTGTGATGCGAGGCGCCGGTACAGAGCGCTACCACAGAGCCCTACCGCAGAGCGCCCCCCCGTGACGGATGTGGTTTTCTCCAAGCGCTGTTGCAGTAAACTCTACAGCCCTCTCTACAGTTGTCCCTATAGTTGCATCTACAGTGGTGGACACTGTGGCGCCGGCCCACCGGCGAATATGCGAGCAATCAAATATGTCACGTCACCGATATTGACCGAGCCGGAGCCGTCAGAGTCACCGGCTCCGTTGGGAATCGGCGCCGGTCCGCCTCCGAATATTCTCGTAATCAGATAGGTAACATCGCCGATATTGACAGAGCCCGAGGCGTCAGCGTCACCGCACAGATAATAGTACACTGAGTCAGTGGCGTTGATTGGCGTGGTAACTCCACCGGCCGTCACCGTCGCGCCGACGATGTCCATCCCGGGCGCGGTAGGAGCCGTCAACGATGCGCTGAATGTGCCATCACCGTTGTCGGTCACTGACCCCAAAGCGCCTGCGCCACTATTCGAGAGCGCCACTGACGCGCCAAAAATCGGTGTGACGCTGTTCTGGTTTTTGGGTGTGACGGTGATAGTCGCAGTATGAACTCCTGAAGACGGTAAGGTGTCCGGTGACAGGGTCAACTCCGACAGCGCGGCGTCCGCCTGTTGCGAAAGCTTCCAATCATCGAACTTGTCCTGCAAGACATCTATCGGATCGACAAAATCCGGCGTCGTCGGAACTTGAAGCAACAGAAACGGTGTGGGTCCGTCACCCGGATGAAACACCCGAATAAATGATGAGATTGCAGACTTCCCTTTGGCCGTACAGCGCACATCCGATCCGACACGTTTGGCGCCCTGCAGAGCGGCCATCAACTTTTCTTCGAGCGGCCCACTGGTCAGCAGGAATTGCGTTTCCATGTCGTCGAGCACATTGAGACCGTTGAGAATATTGCCGGCAATCGCATATCCCGGTCCGGTGCGATGACCGTGGAAATTGTCTGTGTCTATCCCCGTGAATGCCGCCGAGGCGCCGCCACCGGCGAGTGTCACTACCAGGTATTGACGGAATGTCGGCGTGCCCTGGACGTCATTGTTAACCAGCCAGCCGATGATGGAATCCGGAGTGAGTCCCTCAAGCAGACGAGCATGGGCATTGTCCTTATTCGCCTGTAACCAGAACGCCTGCGTGTGAACTGCGCCAAGCGATTCGACAACATCATCAATGATAAATGAGTTAGCGATACATGACGCCCCCGCCCCTCCGACCGCACCGGTGAGTGTATCGACTGCGACAATAGAGAATGTCGCATGCGTTACACGCGGAACAAGTGATAGAACTGAAACAACAAAAACCCCTGCCAGCGCCCTGATACTTTTGAGATGATTACACATAGCAACCTCCTTCGTAACAGCGTTGTAATAGCTTTGTAATAGCTCTGCAATTAGCGCCAAACATACCCTCCGCAACTCCCGGCTTGATAGCATCACTGCCTCTCAGCTTACAATCCGGTTGAGGTGAACTGCGGCGGCCGGTCAAACACACCTAACTCAATCAATATACTATGAAATCCGGATTCGTCAATGAGCGAATTGCAGACAATAGCGCCCACATTTCGGACAATCATGCCCGAAATAATTCGTGTCGCTGTCTTAGTTTTCTTGCTGTTTGAACGGAATTGTGGCGTAGGCGCTGATGCCATTGAGTATCAGCATGCGCAATTTCTTGCGCGGCAGGTACCCGCGAAAGAATCCCGCTTTCTTCGTCGGCGCCAGAGAGCCAGCTTGCACACGCGCCAGCGCATAGCTCGCAGAGTCAGGCAAGGCCAGAACCACATCAAAGACCGTCTTGAGCGGGAAGTCACGCAGATTGTCATAGTCATATTCACTGACCGTCACAAATGCGCTGTCGGCAAGAAAGCGCTGATACCAAGCCCCTCCGACATAGAATGTCTGCATCTCTGCTGTGGTTAGCGGCGACTGTTCGAGCGTGCGTAGTGAATCGGCGGATATTTCCAGCCCCTGCGCAAGCTCCTCCCGGGCTGGTTGATACTTCCGAAGCGCTCCCGGCGCACAGGCGTTGAGACATGCGAATATCAGCGCCACGATTGCGGCGGATGCTGTACGATGTGTCACAAGCAGATTACACCGTTTTGGCGACATTAACTTTCTCAAGCGCGTCAATCAGCTCTTTATGGTCAGCCAGGGTATGCGCCGGGAAATTTGCAATCCTGAGCATTGTTCCGCGCAAGTGGCCATAGCCCAGCCCGGTTTCAAATCCGGCCTCGGCAAGAACCGCAAGCGCCTGCGCCTCTTCTACGCCCTCACCAAAAGCCACTGCGACAGCCGTGCGCGCGCGAAGTGTTTTGTCTTTCACAGCAGGAAAATAATGCTCGGACTTTTCTAACCAGTTGTAGAGTTGTTGGGCTTTGGCGATTGTTTCGGATTCAACTGTGGCCAGCCCTTTGACGTTAAAACGTTCAAAGGCCTTGCCGAGCAAATAGATTTGCAGAACATTCGGTGTATCCAATGTCGCATCTTTGACAGCGTATTCTTCAAGTGTCGTGATAGCGCGATTGGCCCCAATATCGAACCCGTCCTTTTGTAGCGCTCGCGCCTTGTCAAGCGCCTTCGGTGAACAGAGCGCCACGCTCAGACCGGCAGGCAATCCGCAGGCCTTCTGCACACCAAAGAAATAGAAATCCGCCAGCTCAGGATCAAGCGGCTCAGTTGGCGCCACCGAAACAACATCGCAGACAACTGTCACATCAGGATTGCGTTTGCGAAATTCACGTATATAGTCCCAGCTCGTCGCCACACCCGTTGCAGTTTCTGTCTTGGTGAAAAACGCGCAATCGGTCTCAGTGGGGACTGCTTCCGGTTCTCCGGTGAACCCTTGCATTTCCGGACGCTCATTGAGTTGCGCGTCTTTGCCAATCATCGTCGCAAAATCATAGGCGCGGCGTGAAAAGTTCCCGTTGACAAAATGCAGTGAGCGCTTACGAATCAGACCGCGACAGGCGCTTTCCATCGCCTCGCTACCCGAAGCCAGAAAATACATTTTCCAGTCATCGGGAAGTGAAAAATACGAAAATATCTCCCGCCGCGCTTTGGCGAAGTATTCATAGAAGCGCGGCGAACGATGTGAGATAATTGTCACACCCTGCTCAAGCGCGTCGCGGATGTCATCGGCGACCTCAGGTCCGTTTTGTGACGGACCGACATTGAAATTCATTTTAACTGGCTGTCCATTACCACCGGGGAAC
>CAZFAL010000089.1:0-11710 GCA_964516945.1 uncultured Ignavibacteriales bacterium
AGGTCGGGTGGTATCGTAACTATCTTAAGACCGTTTATGGATGGACTCCGAATCAGCTCGAAAAACTGTACTTGCATTTCTATGACAATACCACATTTACGTCCAGTGGCGTTACATATACAATTCCTGGTTGTTTCAAAGACAGCTCTCAGATAACTGCCGCAGATTCCGTTTCTCGTGTGCCGAATGGCTATGCTCACAGCTCCTCTTACTGGAGCGGGAACACTTATAGCGGTACATCTCGTTTGCTACCAAACCTAACAACCCCCGAGATTCGAGACGCGTTACAGCAATATGTTTCAATTGCCTGTACGACATTGACCGGAGGCTCGTTGAATTTCTGGCCGGGCAAGACAAATGCATTTCAGGGAGTATTCTTCGATAATTCAGCAGACATCGGTTTGGGTTTGCGAGCCGCTACGGGAGGCCATATCGTTGAAAGTTACGATGTGCAACAGGGGCCGATAGCGCAAAACGTCAGCGCCATGATTGTTTCGAATTTTACCTCGGGCTCATTTTTGGCACAGAATCGAACGCCGTTTGATATTTGGTGGTGGAACAACAATATCAAGCCGTTCCTTATGGGATTGGATACACTATTTGATACATTAGTTACACCATACGGTACGCGTCCACGTTATATGCTCAACGCCGGATTTCACGACGCCGCCGACCACTTCCATGATCCGGCTTTGGGTCCGCATGACAATCTGCTAGAGTGGGGTGGACCAAACAATCGCGGAAATGGCAATGCAGACTATGACCTTTCTGGCGCGTTTCCCAACAGTCTGGACAGTCAGGTCTATCAAGATAGTATTTGCGCTGTGCGTGGTAACACCCGTCAGGTATGGGTCAGGCGGTTTATTGGCACGTATCCGGGAAGTTTCACCAATTCAATCGGTGGTGGAACGCAGAATTGGCATGAAGGTTGGATAAACAACTACATGTTCTTTCTCACTGTTAATGGTGACAGCGCCTATTATGATTTTTGGGACAATCATGTTGGATACTATGGCTCATCAAACCCGACAGCCAGCGCATCGGCGTTCGATTCAACGCACTTTGGCTCACAAGGAACTTTCAATTATCGGGCAACGCTTAATAGAAAGTTTGGAGCCAAAATTGGCTCACGTCCCACTCCGTTCGCAACCGGCACGGCCGATGGAGACAATTATACCGTCTGGTCGCGGTCATACGCCGGCGACGCGCAGTTTCCGAATGGCTGGTTGGTGCTGTTCCGTCAGAGGTCCTGCGCCAGTTGCGAGTTTATGTCGAACTCGACTCCGGTTGCGGTTCCTTTGGGAGGTTCCTATAAGACATACGGTAACGCATACGCGCAGTCTCCTTCCGGGACACTTGACGGCTGGGTTGATGATGTAAGTCCCAACACAGTTACGACAGTCTATCTCCGCGCCGGTGAAGGTGTTATTCTGTACCCATCACAGGCGACACCGAACACGCCGCCTACCACTCCGAATCCGACTTCTCCCACGGGAAATGTCACAACTTCGACTTCCCCGACGCTGGCGACAGGCGCTGCTACTGACGCCGAAAACTCGACGTTGACCTATACCTTTCAGGTGTCAAAGTTTCAGAACTTTTCATCAATCACCGCCACCGGTACCGTAACCAGCTCCTCGACATCACAAGTGTCATGGCAGGTCACACCGGCTTTGCAGGGGCAGACCGCGTATTGGTGGCGCGTTAAGGCCTCGGATTTCATTGCGTCGTCGGCCTGGTCAGCCGCGCAGTCGTTCCAAACTAATGTCGCGGCGAATTTACCGCCGTCAGTCCCGGGCATTTCCTCTCCGCCCAATGGCTCCTCGATTTCGCAAACCTCGGCGACACTGATTGTTGTCAATTCCAGTGACGTAGACGGTGACCCGCTGACATACAGTTTTGAGCTCTACAACAATTCGGGCGCCACATTACTTGATTCGGTCAGCGGTGTCAGCCCCGGAGCGGGCACGACGAGCTGGACGCCGTCATTCACCTTGACAGACGGCTCAACATATCTCTGGCGCGCGCGCGCTTATGACGGCGCGGACTTCTCCGGCTGGACAGCCTTGACTTCATTCACTGTCAATACCGGGGGAGGAAACACTCCGCCGAGTCTTCCGGTTGCAGTCAACCCGGTGAACGGCGACACACTTGTCGGTTCGAGCATTACATTCACCTGGCAGAATAGTTTTGATCCCGACGGTGACAATGTCGGTTATGACATGTGGATCATGTCTGATTCAAGCGGCGGAGTTGACATTGACTCCGCCCGGAATATCACGGAGGCGCCGACCGGTACCACGACAAGCCGCACGATGTCAACTTCACTGGTCAATGGTCAGCAATACTGGTGGGCGTTGCGCGCCAATGACGGGCAGGCGTGGACAGCGAAGTCTACACCCACGTCATTTGTATTCGTGGATTTTACCCTCGGCACAGAGCAGGGACAGGCCACAATCAGTGCGCCTCCCAACGGCTCCGAAGTGAATTCGTCCCGGCCCACATTGGTGGCGAATAATATCACCCCGGCCGGCGCAAATAATTACTACTTTGAAGTCGCCAGCGACTCGTTTTTCGCTTCAACCATAGTCCTCTCACCGGCCATACCGGAAGGAGCAGGCGGGCAAACCGCCTGGACACTGGACACCGCGCTACAAGCCGGCGTCATATATTTCTGGCGTGTCAAAGCCAATGACAATCCATTCTCACTTGTCTCATCATTTACCGTCATGCCTGTGCCGCACGCTTCACCGGTTCCGTTTCGACCGGCAGAGCAGAGCGCTATTACATTCCATGATTTGCCTGCCGGAGCTGACCTTGTGATTATCACTCTTAACGGTGAAACCGTCTGGCGTATCAATAATGTTATCGGTGGCACGGCCCTGTGGGACGGGAGAAACTCAACCGGCAATATGGTCGCATCGGGTGTGTACCTCTGGTTCATTGAGGGCTCTACGATGAAGGGCAAGCTGATTGTGCAGCGATAAGTCGCGATACGAAGGTGTTGTTCGTGAACAAAGTCGGCGGGCCATCAGGTCCGCCGACTTTTTGTACTCGATTGTAGTGTGACCGGTTCGCTTCTACGCGCGGAGTTCCCGCGGTGTGGTCCCATGAGCTCCTTTGAATTCGAGAGTGTTCTTCGGCTATGAGGCGCTTTTCCCTTTCCACAGGGAGCGAATCAAATCCAGTAACCGCACCTTGTCATCCGGCTCGAGCAGGAAATATCCGACCCCGGCTCCGGCGAGGAGAATCGGGACAACATTGCCGAAAAATGTCAGCCAGGTTGTCGGCGGTATCCAATGCAATATCAGCGCCGCAACAGGAGCCGCAGTTACCGCGCCGAGTAATGCGGACTTGAAGAAGGTCAGATATACTCTGCCGACCGGGATCTTGACGATGCGACAGATTATTTGCGGATAGACAAAGCCGTAGAGCAAAACCTGCGGAATACCTGTCCCATAGGCCAGTCCTATCATTCCCATTGATTTGACGAGGATGATGGACAGGATGATTTTCAGAGCTCCCTCCACAAGCAGAATTCTCAGCAATTGATTGTGCTTACTCAGCCCGAACATAATTGAGTTGCCGACAATCTGCGGCATAAAGACAACCGCCGGAATCGCCAGGACAACCATGATATCCCCGGCCGGGGCGAATTCAGGCGCCAGCCAGAGCCGGATAAAATCATGCGCATAAAACAGGCAACCGGTGGAGAAAACCGCCACGCCGAAGGAGACATACTTCAGCCCTTTCAGGTAGACATTCGCCAGTGTTTGTGTGTCACCGGTTGATTCGAGATGTGACACCGCCGGCACTAACGGCGTGCCTACTGAGTTGATAAGATTGCGTATATAATAGAATATCTGTCCGGCGGGGGCGTAGATACCTGCGGCTGCCACTGTCAATAACCCACCAAGAATGTATGCGTCGGCGCGAAAGATTACGAGCCACATAATGGTGATAAGGAACGAAATCTTCGAATATCCCAATAAGTCACGCGCCACGGAGCGGTCCACCGATTTCATCTGCAGACGGATTTCCGGATACATCCTCTTGAGTGTGATAATCGACCAAATCTGCCGCAGCAAGCTCACCACGAAAATCGCCCAGACCAGAGCCACCAATCCGTAGCCGGCCTTCAGGAGATAGACCAGTACAATCACCCTGACAGTCTCAGCGACCATGTTCTGCATATTGCTGATGTCAAAGCGATGAAATGCGCCGAGCGTATTGGCAAATGGCAGCAGAAGGAAGAAAACTACCATCTCAAAAGTGATGACCAGCAGTGTATCCTTGGTTTCCTGCAACAGCTCGGGATTAGGAATTGTGACAATACTGCCGAGATTGGCGACAACAATCAGAGCCAGAGACATCGTGATAGCCGCCAGCCCGATATAAATCAGCGTTGCCGTGTTGAGGATGCCGTTGACTCTGTCCATGCGCTTCTCACCGAGCGCTTTGGAGATGAAACGCACTAAGGATTGCTTCATGCCAAGATCGGCCATCGACAAATAATCGAGCGTTGCAAAGACAATCACCCAGGCGCCATAACGCTCCTCACCGAGCACACGCGTGATAAACGGTGTAAAGAAAAAGGTAATCCCGACCCGTAAGGCGAATCCCGCCCAGGAGGTGAAGATGTTTTTGAGGAGTTGACGTCCAACTAACATGTAGTTTGCAATCTCTTACAAGCGCCGTACAATATCCTGTGGTGTATACATAAGTGATGTGTACTGTAAGTGTCGTGTCGGCCGCAGATGTTCATACTATCGGTACAGTATTGTGAAACCCATAAAATGTTTTATTATACAACCTGAAAAACGTCTGCGACCGGCGCAACCAAGCCGTTGCAGAAGCCAAGTATAGGCGCCGACGATACTAACTGATAGTTTTTACTCTAAACTCTCGCCGGTAATCTGGAACAAACATGAGAAACGACACCACATTGCTGAGCAGGACCGGTATTACTCTCATTCTGACGCTTTTGTCCGGAGCGCTTCTGCCAATTATTTCGCCCTCCTCAACCTTCGCGAAGCAGCGCCTGAAACTGTTCGATATTACGTTTCCGCAGCCGAAAAAGGGACAGATGAAGCGTCTTGCGGATTTGAAGATCAATACCAAGCGGGTCGCTCCGCATATTTTCGCCTCCACCGACATCATCTTCTATCTCAGCAAGAAAGGTCGCGTTGATTCAATCGGCTGGAACTATCCACCGGAAGATTCACTGGTCTTCCGTCCCTATCAGGATTCGTTGCTGGTTACCAGGTTTGAGGCCGGCAAAGTTCATGGCAAAAAGTCGGCCTTCGCGCTCGCAGCCAGACTCTACGCGCTCGGAGACAGGTTCGGAGCCCGTGCTGTAGTCGACTTGCCGGTTAGCGAAGAAGGGGAGTCGTTGGATTACACATTGGGGCTGAAGTCTTTGCGGCGCTATGGCTATCAGCCACCGGAGTTGAGGCGGTTTCCCTCGTATTTCTATCGCAAACTTGATGTCGAAAACAATAAGGAGTTACTCTATCAATTTGCCATCATCAAAGTCAACCTGGATTCGACAGGGACTCCACAGAACAGGGAAGTGTATTTTACCACGGACGACGAATTAGGGGAGATGATTCAAATTGCCAGCGGGTGGGCCGAATTCGAACCGGCGGAACTTGATGGGCGCAAGGTTGCCTCTGACGGTTTTGCGCTTATCCGCTTTTTCCGTGAAATACCATATCCGGTGGGGCCGTGGACCCGGGGTAGTGATTCGTCAAGCATGAGTCTGGAAAAGATGCGGGTCAGTTGGTTTCCCGGTGAAGTCTTGCCGGATATTGCCCCTGTCCAAAAGGGGAGTCAGAACCTGCAGATTACTCTGCCTTTGTCATTCTCGCAGAACACGGCCAAAGAGGCGCAACTACGTGTCAGCGCTCTTGGTCGCGCCTCTGTCGCCAACGTCGCTGGAGTGACCGGGGCTGTGGACAGGCGCCTGCTACTCGACAAGCTCAAGTCAATACCGTTTTATCCCGGCTTCCGGCTTGTTGCAGATACCACTACAGGAGAGCCGAGAGTTACGAGACTGGGCGCTATGGGGCGTCTTCAGTTAACACCACTGGATTCTACCACCTACAGTCTTGGAACAGAGTTTCTTGACCGTTATAGTACGCCCGTTGCCTCACAACCTCCCTCAAAGTAGGGCGTTCCTTAGTTGTCAGCCGAAGCGCGAACAGTTAGTATCCCCATCGTTATCAGGGCGAAGAACACCACAGAGCGTATGAACAAGAAATGATTCCCATGTCTCTATCTCCTCGGCTTCCCCGGACTCCTTGAGGCTGGTCCGATGCAAAACTAAACAAAAAACACGCCCAATAGCACGCCACTCGCGCTAACGTACGACAATCAGGTAGCGTGAGGCGCAATTTCTGCGGCCAAAAGGGGTGAGGATTGTCTAAGAAAACATGATACCTCGCCTCTCAAGCCCGCACTCACCGTTTTCCTTACGGATAAACTGCGGGCTTGTTTCGGCCTGTAGCCGCTATTATGTTGTCAGGCAATCGGTTAGCGCCGCGATGCGCTTCGGGCGGCGTTTTCTGGTGTCCCGTTCCGCCTCGCTTGAAAGGGAAATGGAACCGAAATTGTTATACTGTGTTATCAGGAAGGGTGGCTTCCTCATATTCTCCAGCCGGTTTGAATTTGTTCCCCCGCCAACAAGAACCTTTTCTTAGAGAATGCAGTTGAAAGACAAGGGTTTAGATAAGGGCTTAGACAAAGCTTTGGATGATAAGATTTGGATGATTTAGAGGACAGACGGGCGGCGGTGAACCGGCGCATCGGGATGTATTCAATCTGGATTGTTTTGCTCGGGGTTGCATTGGCGATGTTTTTCTTCGGCGGAGGTATGGAATCGGGGAAACGGTGGGTGATTTTAGCGCTCGTAGTGGTCTATGTTGCTGTGCGGATGTATCTTATACGTGTTCGAGGAAAGAAGGGACAAAACAGAAGTCAACGCGGAGTGTAAGAGTCCGAGGTGGATGAGTTTTTGAGTAGCTTTTTTCTAAAACCCTTAGCCGGGAATCACTTGCGCAAGATTTTCATCCTTGACAACAACAGAATCACAACTATAATTAGTGCGCCCCGGCAGACGCTGCAGATACAGCGGATGCATTGATACAGGGGCGCCCGCCAGTTGTATAAACCACAGGGTTAATTCAAGGGTAATTTCATGGGTGTCATTGAGGGGCTGGTAGAGGACACACGGTAAAAGGTCAGGGTTTATTAAGCGTAACTTGGAAAAACGAAAATGAAGATTGCAAGAATGAATAAGCGGCGTTGCAGTATAATGAGAACTTTTGAATCAGCGGCATTGAAAACACTGTTCGCAGTTCTCACTGTCGGAGCGATTTTTGTCAACCCGGCGCATGCGAAATTTGATGAGTCAACTGTAAAAGACGCATTAAAGAGCGGGGACACAACCTCGGCTCTGGAGTCACTCAACGGGTATGTGGACGCTGATAAGAAGGACTACAAAGCCCTGTATTGGCTCGGGCGAATTGCCTATGCGCAAGGCAAATATGTCGATGCGCGGGATTATTTTGAGCAGACCTATGCTCTCAAGAAGACGTTCTATCCGGGCCTGTATTTCCTGGCGATGACACACCTGCACCTCGCCGACTGGGATAAAGCCGAGCCCTTGATACGCAAAGGTCTGAAAAAAGCTCGCACGATGCGCATCGAATTTAACGGCGCGCGGGACTCTGTCAAGGTTATGAAGGACAACTTTGCCCGCACAGGTAGTACCGCCGGGGTCACTGCGGTGAGCGGTGGAGGAGATTCCACGCCTACGGCCTACAAGTTACCCACTGAGGACGAGCTTAAAGAGAAGATTTCTCAGAACCCGAAAGACCCGGTGAATTACTTTACTTTGGGCAAGATGTATTATGACTCAAGCCGTTTTGAAGAGGCCCGGACGCAATTCCAGGCGGCTCTGGGAGCCAAGGCTGACCATGATCTCTCCAACTATATGTTGGGTATGACCCAGATTGCATTGGGGGATCTTGACGGAGCGCGCGCTACGTTCATGAGCCGTATTGAGGCCAATCCGTCGTTTAAGGCCGAGTATAACTATGGTCTCGGTGAGGTGTCTCTGATGCTTGCAAAGAAGGCAAAGGCCGCCGGTGAGCCCAAGGAAACCGTCGATTCGCTCGCGGCGGACGCTGACGCAAAGTTTCGTGTAGCAACGTTGTCTGATCCAAATGTCCCGAAGTATCATTTGGGGCTGGCCGAAGCGAACTTCATTCGCGGAGTCAATGGCACCGCAAAGCAGGAGTATGAAATAGCGCTGGAGACAGCCGGTGATGACGATATCGAAGCGATACGAAACTTTGCCGAGGCATGCTATGCGATGCAGGATTATGCGTGCGCGCTTGAGCAGTTCGGGAAGGTTCTCAAGACCGACACGCTTGATTCAGAGGCCTGGCGCAAAGTGGGCTCGATTTACTATGGTATAGCCAGAGCCGCTACCGACGCCGTCAAGGCCGAAGAGAATTACAAGAACACTATTGCCGCATATCGGAAATTCATCGAATTGTCAGGCGCAACCATTGATAGTTCAAACGCACAAGTCTATTACGATTTGGCGGAGTCTCTCTCCCATCTGAAGGGCTATCCGGAAGCAGTTAAGAATTATGAGCTTGTACTGTCGGTTCCGGTTGTGCCGGATGAAATCTACCTTGATATCGCCAGGGGCTATTCGGCGATGCTGGACTGGGAAAAGGCAATCAAGTACTACGACTTGCACTCGAAATGGGCGCTGGAACAGGGAGCTGATTACACGCCGTCGATGTCTGACGTTGAATTGAACAGGCGTATCGGTGAGGCCTATTATGGACTCAAAGACTATCCGTCTGCTCTACCATACTTGCAACGCTCATACGCCGCCGACACTTCACAGACACGATTACTTATCAGTATTGCCCTGAGTTATCACAATCAGAAGAAATACCGTCATGCCTTCCCGTATTACCAGCGCCTGCTGGCCAGTGACCTTGGCGAGGAGATTTGGAAGCTCTATCTCAATGGAGCGTTCTGCGCGCTGCAATTGGCTAAAGGTGAGGGCAAGGATAAAGACATCGAAGACATCATCGGCGTTCCGGTCGAGCCGATGAGCAAGCTGTCATCGAAAGACTACTATAAGATAGGTATTAGTTGGCTACAAAAGGTTCTCGAATACCAGCCGAACCATGAGCGCGCAACCTCACTGCTTGCCTCCACCTATCTCTGGGAGCTCAACGACTGTCAGAATGGAGTCCTCTGGTATTCGAAGGTTAATGCGCTGAATCCGAATGATTGCGAAGCCCTCCGTTCTTTGGGATATGCCTACTTTGGCGGAATCTGTAAGAAGGATTATGGGAAAGCTATCAGCTACCTCGGCAAAGCGCTCAAATGCCTTGGTGGTAATCCATGTAAGGCCAAAGAAATCACACTGTGGATAGCCCAGGCGTATCATACTCGTGCGGTCGACCGTTCGAAAGGTGGAGCGAATGAGAAATCCCGCGCTGATTTCAAGAAAGCTTTTGACTGGTATAACAAAGTCCTCAAATGTGACCCCAATAACAAGGATGCGCTACAGGGCAAGGAAGATGTCGAGTTTGAGTTCTGATGTCAGAGCGCGCGGAATTGCGTCTCTATCGCTTCCGCTTTGCGTCTGGAGCGAGCGCCCGGCATTCATGAGTGTCATATCCTGGGAAAGCCGAAGGCTTGGAAGAAGACATTGACATTGAATTGAATAGACATCGAATAGACATTGAACATAGAAGAGTGCAAACAGCAAGAAATCACAACCGGAGCGCAGTTTTTGCCCGATATCGGTCTTGACCTTTTGGCTGTGAAGCATACATTAGCGGACTGTTGGCCTCTTCGGGTCTAACCCGAAGAAACGCGGCAGTAACGCTGAGGCCCCTGACCCGGGATAGTATACAATCAAGCGCGTATTATAAAATGCTTTAGAAACAAGCTTTAGAAACAAGATGTCAAATCCCCCGGAAAGCACACAACAGATGGTAAGAGGTGAAGCAGGAAAGCATGGCTGAATCCGTCGAAAAAGAACAACAGCAGGGGACGAAAAGTCCGGGTGTCTCGAAACTTGATGTCTCAGATGACCTTCGTTTACGATATATCGGATTTGATGTCGGACCCAAAAAGATCCCTGACCTGTTCCGTTCCCCAAAGGAACAGGAAGAGTATTTGACTCATGTGCGGGAGAAGCGCCAACGCAATGACATTCTCCGGGACACAAGCAATTTCCGCGAGGAGCGTATTAGTGGCGCTGAGAAATACACGCTTCTCGGCGCATCACTTATTGTCCTGATATCCTTTTTCTTACCGCTGACGCCGTGGATTTCCGGCTACTTCGAAACACGAACCGAGATTACTGTCGGCGGCAAAGAAAAACCTGCCGCAGAAGCCATGACAGGTGATTCGAGCGTCGTTGCCGACGATAGCGCTGCAACAGCGGCGGCTTCGGAGCCTGCGCCTGAAAAAACGGGCTTTCAATCCTTACAGGTTTCGCGTAAGAGAACAAGAATAGACAAGACTCCATTCAAATTGAGCGGGGCGCAAATCCTCGCCCGAATTGGGGACGTGTCTTCAGATGTGTTCTCTTCGGGGATTGCGCTCAAACTGACAGGCATTCTGTTTCTGGTCTTCATACTACTCATCTTTGGTGTCCCGCTGTACATTATGTTCAGTGTCCTGACTATCAAAGGTGACCCCGATACCGTCGCCCTCAAGCTCAAAAAGGCGCTACGATTGGGATGGTATCCGGTCATTCTCTGGGTTGTAATGTTGTTATTGTCGTTTGTTGGAGCGGATTACGGATTTGACACGACCAGCGCTCTGAAGCAAATCGGAGAGAGTTACAGCGCCGCAACATTCCTTGGACTACTCGGGAGTGGCTTCTACATCAGTCTGGCCGGATGTATTCTGGCTGGCTCGAAATCGGTGGAGATATAAGATTCAGGACAAGATTCATGAGTAGTGAAAGAGACCTGCCGTCGGCTATTGAATATGGTTTGCAGAAAGAGCCGCGCAGATCAGCAATAAAGAACAATGATCTAAACAATAGATATTCTGCTTGGGAGGAATACCAGAAGTGAAACAGTCACTCTTTATCACCGGCATTGTCGTCTTTGCCTTCGCAGTCGCGTTCGGCGCCTACCACTATCTTGGCCTGCAACCGAAGGGCACTATCATGCACAACGTCCATGAAGGTGGTCCGTTGGTTGTTGCGCTGATTTCAGTCCTGCTCATGCTTATTTCATTCGTCATTGAGCGTTTCTTTTCTCTGGCAAAGGCCAAAGGCACGAGTTCAGTGCAGGTCTTTTTTAAGAAGTTCATTGTTCTTGTACAGAAAGGTGACTGGGACGGCGCCTTAGCCGCTTGTGACAAGCAACGTGGCTCTACCGCCAACGTCCTGCGCTCCGGCATTGAGGCGTTCCGTGAAGTGGAAAATGAACCGATAGACACCGAAAAGAAAATCGCCGCCATGCAGTCCGGTATTGAAGAGGCGAACGCTCTTGAGGGGCCGCTTCTGGAGCGCAACCTGATTGCCATGTCCACTATCGCCTCGATTGCGACTATGATTGGCTTGCTTGGAACGACCATCGGTATGATTCGCGCATTTCCCTTGAACATGGCGTGGTTAAGTGTGTGATAGAGGGCCGCCGTAAGGGCGAGG
>CAZFAL010000090.1:0-11667 GCA_964516945.1 uncultured Ignavibacteriales bacterium
GGGGGGGGGGGGGGGGCGCTCTTCTGGTATATTTTCCCAAGGTCTGTATTCTCGATACGGTTGGTCGCGTTGGCGCCCATTGGTCTTGCGCTCATACTATCGTCTACTTTCCATCCTTGCGATTACGACCACCACGACGAGACTTGAACTTTTTACCACTGAGTTTGTCGAGAGAGCGTTGTGAAATCTTTACGGCATCACCATCTTCAAGCTCACGCAAGGTTTTGAATGAGCCGGAAATCACGGTATCACCCTTTTGCACACCGGAGAGCGCGACGATATTCTTCTCATCAGCGATACCGGTTTTGATCGCCACAAAATGCGCCTCGCCGTCACGCAGGACGAACACACCGGTTACCTTTTTCTTTTCGTCCTTTTCTGCGCTCTTGTCCGCATCCGTATTGCCTGCATCTGCTTTATCAGCGTTGTCAGTGTTGTCAGCGTTGTCTTTTGAATCTGAAGCGCCGGTGTCGCTTGCGTTTGTGTTCAGGTCACTATCATCAACTTCAGCGGCATTTGCGTCACTGACAAACACACCATCGGAACTATCGTCTTCTGATGACGTTGTTTTCTCAAGCGAATCTTCAGGAAGCTCGCGCATCACAATTGCCGCATAGGGCACAAGCGGAGTATTATGAGCCGTCGCGGTTGTGATATCCACCGACGCTGACATGCCCGGACGGATTCGCGCGGTAATCGGCGCAAATCGCACTTTGACACGGAAATTGATTGAGAATTCCTGCGTACCCTGTCCCTGCAAAATCGCCGAGTTGCCGATTTCGACAACATGGCCTTTGAAGACAGAATCCGCGAAGGCGTCAACCTCGATATCAGCCGGTTGGCCGATGTTGATTTTGGCGATTTCTGTTTCGTCAACATCGACCTCAACTTCAAAGACTGACAAATCCGAGATAGTCATCAAAGTCTTGCCCTGCGTGAATGAAGTCTGCGCCTGTGCGATTTCGCCAACTTCAGCGTTGAGAAATGTCACAACACCGTCCATCGGGGAAACAATCTTCGTCTTGTCGAGACTGTCTTTTGCTTTTTCAAGACGGGCTCGCTGAGTCTTGACCTGACTAAGAAGTGATTTGTAATTCGCTTCCGAGTTTTCGGCGGCGTATTTGGCGTTGGTATAGTCGGTTTCCGAAGTCAGATTGCGCTCGAAGAGTTTCTTCTGTCGCTCGGCTTCCTCTTTGTCCTGATCGCGTCGCACACGAGCCGCCTCTGCGCGAGCTGTGATGTCGTCAAGTGAATACTGCATTTGCTGTACGTCAGACCTGAGTTGCACTCTGTCCAATTGAATCAGCAAATCGCCTTTGTTAACACGGTCGCCCTCGTTGACATAGAGCCCGACAATTTCGGCGGAAACCTGCGAAGTAATATCCACTTTTGTCTGCGGCTGAATTCTGCCGGTCGCGGAGACCTTCTCGGAAACATCCGCGATTTTGACCAGATCAACCTGCACTTCAGTTGACGGCGGACCGCCGCTGACTTTCAGAGAGTAGACAATAACGGCTACCGCCGCCACGCCTCCCAGCACAATCAACAATGTCTTTTTGGTTTTTGCTTTCATATTTGTCCTCTATGCGACCTGTGACTCCCCCGCCCGGATTGTCCAGTCACTGCTTTATACATTATCTCTGCCGAATAATT
This sequence comes from uncultured Ignavibacteriales bacterium, assembly GCA_964516945.1. Classification (GTDB taxonomy): domain Bacteria; phylum Zixibacteria; class MSB-5A5; order GN15; family JACZUZ01; genus JAJRPJ01. The sequence continues at coordinate 1,654 of CAZFAL010000090.1, forward strand.
CCTTACTTATTTTCATGCATTGTAGATGCGACTAATAGGAAACGCCCATGGCGTTCTGTAGCTTTGCGACAGCAAGGTTTTTGTCAAGCTGAGCGCGTATCAGTTTTACCTGCGCATCCTTGAGACTTACCTGCGCATCGAGCAAGTCCAGAATGGAGGCGGAGCCGAGGTTGTATTTCTCCTGCGCCAGATTCATATCTTCACTGGCGGATTTGACATTTTCCTCCGAAACACCCACCTGAGCGACAGCTTTGTCCAGTTCAAAAAACGCTTTCTTGACCGCGAGGACGACATTGTTGCGAGTTTCCCAACTGTCGGCCTTGGCATTGTTGTAGGCCACCTTACGGTTTGTGACAGACTGTTCGCGCAGGAACTTATCGAAGATATTCCAATTGACATTGAGCCCGAATGACGTTGAGCGCCCGGAAAAGTTGAAGTTGACGTCAAGATTGTCACCTCGGGAGCCATCAGACCATGTTTCTGAGACAAAAGCGCTGACGCTTGGCAGGTAAGCGCCATAGGCCGAGCGCATAAACTCCCTATTGATATCAACATCAAGCTCACTAGCGCGCAACCCCGGATGAGATGACAGGCCGGTTTGGATTGCCTCATCCATGCCCCCATCATATTTGTCATCGACATAGGTTGTGTCAAAATCCGCATCTACGTTCAGATCCAAACCGACTTCAAAGCCGAGGTCGGCCTTGGATGTCGCCACACCGTTACGGGCGTCAAGTAGCGCAATGTTATCATTACCGAATTGCACCTTTTGCTTGAGTACATCGGATAATGACGCGGAGCCGACATCGTAGCGTGATTGAACGAGATTCAATTGCTCTTTCGAGCGCTTGACCGCCTCTTCCTGCACCGCGAGATTACGGACATTCGCCAGATAGGCAAAATATGCGGTCCGCACTCGCAAGTCTATGTTTTGCTCCGCGCGGCGCAAATCGAATTCGGCGCGCTGTCTTGTTTTCTTGACACCAAGGTAGTCATGAATATTCGATAGCCCATCAAAGAGTGTCATGTTGGCTGACAGTTGAAAAGCGGAACTCCTACGATCCTGGTCTCCGATATCTACAGTGATGATACTATCAGTAATAGGAATTCTGTTCCCGAAGATGAGGGTGTCCCCATTGACATCCAGGACGCTGTCCTGGATAGTGCGGGTTTCGAATGCTTCTGTAGACTGGTCACGTTCCCGTGACTTTGAGGTTCTGTACGAACCGGTTACATTTGGCAGGAAAATACGGCCGAATTGGCGTTTCACTGATGCGGAGGCGTCACGTTTGGCGCCTTTGGCCCTGACAATTGAGGCGCGGCTTTTGCGCGCCAATTGCAGGCATTGATCAAGTGTATACGTTTCGGCTTTGAGTTGTGTTGTCGGCGCAAAGAAGACCGACAAAATCATCACTGTGAATGTAGCCAGGGAAATCCTGAGAGACCGGCGCTGTGAAATAACCGCCATACAAACACTCCTGTTCGTCTTCTTGAGGTACTTATGTCTTGACATGATTGTCTTATGATTATCTTCGTCGAAATAGTTTAAGTGAAACCTGGGGATTATCGTTGCGTCATGTGCATCAACTATGCTGAACCATCCGGCGGGAGATTTCAGCGGAATAGATTGGAACCGAATCAGGGAGCTATTGAACGAGCCATTGTACCACTTCTCATCCCCGTTTGCTCTACGGACAATCTCTCAAAGAGTTGCAAAAAAACACTCCATGCGAAACTGTCAGAGATTCCACACTGTCCACTAAACCCGCACCTTTTGCATTGGCTGTACTGTTTACACTATTAGTAAACTCATACGGTAAACATCCGTTAGTAAATGATTGTCCCGCCGGCGAACAAGTTGCCAACGGCGACCAGAGCCATGAAGACGACCCAGGCCGGGACGAGCACATAGGCAAAGCGGGACGCAGGTATTTTGTACAGCGCCCCAAGCGCTATTGCCATCGCTGCAAGTTTCCACATTGTGATAAATTCAAACTGCCGCAGGAAATAGTACATGAACGAGGAGTCCGGGTCAGGCTTGAGCAAGCCCAGTCCGAGATAGACATAGCTTGTGCCATTGAGCGTCATCAACCCCCCTCTAACGTAATCATGCAACAATGATATCATACCGGCAAATGCGACAACAGCCAGAACCTGCCAGAACTTAGCCTTCCCCCCCGACATGAAGTTGCCCACCAGCCAGCACAACAGACCGATGATAACAACAGAGACAACATGCGCGATGAATCCATAGGCGGCAGTTTTGGGAGACAATTCGAAATTCTCATCCATATTTTTTTCGAGTTTTTCTTTTGTCTCCTGATATTGCTCCTCACCCATTTGCTCTCTGAAGTTTTCGATATTCTCTAAAGCGGCTTTCTTGATATCCGGAGCTAAATAGGGCCTCTGCATCATTAGCGCACCAAACCCCAGAATTGTCAGCAATACGATAACCAGCAACCAGTCCCATTTGCCATTGATGACAGCGAATGATTTGCCCGGGGCATATAAGATGCCGAACAATCGACCGACGAAGCCCACATCTTTGCTGTTACCTACATCACCGGATGTAAGATCGACGACACTTTCGCTCTGTCCACCCGGCTCTTCACCTGATTGAAATTGATCCATTTTTTTCTCCCGTCCCTATGATGTTATCGTGTTCACCCGAATTCAGGGCTGGCCACGACGCAGGCCAAGTATATTAGATACAAGCCAAAACGGCTAATATTCACAGGTTTCTTTACGGTTGCCCGCTTTGCCGTGTTGCCTATTTTCTTCATTTCCGGCGCTGAAATTCCGCCCGGATCAACTGAAACAGCAGGCACAACAAAGGGAGCGGGGAAAGACTCCCCGCTCCCTCTTGTTTTTGGCCGTCCGTAAGAATGGCCTTTTCCTGTCCGAAATCGCCGATATTACGCGGCGTTACTTGATGAACAACGGCGCCATAACCAATGAGACGATAGCCATCAGCTTGATGAGGATATTCATCGATGGACCGGATGTGTCTTTGAACGGATCACCAACCGTATCGCCAACCACGCCGGCCTTATGGGCTTCAGAGCCCTTGCCGCCATGCGCGCCGGTTTCAATGTACTTCTTGGCATTATCCCACGCTCCGCCGGCATTGGACATCAGCAGAGCCAGCAAAACACCGGAGAGCGTGGCTCCGGCCAACATACCACCGAGCGCATAGGGCGACCAGGAACCGACAATAATCGGAGCCAGAACTGCTATCAAGCCCGGAAGTATCATTTCCTTGAGGGCGCTGTGTGTGGCAATTTCAACGCATCTGTCAGAGTCCGGCTTGCCTGTGCCTTCCATGATACCGGCGATTTCGCGGAACTGACGACGCACTTCTTCGACCATTTGAAACGCCGCTTTACCGACGGCGGTCATTGTCAGCGCCCCAATCACGAATGGCAGGGCCCCACCGATGAACAGCCCGACCATGACCTTGACATTAAGCAAATCCAGCGCCTCCAGTCCGGTCGCTGAAGCATAAGCCGAAAACAACGCCAAAGCTGTCAACGCCGCAGAGCCGATGGCAAACCCTTTACCGATTGCCGCTGTGGTATTGCCGAGTGAATCCAGTTTGTCAGTTATATCACGAACACCTTTACCCAAGCCCGACATTTCTGAAATTCCGCCGGCATTATCAGCAATCGGGCCATAGGCATCAACCGACATCGTAACACCGATTGTGCCAAGCATACCAACAGCGGAAATGCCAATGCCATATAGCCCGGCCAGTTCGTAGCCAAGATATGTTGCGGCGGCAATTACAAGAATCGGCAAGGCAACTGACTCAAGACCGACAGCAAAGCCGGAGATGATATTAGTGGCCGGGCCGGTTTCTGAGGCCTTGGCAATCTTGCGAATCGGACCTGCGGCGGTATAGTATTCAGTCAACAAACCAAGAACAATGCCGGCGACATTTCCTCCAAGCACCGCCCAGAATACATGCGGGTCAACTTCGAGCCAGCCGGTCAATAACCAAGCGGCGATTAGGAGGACAACTGAGCCGACATATGTCACCAGACGCAGGACAGCCGCCGGATTCATATTCTTGAGGATATTTACCGAAAGAATGCCGAGCATCGACGCCACTGCCCCAAACGCTACGAGAGCCAGCGGATAGGCCATATAGCCCAGGCGTTGAGCCTCAGCGGTGAAGTTCAAATCTTCAACCATCCCGACTTTCATCGTTGCGGCAAGCGCAATGGTGGCGATGATAGAGCCCACATAGGACTCAAACAAATCGGCTCCCATACCGGCGGTGTCACCGACATTATCCCCGACATTGTCCGCTATCACTGCGGGGTTGCGTGGATCGTCCTCAGGAATTCCGGCCTCTACCTTACCTACCAGGTCAGCTCCGACATCGGCGGCCTTGGTGAAGATACCGCCACCAACACGCGCAAATAGCGCAATTGAGGAAGCTCCCATCGCAAAACCACTAATTGCGCCAATGTCATTGGCGCCCAAGAGGTAGTAAAAGAAGAAGCCAACACCGACAAGTCCCAAAGAAGCGACAGACATACCCATGATTGAGCCGCCAGAGAATGCGACTTTCAATGCATCGCCAATTCCAGAGGATTGAGCGGCGGCGGCAGTGCGCACATTGGCGCGGGTGGCGGCTTTCATACCGATGAAACCGGCAAGCATTGAACAACCGGCTCCACTGAGAAAAGCCAATCCGGTGTGCCAGCCAAGCTTGAAACCGAGTAAAGACATCACTACGATGATGAACACAACGAGAATAGTGTATTCTTTCTTCAGGAAGACCATCGCGCCATTGTGAATAATGTCCGAAATCTCCCGCATTTTGTCATTTCCATCACCTTGTTTTTTTATCCACCCATAGAATGCAAGGGCGAAAATGAGGCCGACAATACCGATGACAGCGGCATAGAGACCAAGTTGAGGTGAGAGTTCAAAGTTCATGTACTTCTCCTGTTTTACCCGAGTTTGAAACTGTATGGTTTCTTTTCTTTACGTAGTTCTGTTTCATCTGAATCCACTCAGAATAATCGCCTGGCGAACGTGATTATAGAGAGTCTGTCAATAACAATGCCAGTGGATTAATTCGGGGAGTTTCTTACGCTTTCCGGTTATTCTCTGAGAGCGCTTCGCTGAGTCTTGAATGGTCTCGATTGTTCTGTGTCTAAACATTCGCACCAGGGTATGTTCAAGGCCGTGTCGTCATAGAAAACCCGCGAGAGTGCAATTTCCGCGGGTATTTCTGGCGAGCGCTATGCTCAAGATTTTGATATACGCCTATTCTACGGTGATATCAACCAGGATATGTGGCCATGATTTACGTTTGTTTGCAATCGGGAAATTCACCGGAGACTGGTTACGCAATTCAATATTATTGAATCCTCCGCCTGCGGGAAATCCAGCGCCGAAATCGTCTGTTCCACGTCTGAAATTGATTTCTTCTGCCAGCAGGATAAGTGGAAAGTTCTTCGTCGAATCATGGTAATTGTCCGGTTCCACAGTTATGAACGCGATTGTCGTGTCAAAGACAGACCCTCTGAAATCAAATGTTGGTCCGGTCGCTCCGGTCACTATAGGCGGATTGAGGAAATCCTCACCCGGGAATGGCGGCACCCCTCTCGGCGGTTGCGCTGAATATGGATTACTATTGGAGCCGACAGTGTTGTATCCGTCTTCTCCGGAATAATCGTAGACTGAACGGACAATTATGCTATCGCTACCATCGGTGTTTTTGCCGTAGAAGGTTGTGTCCAGCCGGTTCAACGTCTGCGTAATCAGTGAGTCGTAGAATATCCCGGTTGAAAACAGAGTTCGCCCCTTTTTCTCCCAGTTTAGTTCCTTGTTCTCACCGATGTTCATACGCACAAATTTTTGCGGACTGTTACCACCATACGGGCCAAGCACCCAGCCCTTGTAGTGCCAGCCACTGCCATTAAGGTCAAACAATTCAGTAAACCCATTATCAAATTGACTAACCGGAGTGACGATTGAAGCTGTCGTATCTATTGACGGCTGCATGACGAAATTCTTATCGGCGCCATAATCGACTGTGTCAGGACCATAAGTAATACCACCCGGGGTTACGTACTGCGGGGTTATATATCGAACAGATGACGAATCAACACTATAGGATGTGTCAATCTGCAAACTTGTATCCGGGGGGACCATAGAGCTGTCGATGATTACCGTTGTGTCAATCATCGTAATCCCGAGTGTGTCTAATTTATTGATGGGCACAACGGTGAAATACCGTCGCACGGTATTGATAGTGAACGTATCGAGATTGAATCGACTGTAGCGCTCGTAGGTCACCTGTATCACGCTGTCGATACCAATCGTATCCATTGTGGTTCCGGATGTGTCATCTGTAAAGTGATCACGCGGAAGCTGCACAAGCTCAGTCGCTGAAGCTCCGGTCGTGTCCTGCGTGCGTATGTTTGCTCGTGAGTAAATGGCAAACCAAACCCCGGCGGAGTCATGCGAAAGATCTCCATCTGTCGGAGTCTCCAGAGACACAAACCCACTCGTCAACGCCGAGAAGTCAATCGGATATTTCATCAGGAGAAACTCACGTTGGTCAGGGGCGAAAATTGTATCACGCAGGAAAATCGGTCCCGGACCGGAGACTGACGGACTGTCGATATTCTCGATAGAAACCGAGAGGAAATCCCAGTCGAGAATATTGAAATCGGCGTTGAATGTCCTCTCACGCGCGGCGCCATCAATATCCCGCATGACATACAGATCCTGGTCCCAACCAAAGCGTCCCAGCGACTTATTATCACCATTGAGCCTTTGGACCCAGAGTTCATAAATCATACCGGTCGGCGGTGAGGGGAACGCCCGCGGAGAAAGATTTATCGTGGCTTTGGAAAAAGGCGCTGAAACGGGTTGAGTCTGCGCACAGCCCATGTACAGGGCAAAAACGGCGGTCAAGGCGGTTAACATTGTTAGAGGATTACGCGCCAAGCGTCTAAACATAAAAACGTGACCTCCCAATCAGTTACAGGACAACAGGTTCCCTCAAGTGGCGCCGGACTAAACGATTTACACAGAACTGCGCTCATAGGGATACATCTCCCATGAGCGCCCGGCGAAGGCAATAATATGGCGCTACTTCTTCACTGTCAAGGGCTTGCCGACAAGTCCGGGAAGTCTTTCATAGAGAAGTTTTTGAGAAGGCTTGCAGCGATTTCATCTTCTCTTCGCTTAAGTACAGTAGATTGTATAGTACATTTCTTGTTTCATTCTGAAAACTCCACCTGAAAAAAGAACAGAATGGAAACCCGAAAGGCGGAGAGCTACAAGGTATTGGCAGGTAAACAGCTTACCTCAGTCGGCAATAGGTATCCATCTCGCCTAAAGGTACTTTTTCCGCCGCCGATGTCTGTAACAAGCGGTATTTGCTCACCGAAGTGGACTGGAATCAAACCTGCCCGGCGTTTTGCCGGAGATGGGGGAAAATTGAGACCAGGCTGAAATTCCCGGCTTGAATTCCCGGAGAGAGTCTGAGACAACTGTAATGAACAACGACGACAACAATTCGCAGAAGCGTCACAACCCCGCCGATGCCGACAAAGGCCCGCGTGCAGAAAAAAATGCAGCGGCCAACAACAAAATCGATCCTGAAGACACAATCGAAATTGCATCTCCCGGTGGAGCGTTGAGCGCATCATTTGTCCCGGAAGATACTCCATCGGCAAAACTGACGGGGCCGGACAGTAAACCGGCGCAGGCGCAGAAGAAGCAGCTTGGAAATCAACCAACCGCCACTCCACCCTCCGACTCCGGAGTCAAGCGACTTTCTTCTCAGCAAGTGGAGAATATCGCCAGTCGCTTCAGCCCCAGTCATGAAGTCGTCTCCGAAAGCGATCGCGAACAATATCTGAAAACTCTGGGACACGATGACAAGCAAAGTAAGAGCGCATCAGCAAAACTCCCGGACGCTGACTCAATCCAGGCGAAATCAATAAAAGCGACCGGGAGCGTGAAACCGCTTCCATCCCGCTCAAGCGCCAAAACAACTCCGTCTGCGGTGAAGCCGTCTAAGGCGGCGCCTTCTCCGGCGATGTCTTCTGCTATCACATCCGGCGTGTCGGCGCCTCAGTCAAAAGGACCGGCTCGAGGTATTGCACATTTTTCAGGCCGGACAATTGAATTAGACACCGCAGAGCGTATGTCTGCCGGTGATGAAATCACTGTTAACGGAAACCGTTATCAATTGAAACCGGGTCGGACCAGTTCACATGTTCTCGGCTATGTCATTGCCGGGACGTTGATAGTCGCGGCGGCGTTCGGGGGGAAATACTTTCTCGCAGACGGCGCCACGGTGGGCGGTTCAATCAGCGGTGTGGCGCTCAATCAGAAAAACGCTCCATATCAGGAAGGCGCGGTTGTTCGTATCCCGGAATTAGGAAAGTCCACAGTCACAAACGCTGAGGGCTTGTTTCAGTTTTCAGACATCCCAAACGGAACATACAAGCTTGAATACAACCTTGCAGGTAGCATGGGCGGCGCACAAGTTGTTTCGATAGCGGACAACAACGCTGTGATGGTGACGCTTGATGGAGCGACGAAACGACTGGCGCAAACAGTTCGACAAACTCACAGGCAAGCGACAGCGCCGGAACCTCGTACAGCAAAAAAAGCGAGCAAACACCCGGCCAGTCAGCGGAAAGCTACAACCGCCAAGGGCGCTCTGGCGGTTACCAGTGATGTTTCCGGAGCAGTTGTCTATATTGACAATCAGAAACTGGGCAAGGTCAACCACACATTCAGACGGATGAACACCGGCAAGCGCACACTACGAATCGAAAAGAGCGGTTATGAAACATACGTCGGCGACATCACAATCAAACCGGGCAAAATTGCAAAAGCCGATGTGACACTTGTCCGACTTGCAGTGAAACAAAAACCAGCGACTCCTGCGGAGTTAAGCGCTTCAGACCTGTTTGAACAGGGGCGCGAATCCTTTAACGCCGGCGAATTTCAGGACGCCGTCACGATATTGAACGAGGCGCTCAAGAAAGATCCGGGCCTGGCAGATGCATATTTTTTCCGGGCGGAAGCTCTTACAAAATCCGGCGCCTCTCAAGACGCCTATCTCGACTACATCCGCGCCGGAGAAATCTGGAGTCGGCAAAAACGCACTCAGGACGCGCTTTCGGCGTTTGATAATGCAATTGAAGTTTCAAACGGCGCGGCGGTGGCCTACAAGGTCCGTGGGGATTTCTATCTCAATACAAAGAACCGCTCCAAAGGTATTGAAGACTACAAGAAAGCCCTGAAGAAAGACAAGAAATACTATGACGCGCATCTGGCGCTGGGAATTGCCTACTTCGAAATCGGCTCCTACCGCAAGGCCGACAAACAGCTTCGCCGGGCAAGGGATTTCAATGACCATGACGCGACTCTTTACCACTATTTGATGCTGAATTCGCTGGCCAAAAATGATTTGGGTGATGTGAACAGCTATTACAAGCAGTTCAAGAAAAAAGCATCTCCGGCAGAGCTGAGCAGATTCAACTCTGACAATAAGCTGGCGGCTGTCCGCAGAGTCGTCAAAGACTGACCCGACTCTAATCAGTACCATCGAAACCTTGATAGCTTCATGGCGACAGTCCCTCGGGACTGTCGCTTTCTTCGTATTGCACTATCCCATGAGAACATGTATTCTCCGTTGGTGGCGCGTATAATGCAGGGAGCGTATTGTACGCCTGAATAATGATTACAACTCTCGCCAATGGAGCATTGCTATGCAGGACTTCATCAGAATTCCGACTATTCAAAACAAGACAATTTCACGGGACACATCAACCGCTCAAAACAGGCGCACACGTTTGATAAAACAGACAGTCATGGGTTTTTTGCGTGTCAGCATTCTTACGGCTCTGGTCATCGCGCCGGTTGCATTGAATCCGGATACAGCGCAGGCCGAAATGCCGGATATCGGGACGTTCATGCAAATCGGCAGTTCGTCACTTTCGGCGGTGGACTGGGAGACCGGTACGA
>CAZFAL010000091.1:0-11594 GCA_964516945.1 uncultured Ignavibacteriales bacterium
CGATACTGACGCCTATGACTCAGAGCTTTTGCGAGCTTTCACCATGTTACTGGGGCCTTCAGATGACGAAGACGTCACCGGAATCGTGACTCCATAATCTTCACTTGCCTTTCTCCCCCTCCCTCTCTTTCACCGCATCGCTCAATTAGCTTAGCCCCCGAACCGGTTGACATTTGTCAGGCGCGCTGATTCCTTGTCAATGACGCCGGTGGGCGCAGAGCGCCGTCTGCCGACCGCGCCATGAAAAAAAGAATATTGCACAATCATATTACTACACAATCATACAGTCACAAGGAGTATGAAGTATGTCAAAGGAAATCATCCAGACCAATGACGCCCCGGCCGCTATTGGTCCCTATTCGCAGGCGGTCAAGAGCGCCTGCAAAGGAATGCTGTTCTGTTCGGGACAAATTCCGCTTGATCCCAAAACCGGTGAGCTGGTTGGAGCAACCGCCTCGGAACAGGCGACGCAGGTCCTCGTGAATCTCAGGGCGGTGATTCAGGCCGGCGGCGCCTCATTGGAGGATGTTGTCAAGACCACTATCTATGTCAAATCGATGGATGACTTTTCGGCCGTCAATGAAATATACGGGTCATTTTTTTCAGAGCCATTTCCGGCGCGGGCGACAGTCGAAGTGGCTCGCCTGCCAAAGGATGTGCTCGTCGAAATTGATGCGATAGTCGCTGTCTAAGAGCTCATCTAAGCGCATAATCTATGGCTCAGAGGAAATTCTGCGCCGGATTGTGTGGCATATCTGTCATTCGGCCGATAACTTGAAGGATGCTGTGGAGTTGAGCGCTAAAAACTTAGCTACATTGTCTCAGTATTGAATTGGTCAGAATGTTCACACTTGTTTCAGAATTGAACGACGCACAATCGGTGAAGGCAAAGTCACTGTAGTCCGCAAAAGTCTGCAAAGAGTGATACCGGAGAGAGAAGTAATGACAGAAACAGGCATATTATCAGACACTGTGTTTTATCTCTTCGCCACGGTGATAGTCGCCGGCGCTCTTAGTGTCGTGACAATCAGGTCTCCCAAGGGAGCTGTATTTGCCTTTTCGGTCTTCTGCCTGTGTCTCGGGGGCTTATTCTATGCGCTGGCCATGACTACCATTGCGGTTGCGCAGAGCATAATTGGTGTTGTCGCCCTGATTGTCTATCAAATTAAATTTGGTAGAGCCGGTGAGCGCGCAGATGACAGGGTCAGCATGCTTGCAAGTCCCAACCAGACTGTTGCAGTGTTTCTTCTGCTTTGTTTTTTTATAGCCATGACACCTGTCTGGATTTACAGCATTTGGAGTCCTCAGGCAGGTGAGGCCCCGGCGAGTCCGGATATGGCCCTGCTCACACAATTAAGCGGCCAATACCTGCCTACCGTGGTGGGTGTCCTGTTGGCGCTTTCGATTGTCGCCCTCTTTGCATTTCATTTACGACAATTGAAAGTAACCGCGACATCTGATTCAAAAACAGTAGTGGAGGATTTGTAAGTCACATGGAAATTGTACGTTTCATGACATTTGCCGGGTTGCTGTTTTTGATAGGCATTTACGGAGCGCTGACACGGCGTTCATTTGCCGGAGTATTGTTAGCATTGTCAGTTTCTACCGCCGGTCTGGTTTTGGCGTTTGTAACATTCAACCGCCTGATTCAACCTGCTGAAACAAATGGGTATTTGTTTGGATTGATAATTCTCATGATGTCAATTGTGTATGGTGTCTTTGCCGCGCAATTTGTGCGACAGGGTCGTCCCAAGCGGCCGGTCTCCACCACAGGTGAGAAACCCTCAGCGTTCAATCACAGCTTCAGTGATAATCGCAATAACAATCTGACGAAAAACACAGTAGACAGATCACGGGTGCGCTTTTCACGTCGCGAGTCCGAGGGGTTCGCCGGTCTGGTAACATTTTCCAACAGCTTCGCCTTTCAGGTCTCTTTGATAGTGATGTTTGTCGTGGGATATTTGCTGATGAGACTGTCAGTTGTCTCCGCGTTGGCTTTCTTGGGCGGTATTGGAGCGCTGACACATATGTTGCACCGTCGCAAAGTAGCCCGGCCCTCCGAAAAGAAGCAGGAAAAGAACCCGGCGGCAAACGCATTTTCGGTCGCGCCCACAAGGACAGATAAAGCATGACAGACAGCCACTTTGCATTTTCTTCGCTTTTCTCAGGGCTGAGCTCAATGGCTCCGACGTTGCTTCTCTATTGCGGAGCGGCTCTGGCGCTTGTGTTGGCAAAAGTTGTACCGGAACAAAAACGTGTTGAGGTTTTGCGATTATGGACTGTGGCGCTATTACTTTTCAGCGGCTGGCTGGAATTGCAGACTGGTTTCTCACACGAAATGGGGGCCGCGTTATTACATGATCCGTTCTCAAGGTTTTTCCGTCTGATGAGTGTCGGCGGATTTGCGTTGTTGGCGATATTCATTCCGACGACATCTATGTCACCGGATGCAATGTCACCGGATGCAACAAAAGAGCGTCGGGGCATGTTGGAATTGACATATCCAATCATCCTGCTCAGCGCCGGTGGAATCTGTTTTCTTGCGGCGGCCTATAGTCTTCTGACGCTGTTTATCGGACTTGAACTGTGCTCAATTCCGATGTACTTGTATTTCCGGGGCAGCGCCTATGTTACGAAATCTGAAGGCGCTCCAGAAACGGTTGCTGAAGCGTCACGTGCGAGGTTCTTGCGCGTATTCGGGTATGGACTCTTTAGTTCACTGGTTCTGCTTTTTGGCTTTGCTATTCTCTACGGCATCGGTGGAGCGCTGGAGCTGATACAACTACGTGTGAATATTTCGATTGTGTTCCTGACATTCAAGAAACTTGGCCCGGCTCTGATACTGGCGATTGCGCTCATCACAGCCGGGGTGACTTCCAAAATGGGACTGGCCCCGTTTCATCTCTGGCTCGGAGAGTCACATAGTTTACGACGAAGCGGAGCGCTCCCTCTGGCGCTTCTTACCGGACTAATGTCCGGCATCATTGCTCTCTCCCGGATATTCGACAATGCGCTCATCGCTTTCAGTGGTGATGTCATGGCTCCTCTCGACTGGGCGCCGGCGCTCACGGCAGTGTTTACCATCACCATGTTTTTGACAGCGCTCGTGATTTTGAAAGAGCGTTCATTACGCCGGATACTTTTATGGCTGGCGATCGCACAGGGTGGGTTTGCGCTCTGTGGTGTCATCAGCGCCAGTTCAATCGGACTCTCAGGGGCTCTTTTGCAAACACTCTTCGCTATTTTGGCGCTGGCGATGGCTATGCCTTTGCTGGAGGGGTTAGAGGGGCTGGAATCCGGCGCTCAAATCAGAGAGACAATGGTCGCCGATTTGACAGGCCTGGCGCGGCGTTCGCCTGCGGCGGGGGCTGTGCTGACTCTTGCGTTTGCCTCGCTGGGCGCTTTGCCGTTCACCGCCGGATTCACGGCGCGGATGGACTTATTCAATTCAATGCTGAACACCCGGCAATGGTGGCTGTTTTCTTTGACGGTCATCGTTTCGCTGGCGCTCCTGCTGATTATCATCCGGCTCATCTGGAACATGTACCGCGCTCCGGATAGTTCTGCGGATTGTTCCGACATGCCCCTGAAGCTGTATCTGACTCCGTCGATGAGAGTGGCGGCGGCTATTACCTGTGCGATAATTCTCTATGCGGGAATCTCACCGGCGGCGATTGAAGAAATCACGGTCCAGGCAGTCGCTGTCTTCGGGCTGTGAGGATGTGTGGAGACTAATGTCCGGCGTCAGCACACAAATCTCCCACATACGTCGCAAGGCGCTTGACAGTGGGTAGTGAATAGTCTGATTATTGCAGGTGTGAAGGGCGTTCCCGGGCGCTGCCCGGGGATTGACGAATAAACAAGTTCAAAGTCTGCATGAGGCGTTTGTGTCACTGTATCATCGCATTCGAGATATTCTCAAGCGCAATTTCATATCCGGCGCGCTCGTTGTTGCGCCTCTGATTCTTACCTTCATCCTGCTCAAGTTCCTCTTCGAGACTATCGACGGTGTCCTGGCGCCATTCGTTGAACACTTTTTCGGCTACAGCATCCCCGGATTAGGACTGGTTACCACTATCCTGCTGATTTTACTGGTCGGTTTATTCACTTGCAATCTCGTCGGCGCGAATTTCCTGCGCAGAGGTGAGAAACTGTTAAACCGTTTCCCCGGGGTGCGCACCATTTATAGCGCCGCAAAACAGCTCGTTGAGGGCGTGACGTTGCCGAACAAGCATGCGTTTAAGCAGGTTGTGCTGGTGGAGTATCCGCGACGCGGCGCGTACGCGCTTGCGTTTCTCGTGAAGCGTCCCAATTTGGACATTGGTGAAGACGTCACATCTTTGGCGTGTCTCTTTGTGCCGTCAACACCAACACCGGTCTCCGGTATGGTGATTCTTGTGCCTCCGGAGGATGTCGTCCTTCTCGATATGACTATCGAAGAGGGCTTTAAGTTTCTGGTTTCCGGCGGGATTGCCTCTCCACAGCGATTCAGAGGGCGCAGACTGGCCGTGAAAGTTCCTGATAGCGCAGCAAATCCGGAGCTGAACAGCCAGGCTGCAACCTCAACTGATTCTCAGGTTGCCGCAGATACAAGTGAAGCGAAAATCGATAAGGCCGAAAATTCGGGATACACTGCATCATGATGCGTCTCGCGACACTATTGAATCCTGATTATCTTGAGCCGAATCTCATCGGTTGTGGTAAAATCGAGGCAATTGACCAACTGCTGGGGAAAATAGCCGAACACGATAGGACAATCGACACCGATGAAGTAATGAAGAAGATTCTCGAACGGGAGATGATTGAAAACACTTCCTACGGACATTCCTTTGCTTTTCCGCACGCCCGCACTGACGCTGTCTCGAAAATGTATCTCGCAATGGGTGTTTCGCATAGAGGAGTGGAAAGCTGTCGCGACGGCACCGTGCTCGAAGTTGTCTGTTTACTTCTGACACCGTCAAATATCTCGCGGATGTATTTACAAACGCTCTCGGCTTTGGCGAACTTTGCCCGCGAGGAAGAGAATATCACCAAACTCAAAGAAGCGCGTACGCCGTATGAAATGCTGGACGTCATCTGGCAGTCCGGGGTCATGGTTAACCGGGAGATTACTGTCGCCGATTTAATGCGTCATAATCCCGTCACTATTTCTGAGGGCCAGTCGCTCAGGCAGGCCGCGAATGTGCTTTTTCGGAACCGGCTCTCGGCTCTTCCGGTTGTCGATGACCACGGTAAATTGATAGGCCAGATTTCCGACAGAGACCTGCTGACTGCCGCATTGCCGGACTACAAGGCTCTGGCGACCACCCCGGATTTCGAATTGCCGGAGGAGCCGTTTGAGGAGCTACTCAAGAAGGCGGATAAAATCGAGATTTCGCAGATTTTTCAGGATGACCATATTTATGCGGCTCCGAACGACAATATTGTGCCGGTTTCTGCGATTATGGTCAAAGATGATCTGCGGCGGGTATATGTTGTGGATGATGAGACAAAACCTATTGGCGTCTTGCATCGTAAGGATATAGTCAATATGATCTTACGGGGATAGAGGTATTAAGCCGTCTATTTTGCCGAATGGACAATGTGGCGCGATTCTTGCTTCCCATTCAACTGGAGATTTCAGGCAAGGTCGCAATCCGGGCTTCCTGTCTTATCCTGTTGACACCTGCGGAGGGCTCTCTATATTGCCCCGGTATTCGCAGGAACGCGAAATTGACGATATTCCCATAGGGTTCGCCAACGAAAGTTCAACCGGTTTTGCGACAACGTATGGCCCACAAAAGTATGACTCACGATAGACTCCATAGCATTCATCCCGCGTTGCGTTTTGGTGTAATAGCGCTGTGGATGCTTTCTCTCATGAGCGTTGGCGTTTCACCCCTCTACTATATCACGACATCAATTGCAGCGCCTGCGGTTGCCGGGGCATCACAGGAAGTCGCACACGACGTCTTACAAGATGTCTCCAATGACCCGGAATGTTTCTCCGGCTGCAGGATGCAAGCGTCTCAAAGCGACGGGCACGGCCACAAGCAGTCTGTCACTGTCCGGCTGACTCTCAATCCGTTTCTTGCGAAAGTAGGCGCGCTACAATCAAAGTCGCCTGATTGTGGACCGTTAGAAAATGATGGCGGCATGAAGAGTTCGGCGCCGCATAGCTCTCCGGTAGTCCTTTGGTTGGTCGGCGCTTCCGCCAGCGGCGCTGTCAGCTCATCGCATTGGACGCGCACCTACTATTTGGAAGAATCTGATGAGCTTTTCAAGCATACTACTTCAATTTCCCATATTCCCGCAGGCGCCATTCACGCCGAACATCCGAATCAGCGCTTTGCCGCAACCTTGCTCGGGCAAAAGCCGTCCGGTGTGAGTTAGCTCTTCCTCCGGCGTAAATCGCGAGTTATGTATTGAATGTTCGTCAAAAAAGTATCTCGTGAATTCAACGCCATTTATCTTCTGTAGATTTCAGTAGAATGTAACATACACATATCAATAGTAGTGACAGGAACGCAATGAGCGCTCTGGCGATGTTGAGAGACAGCCGTAGATACAACGCACAGGCAGGTTTCATTGCAGAGATGAATCACTCAGCCGGAAAGTCTGACTGATAAAGAGAAAGGTTATTATCCATATGGGTAAGCAAAAGTGGAGTGTGATTGTGACAGTGGCTTTGATAGTCATTGCGCTGTTCGCCTCTCGTAAGACAATCAAGCTCTGGACAATGGATCAGACAGAGCGCCAGCAGTTATTACAGACAGATCCTGACGCGTACAAAGACCTGATTGCCGGTTCAATGCGTTTGGGTCTTGATTTGCAGGGCGGCATCCATACCGTAGTGCGCGCCAAAGTGGAGTCACTGCCGAAGAAAGAGCGCGCTGACGCTGTCAATCGTGTCAAAGAGATTATCCGTAATCGTGTTGATCCTGAAGGCGTCTTTGAACCAATTATTCAGACACAGGGTGAGGACCGAATTATTATCGACTTGCCGGGCTGGAAGGATGAAAAGCGCGCGGAGCAATTGATAAAAGGAACCGCACGTCTTGAGTTCAAAATGGTTGCAACTCAGGAGACCGCCGACCAGATTATCAAGCGCATTGACAGTGTTGTCGTAGCTGTGAACAAGCGCAAATCAGGAGCTGACGGAGGCGCCACAGATGGCGCAGAGAGCGCCGGTGATTCAACTACCCCGGCGGCGCAGAATGAGCCAGATACAACGGGCGAAAACCTGCTTTCGGAATTGCTGGGAAGTGATTCGACTGCCACTGACACGGCGCTTGATAATGAGCCAACACCGGAGGAAGAGGCTCCGTTCAGCTCAACATTTCTCTACCGCAACAATGTCAGTCGAATAAACGTTCCCTGGCCGATTGTCACAATTCCGGTCAGTGAAAAAAAGACCGTTCAGAAGATTCTGAAGATGCCGGAAGTACAGCGGGTGATTCCCAAAGGCATTCAGATACTCTTCTCGACTCGTGATGACGTTCAGGACAATCAGGAAATCTTCAGAATCTATTTCCTCAAAGATGAAGTGCGCTTCCTCGGCAAAGATCTCGAAAACATCCGCGCTAGTCGCGACCAGACCGGTAGTTCGGTCGTCAATTTTCAGCTCTCCGGTCGTCCGGCGAACAAGTTTGCCAGTTTGACAAGCAATAATATCGACAAACCGTTTGCCATTGTCCTTGATGACAAAGTTGAAAGCGCACCGTTTATCAACAGTCGTATTCGCACACGGGGACAAATTACTCTCGGTGGATCTGCAGATGCGCAGGATGCGAAAGACCTCGAAACAGTTCTCAAAGCCGGCGCCCTGCCGGTTGATGTTGAGATTATTGAAAAGAATCTTGTCGGACCGACCCTTGGCTCGGACTCAATCCACAAAGGATACAAAAGTTCGTTGTGGGGGCTGATGGTTGTTCTGTTGTTTATCGGCATCTACTATCGCCTTTCAGGCGTGATAGCTGATGTTGCCTTGATCTTCAATATGTTCTTCCTGCTGGCGATTATGGCCGGGCTCGGCGCCACATTGACTATGCCGGGAATCGCCGGAATTATTCTGACACTCGGTATAGCGGTTGACGCGAATGTACTGATTTTTGAACGCATTCGTGAAGAAATGGCTGCAGGCAAGAATGTCCGCTCGGCCATTGACGCCGGGTATGAACGCGCCTTGCTGGCGATTGTTGATTCGCATGTGACAACAATGATCACAGCCGCAGCGCTTTTCTGGTTCGGTTCAGGACCAATACGCGGTTTTGCCGTGACACTGTTCTGGGGTGTGTTGATTTCTCTGTTGACCGCCTGGTTTATCACAAGGATGTTCTTCAACCTGCGAAAGAACTACAAAACACTGAGCATTTAGCTGAAGCGATCTTAGTTGTAGCGTTTTCGCGTACAGTCCATGTGGTAGGAACAGATGTTCAATAAATCGAAATGTGTCAAAGGATATAAGAGAAATGTTTAGAATAATTGGAAAAACGGAAATAGACTTCATTGGAGCGCGACGAATCTCATTCGTCATCTCCGGTGTCTTAGTGGCGCTGGGTTTGTATGCGTTCACCATGGTTGCGCTTAACAAAGCCAACATGGGAATTGATTTCTCCGGTGGTACGATGATTCAGGGTAATTTTGAAAAGGATGTGACAATTGACAAGCTTCGTTCCGTAATTGACAATGCGGGATTCAGTGGAGCGACAATTCAGCAATTGCAGGGTAGAGAAACTCCCAACACATTCCTGATTCGCATTAAACAAACTGATGAAGTAAACGGCGTGAGCGCCGCAGAACGACTCCAGGAGGCGATAGCCAATGGATTCCCGGACAATACTTTCATTAAGGATTCCGAACATACAATCGGCCCGTCAGTCGGTGAAACCCTGCGCAAAGACGCGTTCTGGGCAATTTTGGTATCGGTGCTCGGAATTCTTATCTATATCGCCATTCGTTTTGACTTTCGTGGAGGAGTCGCTGCGACAATCGCAACTTTCCATGACGTGCTCGCTGTGCTCGGTATTTTTTATCTCATGGACGTAGAAATCACTTTGCTGATAGTTACCGCTTTGTTGACTATTGCCGGTTATTCACTCACAGACACGGTGGTTATCTACGACAGGATTCGTGAGAACCTGAAAAAGTTTCGCAAGAAGGCGGAGTTTGTTCCGGCAATCAACTTGTCAATCAATGAAACGCTGTCACGGACAATTAATACCTCGCTGACCACATTGTCTGTGGTGGTAGTCCTCTTCTTCTTCGGCGGAGAAGTGTTGCATAACTTCTCGCTGGCGTTGATACTTGGTGTAATTGTCGGAACCTATAGTTCGGTGTTTGTCGCCAGCCCGATTATTGCCGTCTGGGAGGCAAAGTCTCCGAAACGCTTTAAGTAATCGTCTCTCAGGCTCCTGTACAAAAGAAGAGAGCGTCAATGACATTTCATTGACGCTCTCTTTGTTTTTGTCTCTTCGTTTATGTCTTTATGTCTGTCTGTCAGTCGCCAAGCTCAATGTAAACGCAGAGCCAGTTCCTTAATTCTCCGCGCCTGCTCTCCGAGCGTTGTGTCGGTGAAAATCGCGTCAATAGTCTCCTGAGTGCTCGCCCAGCGTTCATGCAACGGACAGGGCTTTTCTGTGCCACAGCCCGGCAAACCCATTAGACATCCGTCAAACCGACGTGAGCCGTCAACCGCCTCAACCAACTCCGAGAGCGAAATCTCATCGGCGGGACGTCCCAATGTCACTCCTCCTTTGGGACCGCGAAATGACTTTAGTATCCCCCGCTGTGTCAGCGCCTGAAGGATTTTTGCAAGAAAGTGGAAAGAAATACCCAGCTTCTCGGCTACATCATGCACTGGCACATATTCGTTCGGTGGTAAGGTTGCTATGTACAGCGCCGCCCTGAGCGCGTAGATCGAAGATTTTGAGAGTAGAGACGACATAATCGGATTTCCGACTCCGTTATCTGAATAGTAATCAATAGGGCGCCGTTTGGCAAGAGAAATACTGCAAGAGCGTCTAATCGCCTGCAATACTTAGTGTTAGCTCGAGGTTTCTGAGTTGTCGCGCCTTGCGGAATTGAAATAATTGAATTACAAGCTGAATTGTCTCACGGTGTCGTTTCAAGATGGTTTCTCGGGGGACCTGTCCAGGGGTGTCCATGTTGACAAGGTCGACACCGACGGCTACTATGGATTTCAAGTGGATCCGGGGCTCTGTTGTCCGGTCCTTGATACCGAACCGATTGCCACCGACTTGACCCCGTGACTGAGGAAAGCATGGTTTCAGCTCAGAACATCTTCAAGAACAATATCTTCACGAACAACATCTTCAAGAACAGCGCTGTCAATCAGAGCCTCTTCAATCAGGACAGCAGGCGGAGACATTTGTTCAGGCAGATAACTGTAGCATTGTTGCTCGGCGCGTTCTCGCTACTTATCGCGCATGTCACACATTGTGACGCCGGCGCAGGTAAGTCCACAGAATGTCCCATTTGCAAAGTCAGCCAGCGAATCGTCCAGCCAACCCCGACAGTTACAGCGCCATATTTTCTTTTCACCTTCTTCATTCTCAAAAGCCATGAGCATGTCCACGCCTATGTCAGTGTCCATGCTGAGCGCTTCATACGTCCCCCTCCTGTTGTTTGATTCTCTTCTGTAACCACTACAATACCGAATCTGTACGAGAATGCTAAGTCATTCTCAATGATGTGACACCGAGCCGTTATTCGATGTATCGGCTATACGTCACTGCAAAAAAGGAGAAGATTGCATGAAGCGTTGTCTGTTTATTACGCTTTGCGTCTGCGTAGGAATAACTTCATCCATCGCCGCGCAAACTACCCTGAATCCCGATATCTCCGCAGTTGGTGATATTCGAATATTCAGCCACAATGATCACTCACGTAACGCCGAAGTTCGCGAGCTTACTCTCGCCAACCCGGGGTTGGAATTGAACGCGACAGGTTACGTGAACCCATACACGTATGCGGTAGGAATTCTTGCCGCCGAAGAAGGCGAGCCGGCAAATATTGAGGAATTGTATTTGACCGTCAATCGCGGCTTGCCGCTCGACTTGAGTGTGCGCGTCGGCAAGAATCTGATGCAATTCGGCAGATTGAATCCGGTGCATGAGCACGCCTGGTCATTTATGAAACGACCATTACCGCACACAATGTTATTCACCGCTGAGGGACTCAACGAAATCACAGTTCAAGTGTCCCGTCTGCTTCCAACCGGTGACGCCTATACGGAATTGATGGTCGGCGCTTTGCAAGGCGAGGGACTAATCCCCGGTGAGGCGCGTGATACTCTGCCAGAACGGCCTGACGCCGGATTCTTCACCCGGCTGACCACGTCGTTTTCAGTGTCTGAATCCGCTGAGCTGGCGCTTGGTGTCTCAGCGGTCAATGAAGTCAGCCGGATGGATTCAACCGGCCCGGCCGGGTCACTGGTTGCGACCTCGCTGTCACAATACCGCTCATGGGTTGTTGGCTTTGACGGCAAGCTCAAAGACCATCCGTCACAGTACAAGATGCTACAAATTGAGGGCGAGGCGCTCATCCGCTCTGATGACACACCGATTGGCCGTCTGACATCCTATGGGGCCTAC